>CAIKHZ010000352.1 GCA_903827375.1 Akkermansiaceae bacterium
GAATGCGGCCATAGATTATAGCGATCACGGGGGAAAGCCTATGACAGGAAAACCGCAGATCGCAATGTCATTGCTATAAGTTCCGCCTGCGGGCTGCGTGCTACAGGCTTCCAGCCTGTCATGGACGACGGGCTTCCAGCCTGTCGTATGATTGGCGGAAGGCGTGCCGCCCCCGCCACCATTCCCCCATGCGCTGCTGACATGGGCGGTTTACGGCTTGTGCGGGCGTCCAATCTGGAGAACCTTCCTCCGGTCACCCAAAAAAACACCCAAGAAATCCCTTGGAAATCCCGCTGGGAGTCCTATTTTTTTGCCGTCGCCTCTACCCGCCTAACTTCCGATCCGATGCACCACTCACCGTCCGCCGCAGCCCCAGCAGTTCTTCCTGAGCGCCAGCCCCATGCCGAGGGCAATTTTTATGTCGTCAAACCGCAGGGTGTGGGACCGGGGATGAACCCGCGCATCCAGCGCTTGCGCAAGCTAAGTTTCGAGTGTGAGCCATCCATCAGTATTGAGCGGGCCTTGCACCAGACGGCGTTCTATCAGGCTAACAACGGCCGTTATTCGGTGCCGGTGATGCGGGCGCTGCAATTTTTGGATCATTGCGAGAAGAAAACCCTGTATCTTGGCGAAGATGAATTGATCGTTGGCGAACGCGGGCCGCTGCCCAAGGCTGTGCCGACGTTTCCAGAACTGACCTGCCATTCCGTCGAGGATTTTCACGTCCTCAACACCCGCGACCAGCAGCGCTACCATGTGGCTGCCGAGGACATCGCCCGCTATGCTGAAGAGGTGATCCCATACTGGCAAGGACGCACCATGCGGGAGCGCATTTTCAACCACGTGCCGGACGCTTGGCGCCGGGCATACGAGTCCGGTCTTTTCACTGAGTTCATGGAGCAGCGCGCACCGGGCCACACCGTGCTCGACGGGAAAATCTACGTCAAGGGCATGCTGGATTTCAAGCGCGACATCCAGGCCCACCTCGATTCGCTGGACTATCTGAGCGACCCTGAAGCCACCGATAAGGCCGAGGAACTAAAAGCGATGGCCATTTCCTGTGATGCGGTCGTCGTGTTTGCCCGGCGGCATGCCGAGCAGGCGGAAGAAATGGCGCAAAGCGAGAGCGATCCGCAACGCAAGGCTGAGTTGCTGGAGATTGCCGAAGTGTGTCGCTGGGTGCCGGCCAACGCACCGCGCACATTCCGCGAAGCCATCCAGATGTATTGGTTTGTGCATCTGGGCACCATCACCGAACTCAACGGCTGGGACGCCATGAACCCGGGCCATTTCGACCAACATCTCACACCGTTTTACGAGCGCGAAATTGCCGCCGGCACCCTCACCCGAGATGCCGCCAAGGAACTCATCTGCTGCTTTTGGATCAAGGTCAACAACCAGCCAGCACCTCCCAAAGTGGGCATTACCGCCCGCGAGAGCGGCACCTACAATGACTTCACGAACATCAACATCGGAGGCATCAAGGCCGACGGCTCCGATGGTGTCAGCGAGGTTTCCTATATCTTGCTGGAAGTCGTCGAAGAACTCCACGTCCTGCAACCCGGTAACTCGGTGCATGTCAGCGCCAAAACACCCGTGCGCTTCCTCAACGCCGCCTGCCGGGTCATCCGCCAGGGCCACGGCTATCCCTCAGTTTTCAATCCCGATGTCTATGTCATGGAAATGGTCGGCATGGGCAAGTCCATCACCGATGCCCGCGAGGGCGGTTGCAGCGGCTGCATCGAGGTCGGAGCCTTCGGCAAGGAAGCCTTCCTGCTCACCGGTTATCTGAACGTGCCTAAAGTGTTTGAGGTGACGCTCAACCGCGGCATCGACCCGGTGACCGGCAAGCTGGCCGGCATCGATTGCGGTGATCCTCGGGACTTCACGGATTTTGAGCAACTCTATCAGGCGTTTCTGAAGCAGCTGGAATTTATCGTCGATCAAAAAGTGCGAGTAAGCAACTATATCGACCGGATGTTCGCCAAGTATGCGCCGGCGCCATTTCTATCGGTGGTCATCGATGATTGCATCAAGAAGGGCCGGGACTATTACAACGGCGGGCCGCGCTACAACACGAATTACATCCAGTGTACCGGTCTGGGCACCGTCACTGATAGCATGACGACCCTCAAGAAGCATGTGTTTGAGGATAAATCCCACAGCATGGATGAAATTCTATCAGCGGTGGCGAAGGACTTCAAGGGCGAGGAAAAATTGCGCCAGTTCATCCTCAACCGGACGCCATTTTTCGGCAATGACGATGAGTACGCCGATTCCATCGCCCTGCGGGTGTATGAAGATTTGTACAAGACGATCGACGGCAAGCCCAATACCAAGGGTGAGAGTTTCCACCTCAACATGCTTTCCACCACCTGCCACATTTACTTCGGCAAGGTGATGGGTGCCACCCCTAACGGCCGTCTCGCCGGCAAATCCATCTCAGACGGCACCTCGCCATCGCACGGCAGCGACACCCATGGCCCGACCGCAGTGATCCGTTCGCTCTCCAAGCTGGACCAGACAAAGTCGGGCGGCACCCTGTTGAACCTGCGCTTTTTGCCCAGCCTGCTGAAGCGGGAGGAGGACATCCTGCGCCTAGGCCAACTCATTAGAAGTTACTTCACCTTGGGCGGCCACCACGTCCAGTTCAACATCGTGGATACCGCCACCTTGATGATGGCCCAACAACATCCCGAGGAATACAAGGACTTGCTGGTTAGAATGGCTGGCTACAGTGATTATTTCAACGACATGAATGGCGACTTGCAGCAGGAAGTGATCGACCGGACGCAAAACGAGGCGTTCTAAACCCTCCTCCCCGGCTGCGACGCACACCATGGCTGTTATATTCGATGTGAAGCCCTACTCCATCAATGATGGCCCGGGCATCAGGATCACCATTTTTCTGAAAGGTTGTCCGCTGAGTTGTGCCTGGTGCCACAACCCCGAGGGAATGTCGCCGCACCTCCAGAAACTCTATGCTAAAACCAAGTGCATTGGCTGTTCCACTTGTGTCGATAATTGCCCTCAGCAGGCGCTGCGGCTCACACCTGACGGCATTGTCACCGACGCAGAGTTGTGCAAACTCTGCGGCATCTGTGCCGCAGTCTGCCCAACCAAGGCCATCGAAATGTCCGGCCGACAGGTGAGCGTGGAGGAAATGATGAAGGTGATCCGCCGCGAAACCGTCACCATGGACCATTCACAGGGTGGCGTGACCATCTCCGGCGGCGAACCAATGATGCAATCCGACTTTTTGATAGAGCTGCTTGACGCCTGCGGTCGTGAAGGTATCCACCGGGCGGTGGATACCACGGGCTTGAGCAAGCTGGAAACCTTGCTGGAAGTGGCCAAGCGCACCGACCTGTTTTTGTATGACCTCAAGCTGATGGATTCGGACCGGCACAAGCAATTCACTGGCGTGAGCAACGAGCGAATTCTCTCTAACCTCCAGGTGCTCGCCAATAGCGGTGCCCATATCAACATCCGCATCCCCCTCATCAAAGGCGTCAATGCCGATGAGGCCAACCTCTGCCACACCGCACAATTCGTCGCCGCCCTTGCCGGTCCCAAAAAACACGTCAGCTTGTTGCCCTATCACAACATCGCAGCCCACAAGTACAGCAAGCTAGGCCAGCAGTTTGACGGTGGCGAAATGCAGGAACCCCCTGCCGAGGACCTCGAGATGGCGCGGCGAATCTTCGCACAGCACGGGCTCGTCGCGGCTGTCGGTGGCTGACCTCGACAGTCATTGCATGGGACAGGGTAAGCAATACATCAGCGTTTTCTACGGCGTGAGTTTCCCAGAACTCAGAGAACACTATCAGACATTATTGAGGGACTGATTTACATCTGACGATGCCCGAATCAATTTTCAATACAAGAACTCGAAGCTCGCTGAGGATGTGGAAAATTGAGGAACTTGGCCTGAAAAGCAGCTTCTTGCCGAGCTGGAACTCGGCGTTCCCGGGGCATGTTCCTCGGGAGAAATGCCCGGGTTGGTTCAAAAAGTGGGCACGAAATGAAAAAAACGCCTTGCAACGGTGCCAAAAAGACCTTTAATTCATCTTTAGCGGACGGCTGGTCATTTTCGCGGGCGAGGTGGCACGCGTCGGCCGCCGCTGCATGGATTCTTCCAAACTATCATCCGCGAGCCTATCTCAAACTGCCAGCCCCGAACCCGTCCCATCCGCATGCTCCCGCAACCCTGTTTCATTTCTCGTACCGCGAGCGGCGGGTAGTCGTTCTTGGGCAAGCGTCATTCCTAACAATTATGAAAACATCGTTGGTGCTTGCAGGGTGGTTCGTTGGAGGCAATTTGCCGGCGCTCGGAGCGTTACCCCTAACGGAAAGCACGTTCACCGAGATCGTCCACGAGGCGAATGTGATCAGTGCAACGAACAAGGCGGGAATCCCGGCGCGGACGCAAGAGGTGTTCAAAGTGCCCGACTTGGTGCGGACCGGGCTGGATTCGCGCGTGGAATTGACGGCCAAGGATCACACCATCACACGGGTCGGGGCGAACACCACCTTCACCTTTGCGGCTAGCGGCAGGGATATTGAGCTCAAGCAAGGGGGGGTTTTGTTCCACGCGCCAGCCGGGGTCGGTGGCGGCACAATTAAATACCGAGGGAGTGCTGCTGCGGTGTTAGGGACCACCGTGCTGGCCGAGGTGCTGCCAGACGGTGGCTTCAAAGTGGTCGATCTCGAGGGCCGCGTGAAGGTGACGCTGCAAAACGGCCAGCTTGTCACCCTGATGCCAGGGCAGATGGTCATCGTGGCAGCCAACGGCAACGCCATGGGCGCGGTGCGGAATTTCAAGTTGGGACAACTTGCGCCGATATTGCTGGGTGTGGTGGGTTTTTCCCGTCCACTGGCGTCTGCGCCGCTGATCGAAGCTGCGATTCTCCAACAAGACCAGCGCATCGCCGCCGGCGAATTGACCGAGCTAGTGTCCTTGCCGGTGGCCAGCTTGGGCTTGGATATCACCGCACGGACGACCACCGGACTGGTGCCCCAGACGGGCAACCGATCGCAGCAGAAGGGCCCGTTGTCCGGTACCGATCCAACGGATAGAGCTGCCCCCGCCGCCCCCGCCGCCGCAAATGGGTTCAATCATTGGGCGAACCCTTTGGACTTTCCGGGCGCGACTTTGGTGAGCCCGTTAGAGAGCGGCCCGGGCGGTTTACTGTTGAAATTTGCGGCTGCCTCTGACACCGTGCCACCGGTCATCAGCCCTCCTGCGATCACCGAACTGTCGCCGGGAGGGTCCGGCGTGCCCTAGTATTCGCGGCATGGGGTGCTTCCCCGTGAACCTGGTCCCACCCAACGCGCTTGCCACCCACCTGAAACCGCATGATTCAACTGCTCCTGCACCTGCTCGGCGATTTCATCTTGCAAAGCGAGCCTATGGCTGCCGGCAAGCGCGGGTCTAGTTTTTGGGCCGGTTTCCACGCTCTCGTTTACGCGTTGCCGTTCTGGCTGTTAGGTCCGTCATGGGCCGCGTGGTCCCTTATCTGCGGCAGCCACTTTGTGATCGACCGGTGGGGGTTGGCGCGCCGCGTGATCTGGGCCAAGAACCTAGGGTTTGGGCTATGGCCAAAGTGGCTGTGCCGCAAAATTGGCAGCGGCAACGCGGTCGGCACCGAGGATGGCACGCAGCGGGAAGATCCCTGGAAAAACGAGTGCGAGCGCTTTGCTTGGCGCAACTGCAAGGCCACCGGATACCCGAAAGATCTTGAACCCTGGCTCGCCGCAACCCTCCTGATCGTGGCCGACAACACCCTCCATCTGCTGGTCAACTGGTCATGCCTGAGGTGGCTGTGAGAATCAGGCAACAGTGGCACTGCGCCACCCAGCGGCTTGCTGGCTCATGATTGGAGATGCGTTGCTGACGCCTTGAGCCGCTCGGCAACGATTTTCTGGAATGTTTCGCGGAGTTTCGGCTCGAGTTGCAACAATTTGAGGAAGGGGTCGCGGGCCAATGTTAGAAAAGTGCAATCGGTGCTGGTGCGAACGGTTGCCGTGCGCGGGGTATCTTCCATCAGCGCGATCTCACCGAAGTGATCACCATCGTCCATCGTGCGGAGTTGTTGCTGGCCGCCATCGGGGATGTTGACCCAGACGGTCACTCTGCCACGGACGATGATATAGAATTTGTCGCCTGGATCGCCTTCGCGGAACACGTCACGATTTGCCAGGCAGCGCTCTGTGATGAAGAGTTGAGCGAGTTCCTCCAACACGGCGTGATCAAGGGATTGCAACATGGGGATGGCCAACAGGCGGGAAGCCTCCACCCGGGCGGCACCGTCTTGCGCGATCACGAAGCCTTGCTGCTTTTGCCAAAGGCTGGAATACACGCCGCGCAAGGCCAGGAGTTCCTCATGACGGCCCTGTTCGACTAGATGTCCAGCCTCTATCACAAAGATGCAATCCATGTGAGTGATGGCAGCCAGCCGATGGGTGACGGACACCAAGGTGCGCCCCTGCGCCGCACGCTCAATCGTGTGATTGATGGAGGCTTCGGTGGCGGCATCAAGTGCGGAGGTGGCTTCATCCAACACGAGCACCCGGGGGTTGCGGAGCAGTGCCCGGGCAATTGCAATGCGCTGGCGTTGACCGCCGGAAAGAAGTCCACCGCGTTCGCCCACGGAAGTATCGTAGCCTTTTGGCATGGCCATGATGATTTCGTGCATTTCGGCGGTGCGGGCTGCGGCTTCAATTTCTGCGTCGCTGGCATCCGGCTTGCCGACGCGGATATTTTCGCGGATGGTGGTGTTGAACAGAATACTTTCCTGAAACACCACGCCGAGCTGACCGCGCAGCGAGTCCTGCAAGGCCGTCCGTAGCTCCAGCCCGTCGAATGCCACGCTGCCGGCGTCCGGTTCATAGAAGCGGGCAAGAATGGTCAGTACCGTGCTCTTGCCCGAACCACTCGGGCCAACAAAGGCGACGGATTGTCCGGCACGGATGACAAAACTCACATCATCGAGAATTAACTGCGCTGGAGTGTAGCCAAATTTCACGCCGCTGAAACGGATCTCCTGCGACAAGCGAGGCAAGGGCCGTGCACCAGGCGAATCGACAATCCCCGGTTTTTCCGCGAGCAACTCTTCAATGCGTAGCATACCCGCGCCGGCTTGAACCAGGGTCGGATAAAAGTGAGTGCAACTTGCCAGCGAGTTGATGAAATTGCCGAAGAGGGCTTGGAACGCAGCCAGCGAGCCGATGGAGAGTTGGCCGTGAAACGCCATGTGGGCACCCACACCCAACACCAGCACCTGCACGACGAGCGTGCCAATGTAGGCGGTGCGTTCGATGAGCGAGCTGAGGAAATTAACCCGCAAGCAGACCCTGGCCTGATGCGCGAGCCGTTCGGCAAACCGTGCCAGCATGGATTTCTCCAGCCCGAATACCTTGATAACGGATTGACCAGAAATATTCTCCTGAACCGAGCTGGCCGTTTGAGATTCGCTTTTCTTGCGCAGGTAGCCTGCCGCCGTGGCGCGCGGGGTGATCAGTCGGGGTCCTAACAGACACGCGGGCAGAGCCAGCATGGCAATGAGGCCGAGGCGCCAGTCGAGCATGAACAACAGCACCACGGTCAAAGCAATATCCAGGGCTGGCAGGACGCATCCATCCAATACCAACTCAAGGGCGTGATCAAACGACGCCAGGTCGCTTGAGAAGCGTGCCGTGATATCTGCGGCCTGTGAGCGGGCGAAGAAATTCATCGAGAGTCGCTGAAGATGAGTGAACATTTGCCAGCGGAGATCATTCAAGACAGCGGTTGAGAATTTGGCATATAGATAATCAAGGCCGAGACCTGCTGCGGATGCAACGATCAAGCCACCAGCCAATCCGGTGAGGATAGCGACAAGGATTTTTTCATCGCGCGGGATGATTGCATAGTCCACGAGGTATTTGAAACTCAGCGGAACTGCGGAGTTAAACGCCATCTCTAGCAGCAGCCCGCTGAAAATGAGCAACCCCACGCCCCAGCGTGCCCGCAACGCGGCAGCGACACGCAGCACGGCTTGCCGAATGCCCGATGTGTGGCCTGGCGATTGATCGACTGCCGTCTGCTGTGGTTGGTGGGTCATGCAACTCAATGGCTTGCGCAATCCGTAGGGGGAATCCGGTCGCGACGCAACCCTGATATGAGTGATGGGAATTTCATTGGCTATTTTTCGTCCATTTTCCAAATACCGTTCCACTTGGTCGGCGGCTGCGTCTTGAGTTGAGCGCAGCGATTGGACAAAGTTTGGCTGGGACCATCGGAAAATTCCCGCACCAGTCGATCGAATTGCTCCTGCGCTGCGGCAAACCGGCCCTCAGCATATTCGACGTATGCGGTGTGATAAGTCCGGCAAATTTCTGCGAATTGCTGGGGGGTGCTGGGGTTCTCGCACTCGAACAACTCCACAGGCTCACTCTTGCCTTTCACAATCACCCGATCCACCAGCCGATGCGTGCCAAGGTTATTGCATCGTGCGACAGTCACGCCCGAAACCAGCAAGCGTACAGCATATATCTTGGTAAGCGCTTCGATGCGGGCAGCTTCGTTCACGCTGTCGCCGACCAGACCATAGTCGAGCCGCCGGGCCGAGCCTTTGTTACCAACCAGAACTCCGCCGCTGTGCAGCGCCACACCGTAACCAAACAAGTCCCGCACCTGCGGCGAGAGCGTGGGGCGGAGTTTCTCCATCGCAGTGATCAATTTAATCGCGGCTCGGCTGGCACGCTCGGTGGCGTCGTGCTGCGCTTGCGGCGCTCCCCAGTAACTCAAAAACTGGTCGCCGAGAAAGTGCTCCAAATTCCCCTCCTCGCTCATGATGGCGTTGGTTTGCGCTTCGAACACGCGGTTGAGCAGCTCGAACATTCCCTGCGGGCCGAGCACTTCAGCCAGCGGGGTGGAGTTACGCAGGTCGGTTAGGAGCATGGTGACCTCGGCGCGGCGCGGTTGCATCGATCCGGGGTCGGCCAGCACCGCTTCAAGCACGCGTGGCGAAAAATAAAGTCCCATCGTGTGCCGCAATTTGAAACGCTCCAGACGTTCCAGCACAAAATCATAGGCGAGGACTCCCAGGCTGCTAACTGTCATGAGCATCAGAGGAACGGCCACCGGAAGCACCATTCCGGCCCGGTCAAACAACAATTGTGCCAAACCCACATAAGCGACCGCAACTCCCAAGACACAGAGCAGACGCCGTCCGGGTTGCCTAACGAGAAAAGCCAAAGCGGCGGCGGCCACGCCGGTGAGCGTGAGTACGAAACTGCATGCCCCTGGGGAGAGTTCGCTGGGAAATTCGCCATGCAGAGCGGCGTTGAGGATTTGCAGGTGAATTTCCGGTCCACCCATCTGTTTGGGATTGGTGAAAGGCGTGTCGTGCGCATCATGAAAGATTCCGGCGGTCGGCCCGACGAGTACAATCTTGCCTTTGAAGTCATTGCCGCTGGCAAAATTCGTCTTCCAGAGTTTTGGCGAGAGAATGTCGCCAACCGGGTATGGCCGAAACCCGGAGCCAGCCGCAGCCGTGTAGCGAAACATCCGCGAGCGGAAATCAGTTGGTATGGCGTCGGCTCGGCCAAACTTCCGCAGCACCCGCCCGTCAAGCGATTCCAGCACCACGCCCTCTGGAACCAGCTCGCCAACCTGCGCACTGGTCTGACGAAAATTCACCCGCCGCAGCACGCCATCGAAATCCGGCCAGATGTTGACATACCCCAGCCGCTCGTCTTCGACGGGTGAATGTGTCGCGTCCGATGGCAGGATGGCCGCGTTTGGCAGCAACAATTCCCTGAACTCCCCGCGCTCGGTTTGCCCGACGTTGATATCATAGCCAATGACGACACGATCTTTGAATTTTTCAAGCGCTTGATGGAGGGCATCGTCGCCCGGGCCAGCCGAGGCGCACACGAGATCCAAGACAATCACTCTAGCTCCGGCACCGGCGAGCTTTTCGATTAGCCGAGCCCAAACGTCACGTGACCACGGAAAATTCTCCTGCAAATCCCGTAGCACGGGCTCGCCTTGCAGCTCCTCATCGCTGAAATCCGCCCCATAAACCGGCTTGTCAATGCCAACCAGAACGAGGCGATCATCCAGCGCGGTTTTGCGGCCGAGTCGGGCCTGCCAGTCCTGAGCGAACCATTCCGCCTGCTGCAACGGCACAAATCCGCGTGACCCCAATATCACTAACAGCAGCGTGAAGACCCCGCAAATCATCACCACGATATGCGAACGATGATTGGTGAATTTCATCTTCGATGGGTTGCTTCCGGCAACAGCCGCAATCCGAAACGCTTCCTTCAATTTTGACTGTGCACCTCTCATTTGATCCAGCGCAGTTTCGCGCAAAAAATGAAGTAAAGCACCGGCAACAACACCAGTGTCAGCAGCACGGCGAAGAGCAGGCCGAAGATGTGCACGGCTGTAAGCGGAATGACCATCGCCAGCGCAATGAGCGCAAGCGAAATTTGCATGACACGGCCCATTTCAATCCTGCTTTTGCTTAGTTCCTTGGCTTCACCCGCATATTCCAGTTTGCAGCCAGGCGGCAAATTAATGCGGTCGATCACCGGGCGGGCACGTTTCAATACATTGGACGGAAGTTCGCCAAAGACCGAGAATGCCTTAACTGTGACAGTGCGAAGCTTGTTGAAATGGGCGATGTTGGCATATTCGGGTTTCAAATTGACGCTGGCAAAACCGTCCAGAGGCGCGAGGTCCCCGCGTGCGGAGAGGACATGCATCGTGCGAATCTTTTCCGCTTCGTTGCGCTCTTCGATGCGAAGCCGAACCATCACAGGAATCAAATGATCACCTTCGGATATCATGGCTTAGTCAGGTTTCATCGTCGTTTCCGCAACGGGCAGCAGTCCATAACGCAGCAGGGCCACATCCAGCACACGGTTGATCAGTTGGGCATAATCCAAACCTGCGGTGCGAGCGGCCAGGGGAAAGCAGGAATGTTCGGCCGGATCGGGAAGAATGCCAGGGAGTGGGTTAATTTCCAAGACATGCGCCCGTCCCGCCGCATCCAGGCGCAGATCGATGCGTGCCCAGTCTCGGCAGCGCAAGGCGTGATAGGCGCGACGGCAAAGGGTCTCGATTTCTGACTGCAGTGCCGGGTCCAATTTAGCGGGACAATGAAAGACCTCAACCGGTTGCGACGGAACGTCCCACAGCCATTTTGCCTCATAGGAGTAGATGTGTTTGCAGTCTTTGGGCAGGTGGTCGAACAGAATCTCGACGATGGGCAGGACCTCCACGGCGGCACCGTTGCCTAGCAAAGCCACCGTGAACTCACGTCCGGGCAGGAAGGCTTCCACCAACGCCGGCTGGCCATAGCTGTCAGTCACTTCGCACACCTGACGCAGCAAGTCCGCCTCGCTGCCAACCACCGAGCGTTCAAAAATCCCCTTGCTAGAGCCTTCATGGATGGGCTTGACGATTAGCGGAAACGGCGGGTTCTGCGCCAACAACGTCGGCAGCTCCGACGGCGTGCGAACTAGCCAGGAGTCGGCAGTGGGAACGAGGTGAGCGGCAAGGATTTCCTTGGTGCGGGCTTTGTCAAGGGTGGTGGCCAAGGTTAATACATCGGAAGCGGTATAGCGCAGCCCTAACATTTCCAGCAGAGCGGGCACTTGCGCCTCGCGGCTGGGGGCACCCATGCCCTCAACCATGTTGAAACAAATGTCCGGTTGTTCCAAAATTAACCGGCTCACGAGTCGAGGCAGCTCGGCCAGGCTGCAGTCGAGGGCAACCACTTCGTAGCGCTGCCCCAGTGCCTCGGCAACCGCCTGGATCGTCTGCGGGGTGTCCCACTCCGCATAGGTGTCGGGGGCTTGTGGCCCTTCGCCGTTGCAAGTCGGCTTTTGGTTATACAAAAGGACGATTTTCATGCGCTGGTGGCAGGGGGATGGATTCGTTGCTGCGCCTGGGCGTGGATCGATGCGCGGATGGCGGGGTGATTGTGAAGCAAACGCTCGAAAGCCGCCCTGCGCAGGGTTAGAAAAACCGTGAGGGCCTCGGTAATCACGGTGGCATTTCGGGGTGCGTCCTCAAGCAATGCCACCTCGCCGAATGTGTCGCCATCGCTCATGACCGCCACCTGGCGCTCAATCCCATCCGGCGGTTTCACCATGACGCGCACCCGGCCTCGGGCCAGAATAAAGAATTTGTCTCCCAATTCGCCCTGTCGAATGACGGCGGTCCCGGCCGCAACTTCTTCGATGCGCAGCAAGGTGGCGATCTTCTCGCGCATGGCCAAGTCGAGGTCGCGGAAGAGGGAAATCTCGCGCAGACTTTCGGGATCGACTTGCGCCTCCTCGGCATCTGCTGAGAGGGTGACGGCGTGTTGCTTGGACCACAGCCTGGCATAGAGGCCGCCGGCGGCGAGCAGTTCGCGGTGCGAGCCTGCCTCGACCAGTCGGCCGCTATCGAAGACAAAGATACGATCATATCCCACCAGCGGATCGAGCCGGTGTGTGACGCTGATGGTCGTCTGCTGGCGGCCGAGTTGTTCGAGAGTGCGGTTGATGGCGGCTTCGGTGCCGGCATCAAGGGCCGAGGTGGCCTCGTCGAGGATCAGTATGCTCGGTTTGCGAATGAGCGCTCGTGCAATGGCCATGCGCTGCCGTTGGCCTCCAGAAAGCCGGTTGCCGCCCTCGCCGGCCAGCGAGTCGTAGCCTTGGGGCATGGCCAAGATCAACTCGTGGAGTTGGGCAAGCCGACAGGCTGCCTCGACCTCTTCATCGGTCGCCTCGGCCCGGCCTAGGCGCACATTCTCGCGCAGGGACGTGTTGAAGAGGAAATTATCTTGAAACACCACTCCGAGCTGTCCGCTCAACGAATCCAGATGCGCCAGGCGCAGGTCGGTGCCATCAAAACACAGACGGCCTTGATCGGGATCGAAAAAACGCAGGATCAGGTTCACGCAGGTGCTCTTGCCACAGCCGCTGGGGCCGACAAAGGCCACTCGCTCCCCCTTGGCAATGGTCAGTGAAACGGCCTCCAAATTGGGCCGTGAGCCGCCGTAGCTGAACGAAACATCCTCGAACCGGATGTCCTGCCTCAATGGGGAGAGCATGAGGGTGTCGGGGGTTTCCACCACCCGCGGCAGCGCGTCCAATAGTTCGTGAATGCGCTGCAATCCACCGCTGGCCTGCAGCAGCGTGGGCGCAAACGACGAAAGCGTAAGCACCGACATGCTGACATTGAGAAAAAGCGCCTGGAAGGAAACCAGCGAGCCCACCGAGAGGTCGCCGTGAAACGCGAGAAATCCCCCCACCCCGAGCACTAGCACATTGAACAGCCCCATGCCAATGTTCGGCGTGCGCTCCGTGGCGTAGCATAGAAACCCGAAGGAAACGCCGCTGCGCCGGATCTTCGTCGATTGCTTCTGGAATTGGTCGAGAGCCGCCACTCGCAGGGAGAAGGCTTTGACTACGCGCTGCGCCTGTAGGTTTTCTTGAACCAAGTTGCCAAGCTCGGCCTGTGCCCTGCGCAAGTCGTAGCCGGCTTTGAGCGCTCGTGGGCCTAGCAAACGGGGGCCAATGACGCAGAAGGGCACGGCCAACCCCAAGAGCAGCGCCAGCCGCCACTCCAGCACAACCAACACCGTGCTGCTGACCAGAATGTTGAACACCGCCAAAAACGCCGATGGCATCCCGATCACCATCGCATTCTCCACTGCGGCCAGATCCGTGGAAAAACGCGCCAACAAATCGCCACCGCTCTCGCGGCTGAAAAAATCCATCGACAGCCACTGGAGGTGCCTGAACATCTTCGAGCGCAAGTCATGAAGGACATGTGCGCCGAGCCACGCGTATAGGTAGTCTCGACCCACTGCGCTGCCGCTTGCCACCACAAACGCCCCGCCCAAACCCATCAGGATCATCACAAACGCTTGAAAACTCCTTGGCACGATGGCGTAGTCGATCACAAACTTCATGCACAACGGCAGCGTCGTGTCATAGGCCACATCGATCAAGAGGGCCGCCGCCAGCAGGCTCGCGTGTAGCCGGTAGCGCGTTATCAAACCGAATAATTGCCTGAATGTGGCGGCCATGCCCAGATTCGGTTTCTCGACCGACTCCGGCGCGGCGCCATCCGGCAGTGCAGGGAGTGAATCCATTTCCAGAGGGTTAGTTCCAAGCTGAGAAATCGCAACTCTGCCTTGAACAGCGGAGTGCTTGAGCCGGTTTCATGGTTGGGTTTTGGTGACGATCACAAACTCTCACATGGTCCCACCATGAGGCCACGCACCCAGAGGACCTAGACACATCCACCGGGATTGCAAGAAAAAAACGTCTTTTTTCCAGTGTCGCAAGCAAGCGGACTATTGTCTTGCGATGGCCTCGGGATTGTGAAACATCGGCGCGTGTGCGTCCTCCCCTGGCGAGTAGCTGTTCTCCTGTGCGATCCGGCCCAAGCGGGTGCTGGCAGAGGCGACGAGAAAGAGACGGAAGTCCGCACTGAGGATTCCCTGCGTTGCGTGCTGGCAGCCCTTGAAGGACTCGGCCACCAAGCGCAACCCTTCCGGGTGCGACTTGCCAATGTTGACTCTGTCGTGGCCGGGCTGCAGGCAGATGTGGTTCTGAATCTCTGCGACGGCAACGGACCGGACCGGGACGGACTGCCTGGCGTAGAGGCCATTGCAGCGCTGGAACGACGCGGTCTGCCTTATTCCGGTTCGCGGTCCGCAGCCTACGGGTTGACCTGCGACAAAGTGCGCATGCGGGAAGTGCTTGCAGCAGCGGGAGTGCCCATTCCCCTGGGACAGGTGTTTCAAAGCGAACACCAAACTTTGAACGAGAACCTACGCAGCCGCCGCCTGATTGTAAAACCTAGCAATTCCTTTGGCTCCTGTGGAATTGATCTGGATTCCATTGTGGACACGGAGGAGCAACTGCGCGGGCGGGTGGCCGAGGTGCTTCGGGTTTACGGTTCGCCGTTGGTTGAAGAATTCATTGCGGGACGGGAGCTTACCGTAGCGGTGATTGGGTCCGGCCACCGGGCGGAGGTCTTGCCACCGCTAGAAGTCGTATTCGGCGAATTATTCCCGCCAGATCGCCAAATCCGTACCCATGAGGCGAAAGCGGATCTTCTATCACCTTACTACGATGCCTTCACCATCTCCTGTCCCGCAGCTCTGCCCCCGGATGTCGCCCGGCGCTGCCAGGCCGTCGGCTTGGCCGCCTACAGGGCTTGCCATTGCAAGGGTTATGGACGCGTCGATATCCGCCTTCGCCAAGACGAGCCCATTGTCTTGGAAGTCAATGCAAACTGCTCGCTGGAATTCGGAGAGCACGACCGGGACTGGGCACTGCTGCCATTTGCAGCACAGGCGGCGGGTCTGCATTTCCCCCTGCTGCTCCAGCGCTTGCTCGAGGAAGCCTTCATCGATCATCAAGCGCTCACGGACGCCGATTGAATTCTTCGGCAGCAGTAGAAGGTAACAAAGACCGAATCCGTGCTTTACGCAGGACCTCCCTCGACTTTATACTAATGAACCTTCTGAATTGATATGAGGCACATTTTCCCACTGAATCAACTCGATCTCGCTCTGGCCTTGTTCACTCCCGTCAACAGCTCGCACTCCGCGACGATCACCAAAGCCGCCTCCGGCACCGAACTCACAAGCTAACAATGAAACGATTCACCGCCAAAACGCGATCCTCAGCAGCAAGCCAAATCAGAAACGTCGTTTTCGGAAGTTTGGTAATGTTCAAGCTGTTAGTCGGAGAAACATTGGCCGCATCCGAACCGTCCTCAGAGAGACCTCTGAGGGTAAAGGGCGGGCGTTTTCTCACATTGAACACGGTGATTCGCGTGAACCAAATCGAAGCAGCGCGAAACCTAAACGAAGGTGACGACGAAGCGGCCATTCACACGCCGGAAACCGTGGCGGCGTTTCGCGACGCTGTCAGCAATGGGTTTCCGGGTGCGGCGGTGACCTGGGCCTTTTCCTGGCAAGCGCTCCATGACGAGCGGCCGAATTATGTTGCGATACGCAAGCAGGTGGTCGGCTATCACAAAACGTATGGCGATGAGATCACCTTTATTCCCGGGGGGTATTTTGCGCCGATGTACAGTTCCAGGGTCCAGGTCAACCAGGACATCAAGGAGGCTTTGCTGAAAGTGCGCGAAATGGTTGGAGATGGTTACAAGCCCAAGAGCCTGGTGGCCGGCTTTCTAGCTGCCGAGAATTTGCGCTATCTGGCGGAAGAGGAAGGCATCCATGTCTGCCAGGGCACGATCTGGAGTCAATACGGCATCGACAACGGAGACGGCGACGGCTCGATCAGTTATCCCTATTTTCCGAGCCGCGAGCATGTCTGCAAGCCCGCCCGGGGAAAGGCTGACTTCATTGATTGCGTGAATCTGGATGGTTGGACCTGCGATTTTCTCTGCGCCCGGCGATTCGGCTTTGAGGGCGGTTTCAACAGCCGTCTTGGCGTCGGACCAATCGAATCGTATCGCAATCTCGGGGTGGAGAAAGGCATGGCCGAAGCGATGGCGGTCACCGCGAATCACTTTGACGAAGGCTTCGCACGAAACGGATTCGGATGGATCACCAATTGTTGGGAAATCAGTCTGGTCAAAGGACTCCCCCCGGAGGTTCTGCCCTGCCTGACCCAGTGGCTGCGGAACATACGGCAACGCTGGCCCGACGCCCGGTTGGTCACGCAGGGCGAGTTCGGCGAGGCCTGGCGGCGGGAGCATCCAGACAACCAAGGGCTGGACTATCAATTTGTGCAGCGCGGCACCGGCATCGGTGGCTCGGAGCCCAATTTGGAGATCCGCTGGTTGATGAACACCGATTTCCGCTTGGCACTTCTGCGTGACTGGCAAACCCATGACCCCGGCAAGGTCATCGACTTCACACGTTATGATCTCAAGGCCGAGGAGCCCAAGGACCTAGGCCGCAATTGGAGCCTGATCAACCGCATCAACCAGAAAGGCCGGCGGCCTCAGGATAAGCCCGTGGCGCTCGCTGATCTATCCGCCGATGATCTGGCCTTGATCGGCAAACACCATCCGGAGTTGTTAGCCGCTGGATCTCACGTGTCGCAGTTTCTGGGGGTCACGCTGTCGCCCCGGCAGCCGGCGATTGAATCGCTGGCCGTCGATAGTCTTGGCCACGGGAAGTGCAACGACAACGCGTTGCATCCGCCGGGGGATTCCGCTGTCTCCTTCAAGTCGCGAACAAACGCTTTCGGGCTCGAGTACCGCCGGTCCACCACGCCCGACGACGTGGCCCCAGGTTGGACCTTTGAAGTGATGGAGCGCGCAATCCAACTCGTTTCGCAATACTCCGCAGCCGAGCAACCCGGCCCCGTCACCTTTGACTTTGACACAACTCGCTGCCACACCACGCTGCTGGGGCTGTTCCAAGCGGACGGCCGCATGTCGTTGCCGGCCGTCTTGCATCTTCCCGGTCACGGCACGTTCCGCGTTAGCGGTCCCGGATCGTTGGGCTACGAATCGGGCGAGGGGTTCGTCAAAGTCACGTTTCCTGCAGCAACCGCCGCCATGCCGCGTGTCGAATATCGGCTTGAAGTCGCTACGATTTTCCCTTCGGTGGCGGCTATCGACGGCGATGCGCGCTTCGACGGTTTCAAGCGGAACTGGCTCAACGTGCTGCAACTCAATCCCAGCCGCCGCGTTCTCTCGAACCATGCCGCCAGCGACACCTGCGGGTTCTGCTACTACGAGTATGCCGACATTGCCCTGCACACTCCGCCGCTGGCGGAAAATCTAACAGCGATGGACATGATGCGCCAGAGCCTCGACCAGGTGCTGGCGGGGACCAAAACTTATGGCATGCCGGGCTATGGCGATTTTCCCGAGGTGACTGCCGATACCTATCCGTCATTGATCATTGCCGCCTACGACTGCACGCTTGGCAACAAAGACCCGCGCTGGCTACAAACCCATTACGCTGGCATCCGACAATGGGCGGACAAAATGCTGGCCACCGACCGGCAGGGCAACGGTCTGATCAAATACGATTCCGTCACCGGAGATTCCGGTTCCTGGAACGAGGGGCAACCCAAGAAGCGGCCATCTAACTGGTGGGACACCATCGGCTTCGGACATGAAGATGCCTATGCCAACGCCTTGGCCTACCGCGCGTTGCGGGGCATGGAAAGCATGGCTACGGCCATGGACAACCGCG
Source organism: Akkermansiaceae bacterium (assembly GCA_903827375.1). Lineage (GTDB taxonomy): Bacteria > Verrucomicrobiota > Verrucomicrobiia > Verrucomicrobiales > Akkermansiaceae > Luteolibacter. Next base: position 18,192 of record CAIKHZ010000352.1, read on the forward strand.
ACGACGCGACCCGTTACCACGCCGCAGCGGAGAAATTGCGGGCTGCCTACTACGATACCTTTTACAATCCTGCCACGGGTGTGCTAGCCGGGTGGCGCAGCGCCGACGGCCAACTCCACGACTACTATTTCCTATTCGTCAATGGCATCGCCATCCACTACGGTCTCGTCCCCAAGGACAAGGCCAACGGCATCATGGATCGCCTGCTGGCCAAGATGCGCGAAGTGGGTTATACGCGTTTTGATCTGGGCTTGCCAGGAAACCTGGTGTCCGTGGTCCGCAAGGATTATGCCCACAAAGAACCTCGTTTCGGCGGCGGACTTCGCGAGGATAACGCCGACGGCTTCCAACGCTATGAAAACGGCGGCGCTACCGCCTGCTTTGCCTACTTCACGCTGGCTGCGTTGTACGACCTGGGGCGCCGTGAAGAGGCCGACCGCATGCTTTTGCCAATGCTGCATGCCTTCGAGCAAGGCAAATTTGAAGGAACCGGCGCTAACGGTTTGAGCAACGATTGGCGGGCCTGGGACGGCACCGCCTGGGGTTACGAAGGCTTTTTGGTGGATAACTACTACACCCTGTTGGCGGTTATGGCCCGCGACAACGCAGCAAAACCAAATGGCCCGTCGCCTGAGATTGGGCCTTAGCTTATCGAGAAGGTCTTCGCCACCCGGTCAGGCGTTCCGTGACTATTGCCCATCTTGTTTCAGCCACTCCGGAATTGGCAGTTGGTCGCTGGGGACGGCTTGCGGGTCGCCGCGCCAGACGAAACCGGCGTCCTCGAAGGATTGATGGTGACGCCTGAAAAACGCGAGCAGGCGTTCGCTGAGGCGGTGGTTGGGGGAATCGTGGCGTACGGCGAAGGGCTGCACGGCTTTCGCCTTGTCGGCGGGCAGCGGGATGATATCGAAATGGGCGGCCTGAACCTGCGCGTTGACGCGATAGACGATGCCGGCGTCGAGACTGCCGGCCCGCATCTGGTTGATAAGAAAATCGGCTGTGGGCACCTCGACGACGACGTTTTTTTGCACGCTCTCCAACAGATTTGAGGAGCGAAGGATGGCGGTTGTCATGAAGCCGAGCGTACTTTGTTGGGCATTGCACAGGCCGACGCGCAGGCCCGGCTGGGCGAGATCGGCTAGGGTATTGACGTGATGGGAGTTGCCTTTGGGAACGGCGATGACGATATCGGTTTCGGTGAGCATGACGGCTTCGGGAAACTGCTTGGCGACGGGCGGCACGAAGCAGACGTCGCAAGCGTAGTAGGCATCAGGAAACTTTGGGTTGTTGCTGTCCGTCATGGTTTTCATGGCCGAGCAAAGGATGCCGCACCCGTTGAAAACAGTGGTCACATCAGCCCCCTCGCGGTCAGAGAATTGCTGAACGAGCTTTTCGATGGCGAGACGGTTGACGCCGCCGCTGTAGAGGATCATTTGGGGCTTGAGAGTCCAGGCGTCGCCCCCAGCCGGCCGGAACCCATGCTGTTCGAGAAGCTTGCCGCCGCGGTCCGGGGCGGCGAGAAACCGAGCGAATTGGAGGGCTTGCCGGGGTTGGGTGCAGGAACCTAGCACGGCGGCGCTGGCGGTTTCGTGATGTCCGGCGAATTCGGGCACCTCGACGGCTTCCAGCCCCTTGAACTGGGCCAGCATGGCGTCCCAGACGATGGCAGCATCGACGGTGCCGAGTTGCAGGTCGGCGGCAATTTCGGTGACGGTGGGTTTCATCACGGTGGCCTTGGCGGCGAAGGGTTCCCACTGTGCCGCCAACAGCTTGCGGGTGACCTTGGAAATGCTGGCGGATTCGGGATTGGCGAGCGCGAGTTTCACGTCGCCACGGCTGAGGTCGGCGAGCGAGCGGATGGCTTTCGGATTGCCTTTGAACACGGCGATCACGGGATGGAGGCGGGCAATGGGCACGACTTCCTCGATGAGTCCGCGGCTGGCGGCATCGGCGAGCGAACCGTCGTCGGCGGCGATGAAAAGGTCGCCCTGTTTGGCGATTTGGAGTTGGCTGAGGAGGGTGCCGGTTCCGCCATATTGGAAGGTGACATCGATGCCGAGTTCAGTGCTGAATTGGCGGGCGGCGGCCTCAACCGGGGTTTTCAAGGCGGCGGCGCAATAGACGGTTAGAGTGGGCAAGTCCGGCGATCGCCGGTCGCGACGAAGCAGGAGCAGGCCGAGACCGGCAACGGCGATAGCTACAAGAATGAGTGCTGCGGATTTGCGGGGCATGAACATTTTTTGGGGGTGCGCCTTTACGGGTGGCGTTTGATTGGAGCAACTCTCCAGAGGAAGGCACCGGCCAAGATGCTGACGATGGCAACCACCACGCAACCGATAGTCGGCCACGGCAAAGAACCTGTGGTTGGCGGTCTGTCTGCCGCGGTGGGTGAAGGGACAGCAGTCACGGTGATTGGGCCTGCTGCCTCTGCCGATGGGGCAGCCTGGGCGTTGGCGGATTTGCCAACTTGAGCCAGCGCCCGTTGCCAATCGATATTGAGCAGCACGTCCCAGCCGGGGTTGGAGTCTTTGACGCGGCAGGAGCAGCGGCCAATGAGAAACAACGAGGCGTCCTCAATGGCGGGATCGTCCAACTCCGCCAGCGGCCAGGCACCGAGCACCCGCCCTTTGGCGAAAACCGGGGCGGCAAAGGAGGTACCCTTGGCAAGCCAGTCCTGGTGGTTCGGCCCTGCGAGCATGGCGGCAAAGAGCCTTTCTGCGGGGTCGGCCAGCGCCACCCGCAACACCGAAAACCTCAGCGCCAACGGCGGTCCGGGGCCGGGTTGGCTGTCCGCATCGCTCGGGTCCTGCGTCGGCAAGGTGGCGACTTGCTCAAGATAACGCAGGCGTTTTTCGATGCGCTGGGCCTCTGCGCTGTCGGAGGTTCCAGTGCAGACGACCCAGACTAGCGAGTCGCCAGCGAGGATGCGCTTGACGAGTTCTCGGCGGGCCGGGGACTCTAGCAAGGGTGCCAGAGTGGCGGCGTCGAGTTTGCCGGACCACAGGGCGGCGTCGGTGTTTGGAAAAAGCAGCTGTGCATCGGTGGCAGTCGGATCGGGGGATTCCTCGATGCGGACATTTGCCTCGCCGTTGCCGCGCAGCGGAACCAACAATTTGACCAAATCCGGGCGAGTGTTCCAGGCGGCCGGGATGACGAGGCGGAAGGCATCCGCGTCCCAGCGGTCGAGGGCAAAGCGAAAGACCGGTATGGTGCAGGCATCGGTGGTGGGAACGGCGGCCGCCACCAAAGCGATGGCTAGGGCGAGGCTGGCGCGGCGTTGCCGGGTAAGGACAGTCATTTGCCGAAACACTTCACCTGTCCGTCCATCGTGGCAACATAAAGTTTGCCGCGGGCGACGACCATGCCGTCCCAGACCGGCGGGCTGTCGAGATCGAGGCTGCCATCTTGACTGCCGGTTTCCACGTTCATGATCCAAAGCTTGGCACCCCGGTGACCTTCAAGGGACGCGTCCTCCTCTTCAAGTTGCTTTTGGATCGCTGGGTCTTTGGCGGCCAGCCGCTCAAAGGCGTATTCCTCGTTGACCGTGTGCGGTGGCCCGCTAATGAACAGGCTCTTGCCGGCCAGCGCCATCGCCCGAGTGACAATCGGCACGTACGCGTCCCATTTCTTCTGGACGAAACTGCCCTTCTCCGGGGTGGCTGGCACCGGACCACCGGCCGGGGTCGCCGGACTGGCACCCTTGCCCTTGGCGGCGGCAACGCGGAACCACAGAGCACCGCCGACTTTCCCTTTGCCGCTGTCCACGCCACTGCTCACGCCATGGCAGCCGTGGCCGGATTCGTCGCGGGCGTCGCCATTGTCGAATGTGCAGACGAGGGCGGGTTCACCGACGGGTTTGCCTTCGGGCTGGGCGACGCGTGCCAGCACCTCGGCGGCGGCGAGTCCGCGGTGATAGATGACGAGTTGGTCCAACATCCCGGTGTAAGGACCGGGCGACTCGCCGCCGACAAAAGCTCCGCCGCCACCCAAACTCAGCGGTGCCTTGGCCCGGCCGGGAAACCCGGCCGACTGCCCCGTTGCAACTGCTTGGGCGTCAACGTAAAGAGTCATCGACTTATCCTTGCCAAGGACGGCGGCGAGATGGTGCCAGCCCTCACCGAGAGGCTCCTTGGCGCTGATGGTGACCAGTTGCTTGCTGCCGACAGCACGGACCAGGAAAGCCGGTTTTTTTTCCTGCAAGACGAGCGCATAGCCGGTCATGCCCCCACCATGATTGATGATGACGCCGCTGCCGCTGTCCGGCAGCACCCAACATTCGAGGGTGAGCGCCTCACCAGCCGGATTGAGGCAGTCGGCCTCGGGAAAGGTCACACCGTTTGTTAGTCCGGCCTTGGCCGCCGGTTTGGCTTTGCCGCCGCCGCCGCGGGTGGGCTCAACATCGGGGGGCGTTTTACTGGAGGCATGCAGCGTGTGCTCCATGCTGGTGGTCCACTTGAAGTACTTGTCTTCGCGGCCGTAGCTGTAAACGTTTTCGTCGTCGAAGACCATGATACGGCCGGTGGGCGCGTACTTGCCGGGCTGAAAGTAGCCGCTGTAGCCGCCGGCCGAATGTTCGCCGTAGATCCAGAGCGCCCGGTGGAACCACTCGGCGTCGAGGTAGCCGAAGGCGGCGAAAATATGCGGATGAGTGCCCTTTTGGGCGGCACCTTGGACGACGGCGTTGCCGCTGACCGGGGCAATTTCAAAACGTTTCCCCTGCTCGTCGATTTTCTGCGAGCGCAAATAGATCGTGCCTTTGCCATCGCTGCTGAGGATGTCATTGAGAGCGGTGGGCATCTGCAGCTCCTTGTGCAAAGCGGCGAGCGATTTGCCACTGGCGGGGTCCTTGCCGTCATAGGCGACGGCGACGAGTTGCTTGCCGGTCTTGGCGTCGAGGCGGAAAAATGTCATCCCGCCATCCAGGAAGCAGGAACGGCCGCAAACAAAGCTGACGATGCCGTTTTCGACGAGCACGCTGCCATGGACGGGCCAGACGCTTTCGAGTTGCTCGAAGGCCATGTGGCGCATGTCGGTGGGCGCGGCGCGGAATCGCCAGACCAGCTCACCGTCGCTGGCACGGAGGCAATACACGTTGCCGTCCATGCAGCCGAAGATTGCGCAGCCCTCGAACCAGGTGGGCGGCGAGTCCACGCGCGAACCGGCGGTGAAGTGCCACGCCGGCTTGCCGCTCGCGGCATCGAAGGCATACACGGTGTGCGCTTCCACCTGCGACACAAACACTTTGCCGCCCGCAACGGTCAGGGCGCTCAAGCGGCCGCCGAGTTTGGCATCCCAAGCGTGGCTGAGGTCGGGGACCAACGGTTGGTTGGTGAAGCTGCTGCGCTGTGCATCATGGCGGTAGGTCGGCCAATCCGTCGGCTCGACGGACGCGGGTTGGACGGCGTCGTAGGCGGCACCTTTTTCCAAGCGCTCGCTGGCGGGGATGGGGGCGGGCAGCGGGTGTTTCGGCTTGGCGGCTAGGGCGTTCATGCCGAAGAGCTTGGCCTCGGGGTAGCAGGCGCAGTCGTGCGGCCCGGCGTAGGTGAGGCCGTTGCAGGGAAGCACGCCATAGAGGCAGGCACCGCGCACCCAATGGTTGAGGTTCCAGTGTTCGTTTTGGGTGTCAACGTATTCGATCCCGGTGCGCGACGGGATCAGAAATTTTTCGGTGGCCTTGGCAATGTAGCAGCGGTGATGAAACCAATAGGTATCCGGCGGCACGTCCGGCGCAAAGCGTTGTTTCACCTGGCCGCTAAGCGGATCACGGCCGATGAATTCACCGCTTTGGCTGCCGGATGTGGTGCCGGCGTTCCACACCAAGCCGGCGCTGACGATGAGGTCCTCGGGACTGCGGTAGCCGGATTTTTCATGTGGAGCTTCCCAGAGAGGTTTGCCGCTGGCGGCGTCGAAACCGCGCATGGTGCCGTCGCCGCCGGCATAGAGGACGAGCGAGTCATGGAAAAGCAAGCGGGGTCCGAAGTTGAACTCGTAGAGTTTTCGGCGAGGTTCGCCGGCGCTGACCCAGTCGGGTTTGCCAGTGAGGGCATCGAGGCAGTGAATTTTGTCGCCGTCGTAGTAGGCGAGGCGTTTGCCGTCGGTGGCCGGGGTGAGCGGCGCGATTAGACCTTCGATTTGCCACAAAATTTTGCCGGTGTCTGGATTGAGGGCAACCAAGATTCGGGGCTTTTTGTCCCACTCGTATTCCTGAGCGACGCGGCCCTGGTCGCTTTGGAATTTCGGCGCGAAATCCTGCAACACCCAATCGGCGTTCGGATTGACCAGCGCGTAGAGAATGCCGTTGGCATAAAGCATTTCCTCAGCTCCCTTGGTCGCCGCAAAACTCTTGAGCACCGCGCCGCTGGCCCCGTCCAACACGCTGATCGGCTCGCTGATGCCCAGCGTCACGAAAATTCGCTCGCCGTCGGCCACCAGGCGCCGCGTCAGCGAGGTCGGCCCAGTCTTGAGCGGCCACAGGTTCGTGCTCCACTTGGCAATCGGCTTTTTCCACAGAATGCACCCGTTGAATGCGTCGCGGGCGATCAGTTGAAACTTTGAAGGCAGAAGAATGCTGGTGCGCGACCCCTCGTCCATGATGTAAAACAACCGACCTCGCGACGAAACCATCGCACTCAGCGACGACATCCGATCGTGGTGGCGTGACCAGCGCGGGCTGCCGAGCCACTGCAGGCGCTCGGGTGGGCCGACGCTCTCGTCCTGCGACGCGGCATTTCCCTTCGCGTCGTAATAGTAATGCGTCCACTCGTCAATGGCTTTGGGCCACGGCTTGCGCGTCGCTTGCCACTGGCCCGGCCGCCCAACCAGCGCCACCCCGAGCGGAGCGAGCACCCGCTCAATTTCCTCCGCTGACACCTTGGCCGGCTCCTCCACCACCAGCAGGTTGACGGTGCCTTCCACATAAGGCAGGTCCTTGCCATTCCAGGTGTCGATGCAGACCGGTCCGTAGCCGCCCGCCCGCAGAATCGCCTCGCGGGCCGCCCTCACTCGGGCCGAGTCGGCCTCCAATCCGTGGACTAGATAGCTGTCGTTGACCCGCAATGCGGCGGTGAGCTTGCCGTCTCGCGCCCCGACGTGCACGACGAATCCGCCTTTCACGCCCGCTTGCCCAAGAATCTCCCGTGCCTGGGCGGCGGCACCGGCATCCGACTCCACTGCGGCAACTGGCGGCTCCGCTGCCAGAGCGGGCAGCACCAGCCAGAACATAGCAAAAAGGACAAAAATAGATTTCATAACGGCCAAACGTCTGCCAACGCCGTTCGGACGCCAGAACTTTCAACGAGTTTTTTTCCTGATCCTGCCAGATCCACCAAGGTGCGCGCCACCTTATGGAACGGGTGTTTCTTTTAGCCGTCCAAAGCGCCTAACATACGGTGTGTCCGTTCCTGTATCGCCCCAGGTTTCGATCACGGTGCCATCGGTTTGGGGTTCGCTGCTGAGCAGTGCACCGGGGGTCCACTGGCTCATGTCGGTGGTGAATTCCGCCACCACGCTTTCCACAGTGGCGCGCGAGGAACTGCGGCGGGCGCTTAGGGTGAGGCGTGGCATGCCACCGCCGGCAGACCAAGGCACCAGGGAAAAGGTCGTCTGCGGGGCATTCGTTGCCAGCATAGGATCGGTACCGAAAGCGTATTCCAGCGCGTTGACCACGCCGTCGCCATCGGTATCGGCGAGCGGCTGGCGGAGACTGGCGATGAGGACGGGGTCGGTGAGGGCGGCGGCGGCGATGGTGTATTCCGTGGCCTGGCCAAAGTGCATCGCCGGCCTGGGCGGACGGGAATCGATGCAGCGGCCCTTCGATCCTGCCAGCCAGAGTGCATAAACTTCGGCGGCTGAAATAGCCCGGTTGTTGTAAACCTCCAGTTCATCCAGGCGTCCGTAAAAGTCTGGACCAATGCGGAACGTCGCGACCGTGTCCAGATTGGGTGCGCCGACGGTCGTTACCGGCAGCCCTGCCACAGCTCCATCAAGGTAAAATATCGCTTTATTGTCATAGTAACGTTCCACGGTGACGGAGACCAGGTGCCATGCGCCGTCCATAGGTACCACTGCGGCGGGAGACGTATAAGTCGTCAATCCCCCCGCTCCCATGGCCAGATAGAGTTGGCCCCTGACATATCCGAATTTCCACCCGTTGCTGCCGCCACCGTCGGTGTGATCCAGAATCACCTGGTTCGAGTAAAAGATACGGTCGTCTAAGGGAGTGCGCAGCATCCAGCAGTTGACGCTGAAGGCTCCGTTGCCTGGATTGACCCCGGCAGGGCCGGCAACCTGATACTCGCCGCTGCCGGCCCCAGCGAAGGCCCGACCCCGATAGACATAGCCAGGAACCACCACAGGGCTGGATGACAAAGCTGAATTGCCGAGGTCCACCAAATTCTGGCAGATGGCACCACCGTAGGCATCGGAACTGGGTTCATCGAAAGGGATCAGCAGTGAGGGAGAGCCAAGAAGTGGCCAGTCGGCGCACGGGCCGTCCGGCCTCACACCGAGGCCGAGATTGATACTCGACTGCCCCAAATTCTCCGGGACCGTGATGACGGAACTTCCCGCGAGGGCGGACCAAGATAGCGTGGTGCCTTCCACCGTGGCAACGATGCTGGCGGTGGTCATGCCCTGCGGCAGCGGCGGTAACACCCCAAGGAAACCACCACTGTCATCGGTGACAAAGCGGGCCGTCCACGGCGACTGGGTGCCGCCTGCAAGGGAGAAGGTGATGGGCGCACGGCACAGCGGCGTCAGGTTGTCCGGATTCCACGTGCTACCTGCGGGGAGGCTGCCGCTGGCCATGGCAAGGCGTCCGGTGATGGTGCCGCCGCTTGCCACGACCTCGAAGCCCTCCACCTGTGGGTTGGGGAATCCGCTCAAATCCTTCATGATGGCAACATCGCCCGGTTGACCGCCACCGAGAAATTCGCCGGACGCCACGACCGAAAAGCCAGCCGCCACGTCAACCTTGAGGGAGTCCTTGCCGTCGCCAAGATCGACTTTTACCCTCCTCGGGATGTATCCGCAGCACGTAAACGTATCGATCCTGTAATCCTGTGACGTGTTATTCCCGGCCGCCACGACGGTGATGTGCAATTGGTTGCCCAGCCGACCGATCTCCACGTCGTCATCGCCAGCCGTGCCGATGACCGTGATGGCCTCTGTGGTCACCGTGACCGTGACGGTTTGCGGGTATTCGCACTGACAGGTGATGGAACCGGAGAGCGTGCGAGTATTGGTTCCCTTGGTGGCGACGATTGCGCACTCGTAGGTGCCCAAGTCCCGGGACAGACACTCGGGGATGGTGAAAACCGCGAGCGTGGCCCCGGGAAGCACCAACCCACCGTGCTTCCACTGGTAGGTGAACGTGGTGCCAACTGGAGCCCCGGTAACGGTGGCGCTGAAGGTCACCACCTCGAGCGGGTGCGCTATGACGGGACTTTGTTGAATGGCGACCACCGGGTTGCCCGAAGTCTGCGCATGAAGCCCGGCGCTGGTGGCAATGACCAGCAGGAGGGCGAGTGTCTTCGTGTTCATGGGTTTTGAGTTGCTTGTCGCTTATATGGCTTATCCGTGGCTTGAGCAAAGGCAGTAGGCACCACGGGGCCTTGCCGACGGGAAAGACAAATTGAAACGTCAGTCATCAAAATAGCCTTACAAATTCAGTTTGCCTGTGATAGCCACTTTGTCAATTAAATTAGGAACTTTATTTCTCTAATAAGAATGTTGAGTACCTCCTGGACGCCGGGATCAAGATATTTCGACGATTCCAAGACCTCCAAAGAACTCTCCCAGAACGGCTTCGGCAATTGAGGCGGCTTCGGCAATTGAGGCGTCATTCGCTCTTGAATTGCTGGATGCAGCCCACGACCGGAAGGCATTTCATTCCGGGCTTGATGCCATCGACTTGTATCTGAAGGAGACGGCCCGAGGACACACCGACAAGGGCGTGAGCCTCACGAGGGTATTGGTAAATCCAGACGCCGCGCCGCCAAAGCCGGTCCTCGGGTATTTCGCGCTCACTCCCTGCATGGTTGAGGCGGCAGGTTGGCCGCATGTGCCAAAGGGCCTTCCGCGAAATCCGGTGGGTGCCGTGCTCCTTGGGCGGATGGGCGTCGCAAAGTCCATGCAGGGTGGCGGCCTTGGTACCCGGTTACTCGCATTGGCACGCCGCATCTCATCCGATGCACTCGGCGGGACAGGGGGAATCGGGATGGTGGTGGATGCTGCGACCGTTGAGCTCATCGGATTCTACGAGAAATTCGGATTTCGACGGATCACCCCGGATTCGCGGCGCTTATTCCTGCCGACTCGGTCACTCGTGCAGGTGTCGGACGATTGATCATTTCTTTGGGTGGATATGCATCACCGCGACGACGGCACTCTCCTTGTCGGCTTCGTGGTTGGGTTGTTTGGCTACTCAGTCAGTGAGATTTTCAAACGGAGGAAGCGTCGCGAAGCGGAGTTGATGGGGGCGTTGTCGCACACCACGACGGAGTCGCGGGTTAAGTCGAGCGGCGTGACGCTGAGTTCCTGGGTTGCCGGTGCGAGACCCGTGCCCGAGCTCCAAGAAATGAGATCGTCGGAGGCCTCCACCGCGTAGGTGAGGTCGCCGGCATCGTGAAGGCGGGTATAGGTTAGGGTTAGTGCGCCATTTTGCATCGACACCGCCGGGAGTGCGGCCGGATCGGCCACCTTGGGATCGAGGCCAAAGGCATATTCCATGAGATTGGATAACCCATCGCCGTCGGGGTCGGCATTGGCTCCGCTGATCGCGGGGTCGGCCTGCTCGGCCGGCGTGAAACTGGCCTGTTTCCAGAGGGCGTAGGTGGGGGGGAGGGAGATGACCACAGTCACATTGAAGGTGGAGCTGCCGGTGTTGCCGGCGGCGTCGGTGGCGGTGGCCGTGACGGTTGTGGTGCCCAGCGGGAAGACCGAGCCACTCGCACGAGAGAGCGTCGGCGCGATGGTCCCGGAGACGGCGTCGATCGCGGTGACGGTGAAAGTCGCGACGGCACCGGCGGTGCTGGTGGCTTCGAAAGTGAGGTTGGCGGGCACGGTGATGGCTGGCGGCGTCGTATCCCGCACCGTGACTTGGAAGGTGCCTGAGCCCCAATTGCCGACGGCGTCGGTGGCGGTGGCCGTGACGGTTGTGGTGCCGAGCGGGAAGACCGAGCCACTCGCACGAGAGAGCGTCGGCGCGATAGCCCCGGAGACGGCGTCGATCGCGGTGACTGTTAAAGTGGCGACGGCACCGGCGGCGCTAGAGGCTTCGAGAGTGAGGTTGGCGGGCACGGTGATGACCGGAGGCGTCGTGTCTCGCACCGTAACTTGGAAGGTGCCTGAGCCCCAATTGCCGGCGGCGTCGGTGGCGGTGGCCGTGACGGTTGTGGTGCCGAGCGGGAAGACCGAGCCACTCGCACGAGAGAGCGTCGGCGCGATGGTCCCGGAGACGGCGTCGATCGCGGTGACGATGAAAGTCGCGACGGCACCGGCGGTGCTGGTGGCTTCGATCGTGAGGTTGGTCGGCAAGGTGATGACCGGTGGCGTCGTGTCGACGACGCGGATTTGAAACGAGGCGCTGGAGGAGTTTCCTGCCGCGTCGGTGGCGGTGGCCGTCACGGTGGTGGTGCCGAGCGGGAAGACGGAGCCGCTGGCGCGGGTGGTCGTGGGGGTGATGACGCCATCGCCTGCATCCATGGCCGTCACGGTGTAGTTTACGACGGCACCGGCTGCACTGGTAGCTTCAACGGTGCGATTGGCCGGGACGGTGATGACCGGGGGCGTGGTGTCGGGGTTGCCTCCCGAGGCTTGGACGCCGCGGCGGATGGTGGCGTTGCCGTTATCCGCGAAGAAGAGCACGCCCGCCGCGTTCACGGCCAGGCCGCCAAAGGGTGAATCAAACCGTGCGGCCGCGCCCGTGCCGTCGGTCGCGCCCGGCTGGTAAGCTGAGCCACCCAGGGTCGTGACCACGCCGGCGGGCGTGATTTTGCGGATGGTTTGCTCATCGGCAACGAACACGTTGCCGGCGGCATCGGCTGCGATGGAGTAGGGAAAGGCGAATCGCGCGGCGCTGCCCGTGCCGTCGATGATGACGCGGCGGGTGGTCGGCGTGCCCGCGAGCGTCGTGACCACGCCTGCCGGGGTGATTTTCCGGATTGTGCAGTAATACGCGTCGGCCACATAGACGTTATCCGCTCCGTCCACGGCGACGCCGCTTGGAAAGTTGACCTGCGCTTCGGACCCCGTGCCATCGGCCGAGCCAATGTGCTGGGAGCTGCCGGCAAACGTCGTGACTACGCCGGCGGGGGTAATCTTGCGAATCGCGTGGTTGTTGGAATCGGCGACATAGACGTTGCCCGAATGGTCCACGGCCAGGCCGTGGGGACTGTTAAATTTCGCGTTGGTCCCGGTGCCGTCGTTGTCTCCGACTTCGTAGAGCGTGCCGGCGAAGGTCGTGACGACGCCGCCGGGCGAAATTTTGCGGATCGTGTTAGCACCGTTTTCCGAAACGTAAAGATTCCCGGAGCTGTCGGCCGCGATACCCTGGGGGTTGGCAAAGCGGGCGGCTGCGCCGGTGCCGTCGATCGTGCCGGATTCTCCTGGCGTGCCGGCGTAGGTCGTGACCGACCCGTTCGCCGCGATTTTCCGAATCGTGTAGCTGTAGAGATCGGCGACAAAGAGATTCAGAACTCAGTGTTCGACCTCAAAAGAGGCAATGTGTGGAGCAAGTTGGATTCCCTGAAACGCGAGCCGGGTTGAACGCTGGCTGCGGGTCAGGTTGAGGACGGTTGGTC
>CAIKHZ010000353.1 GCA_903827375.1 Akkermansiaceae bacterium
CCCGACACGCTGCGCGACGATTACGCCACCCGAGGCTCGGCGATTCACCAATCGACCCAGAAGGTTTTGGCAAACCTCAGTCCTAACGATACGAAGGGGCCGCCGCCGGTCGGACTTAGCGGCGACGCTCTGTTGAAGTGGAAATACCAACGTTACATGCAAGATTATCTCGCCTGTGTCCAATCGGTGGACGACAACGTTGGCCGAATCCTAGACTATCTCACCGAGTCCGGCCTAGCTGCGAACACGATTGTCATCTACACCAGTGATCAAGGGTTTTTCCTTGGCGACCACGGCCTCTACGACAAGCGTTTTATGTACGAGGAGTCGATCCGAATGCCTTTCCTTGTGCGCTGGCCCGGCGTCATTCAGCCCGGGTCCAGCCAATCGGCCATGGGCATCAATGTTGATTTTGCGCCTACCTTCATGCAGGCGGCGGGTCTGCCGGTGCCCGCTGATATGCAAGGCCACAGTCTGGTGCCCTTGTTCCACGGAGAGCGGCCTGCCGACTGGCGAATCAGTTGGTATTACCGGTACTATCATGATCCTGGCGACCACAACACGCGAGCCCATTACGGGGTGCGTACTGAGACCCACAAGTTGATATACTTTTGGAAGATTGACCAGTGGGAGATGTATGATCTGGTCAAAGATCCCGCTGAATTGCACAACATCCATGGAGATCCCGCCGAGGCCGGCACCTTTGCCAAGTTAAAGGCAGAACTCTATCGCTTAAAAAAGGAACTCAAGGACGATGATCAATTCGCCGACGAGCAACCCGGATCTACGCCAAGCGCCGCCAAGCCTAAACCGGCCAAATAGACCCAATAGATATAGTCCCATTCGCATCGGCGCTCACAGAGCGGCGCTAGTGCATCTCAGGCACCTTGCCGCAACCATGTGAAAAATGCCGAGGTGTCCGCAGCCATCGGGATGGCACATTTTATTTTCTGTGACAAGCAGGCGAGGCGTTCGGGAATGGCGACTTGGCCGGGGCCTAGGACGCGGTCGAGGGTTTCCGGGAATTTGGCGGGGTGAGCGGTGGCGAGCACGATGGTATTGGCCTGCGGGCGGCTGTGGTGCCATTGGCGTGCGGCGCACCAACCGACGGCCCCATGCGGGTCGAGTTGATAGTTATGGTTGGCGGCCACATCGCGAATGGCGTCGAGAGTGGCCTCATCACTCACCGAGTAACCGCTGATGCGGCGGCACATGGCACTGCGCTCGTGATCAAACAGGGCTAGCAGACGGGCAAAATTTGACGGGGCACCCACGTCCATGGCGCTGGAGATCGTGGGCTGGCTCGGGCGCGGTGCATAGGCATCACCTGCCAGATAGGTGGTTAGGACATCGTTGCGGTTATTGGCGGCGATGAAACGCTCAACGGTGAGGCCGAGGCGTTCGGCTAGTAGTCCAGCTGTGAGGTTGCCGAGGTTGCCGGAAGGCACGACAAATACCGGGGAAGAGCCCGCTGGCAGAAGACGGGCACTATGAATGTAGTAGAAAATTTGCGGGACGAGGCGGGAAATATTGATGGAGTTGGCAGAGGTCAGCAGCAGTCGCGAGGCCAGGCCGGGATCCAACAAGGCGGCCTTGACCAGTCGCTGGCAATCATCGAAAGAGCCATCGACCTCAAGTGCAGTGATATTGCCACCCAAAGTGGTGAGTTGTTTTTCCTGGAGTCCGCTGACTTTACCTCGGGGATAAAGGATGACGACGCGGATGGTCGGCACGCCAAGGAAGGCATGGGCCACGGCACCGCCGGTATCGCCAGAAGTGGCCACTAGGACCGTGAGCAGTCTGTCGTCGTCGCGGGTGAGCCAGCGCATGAGGCGGGCCATGAAGCGGGCACCAAAGTCTTTGAAGGCGAGCGTCGGGCCATGAAACAGCTCTAACACATATTGTTGCGGGGCCACCTGAACCAGTGGCGCTTCAAAGGAGAGCGACTCGTTGACGATGGTCCGCAAGGCGTCCTCGGGCAAGTCCTCGCCAAAGAACGCCTGTGCCACCCGGCAGCCGATCTCTTGGAAGCTCAAGTCCCGCCAAACGTCCCAGAAGGCGGGGTCCAAGCGCGGCAGTCGCTCTGGCAAATAGAGTCCGTTGTCCGGCGGCAGCGAGGCAAGCACCGCTTGTTTGAGCGGGACGCGGTGGCTGGGGTCGTTTGTGCTTACAAAGCGCATGGTTTGCTCGTGAAGCTCAGATGACGTGGACGCCGCGCGGGTTGATTTTGGAGACGTAGATTTGATTGGGCAGGGGCACGGCAGCGAACACCTTGGAGATGGCGTCGCCCGCCTTGCGTGCGGTGGCTTCGCCCTCACACAGGGCAAACACGCTTGGACCTGCGCCGGAGATGGAAAATCCGAGGGCTCCGGCAGCCATGGCAGCCCGTTTGGCGCGATAGAAATCGGGGATGAGCTTTTGGCGGCGGGGTTCGGCGATCACATCGTGAATTGAGCGGCTGATGAGGCCGTAATCCTCTTGGATGAGGCCGCAGAGGAGGCCGCCGAGGTTGCCGATCTGCTGGGTAGCGTTGATCAGTGGAATCTCCCTGGGCAGGATCTCCCGCGCGACTTTCGTTAAAATCTCGATATCCGGATGGACCACAGCGACCCAGAGGTTGGCAGGGGCGGGGATGCAGGCGACGTCGAGTTCGTCGTTAGAGCGGATGAAGACGATGCCCCCGAGCAGGCAGGGTGCGACATTGTCGGCGTGCCAGGCACCGTCGGCGGAGGCCTCGCCGGCCATGGCAAAGGGCAGCAGTTGTTGTTTGGTGAGAGGTTCGCCGATGAGAGTGTTGACGGCGAAGGCACCTGCTACGGCACTCGCGGCTGAGGAACCGAGTCCGCTGCCAAATGGCATTTTTTTGTGGATTTCCATTTCGATCCCGCGGTCGCTCATGCCGAGATGGCGGAGTAAATCGAGGGCGGCGACCCCGGCAGTGTTGTGTTCAGGGTCGAGGGGCAATTTCCCCTGATCACCCGTGATTTGGGTGATGCGGAAGCCGGGTGTTTCCGCATGCCTGACGACTACTTCGTCTCCTGGGGCATCGATGGCAAAACCGAGCACGTCGTAACCGCAGGCGACGTTAGCAACAGTGGCCGGTGCGAACACGCGGATTTCGTGATCAGGTTGTGACTTCATGGGTTAAAATCTTCTAACATATAAGTGGAATGGCATGAGTTGGTGCAGCAGGCGGCGGCGGCCGGACGTTAAACCGCTCCCGCGCCATCGGCAACCGCAAAGACGCCGGAAAGAACGCGGGGTACCGGCTGATTCACAGAGGTCGGGATTCCGGAGCCTCGGCTCGGAACCCCTGAGCTCAGCTTGACAGCAGCCCTAAGCGAGCCATGCTGTTGGGGACATGGCACATTTTCTTGATCCGCGCAGTGACTTGGTATTCAAGCGGATTTTCGGTGAGCACCCGGAGATTTTGCGGAATTTTCTCAACGGGATGTTGCCGTTTGCGGACGAGAGTCAGTACATCGCCTCGCTGGAGTATTTGCCCAGCGAGCAGGTGCCGGACATCCCGATCATCAAGAACAGCATCGTTGATGTGCGCTGCAAAGATGC
>CAIKHZ010000354.1 GCA_903827375.1 Akkermansiaceae bacterium
CAAGGGGATGATCGTCTGCATGAGCCGCCGCATCTGCGTGGACCTTTACCACCGGATCACCCAGCTGCGCCCCGCGTGGCACGATGCCGCCGATGACAAGGGCAAGCTAAAGGTGGTGATGACAGGCTCCGCCGCCGACCCTCAAGCCTATCAGCCGCATGTCCGCAACAAGCAGGACATGGACAATCTGGCAAAGCGGTATCGCGCTCCGGGCGACGACTTCCAACTGGTGATCGTGCGGGACATGTGGCTAACGGGATTTGATTGCCCGTCGATGCACACGATCTACATCGACAAGCCGATGCACGGCCACGGCCTGATGCAGGCCATCGCCCGCGTGAACCGGATTTTCACCGGCAAGCCATCGGGGTTGGTGGTGGATACCATCGGCATCGCCACCGACCTCAAGCAGGCGCTGGCGTTTTACTCCGACCGGGACCGGGGCAACACCGGGATCAATACCGACGAGGCGGTGCTGGCGCTCAAGAAGTGCCTCGACGTGCTGCGCTCGATGTTCCACCGCATCGACTACGCCCCGGCGCTCAAGGGCAACGACGGCGCACGCCTCAAGATCCTCGGGCAGGCACTCAACCATGTCTATGGTCTGGAAGGCGAGGGCGAGGAAGCCAAGAAGAAGGCAAGGAAACGATTCCTCGACGCCGTGGCTGAGCTGGAGCGAGCCTTCAAGCTGTCCTCAGGCCGGGACGAGGCGGCGGCGGTGACCGTGGAGGTGGCCTTCTTCTGCGCCATCAAGATCGCCATGGGCAAGTTCGAGGGAGATGGCAACGGGCGGGGCCGCCGGGGTTATGACCTCGACGCCGCCATCGAGCGGCTGGTCAATCAATCGGTTTGCTCCACCGAGGTGATCGACCTGCTGAGCGCGGCGGGCATCAAAAGCCCGGACATTTCGGTGCTGAGCGATGAGTTTCTCAAGGAGATGGCCGGGATGGAGCACAAGAACCTCGCGGTCGAGGCATTGCGGAAACTCCTCGCCGGCGAGACCAAGAGCCGCACCCGCACCAATGTGGTGAAGAATCGCCAGTTCACCGAGCGCATCGAGGAGGCGATGGCACGCTATCACAACCGGGTGATCGACGCGCTGCAAGTGATCGAGGAGCTGATCAAGATCGGCCGCGACCTGCGCGAGGAGCCCGACGACGGACTGACCAAGGAGGAAGTGGCCTTCTACGATGCCCTGGCGGAAAACGGCAGTGCCACCGAGTTGATGGGCAACGCTGAGTTGCGGTTCATCGCCTCGGAACTGGTCAAGGCCGTGCGGGAAAACTCTGGCATGGACTGGTGGCGTTTTGACCAGCGCCGGAAAAAGGTCCGCACCACCATCCGCCGCATCCTCCGCAAGTATGGCTACCCGCCGGACCTCGAAGACGCCGCCATCCGCACCGTGGTTCTTCAGGCCGAGGCCCTGGCGGCGGAGGTGACGCGGGCATAAGTCTGCTGGGAGTCACCGGGATGGTGGGATGCATCCATCCCGGCGCGGCCAGTGCGAGGAATTGGAGGACGTGGCCGTCTCACCGCCGCCCAGATGGCGGGCAGGATCAGGTTGCCGCGCCAGTCAAAGGTCATGGGGGCAGACTACCTGAAACGCGCATGGAAGTCCATCATGCACGGCGGGGCGCGGGGCAATCGACAACCGGGCCCGGCTCACATCCCCGCAACGAATTGTTGCGGGGCGGTAGGACGCATGAACTGGCACTGGCAGGCCGACGGGACGCCGGGGATTGGCGCTGAAAAAAGATTCCCCGCAACAACCCTGCCATAAAAGCCGCATTTCGGGGCATTTCGGGGCATTTTAGGCGCAATCCCAACAAATATTTCAGGGCACAAAAACGTAAATATTCGGTGCCCCTCTGGGTCAGGGCTCAGGGGGCGAGGATGGCGCGGAAGTTCTTTTGGAGAGGGTAAACCAGGACGCTCTTGAGGGGGAGGACTCGCCGGTGGTTCTTTTCGAGTTTTCCGCGGCCCTGGGTC
>CAIKHZ010000355.1 GCA_903827375.1 Akkermansiaceae bacterium
ATCTGGACATGCCACACCTCACCAACCTTCTACACAACAATCGCGCTTGGGCGGCTTCCATCACCGCCCATGATCCGGGATTTTTCAAGAATCTCGCCAATCAACAGCGCCCTCAATATTTGTGGATCGGTTGCTCGGACAGCCGGGTGCCTGCCAATCAAATCATCGGGCTGGCCCCGGGCGAGGTGTTTGTGCATCGCAATGTGGCCAATGTGGTGGCAGAAACCGATTTCAACGTGCTTGCCGTGCTCCAGTATGCCGTTGATGTGTTGCAGGTCCGGCATATCATCCTGTGTGGGCATTACGGCTGTGGTGGTATCAATGCGGCCATGGAAAACTTCCGTCACGGCATGATCGACAACTGGCTATCAGGCATCCGTGCCCTGCGCCGTCAGCATCATGAGGAGCTCGCCGCCCTGCCGATAGAGGCCGCAGCGGATCGGCTTTGCGAGCTCAACGTACTGGCGCAGGCCAAGCACGTTGCCCACACCACTATTTTGGAGGATGCCTGGCAACGCGGCCAGCAACTGGCCATTCACAGTTGGATCTATCGTCTCGACAGCGGTATCATCCACCCTTTGGCAGAGCCAATCACCCAGCCGATCGCGCCGTGACCATGGCGCGGGTATCGCGATCCTAGCGCCTATGAGAAGCGGCAACTCGCGATTTTCAGCAACGGAGGTTCCCGAGCCTATCTAGCAGATGTGCATGTTTGGCCCGCAGGGTGAGGGCGTGTTGATACGAGTGGTCGGTTTTTGTGCAGGCGAGAGTATATGGGCGGCTGGTACGCAGTGTGGTTTGGTCGAGGTCGAGAAAATGGCGGCGGATGTATTCTTCGATCATTGCACGTTCATTCTCGGGCCGCACGAAGTTATGGGTTTTGGCGGATGGGTCGGCCATGAAGGCAACTAGCTCGTCAATGGGACTGGATTTGCTGGAGGCAAGGACTCGGAAATAGGGCGAGGGTTTCGTCATTTCGGGGCGTGGGCAGGGGCGGATCCAGTCGGGATAGGGAGGCAGGGGGCGCTGGACTTCGGCGGCGAGATGATCCTTTGCAAATGTTAGAATCTCGGGGGCAATGGATTTGGCGAGCTTGAGGTGTTTGGCTGTGGCTTTGTGCAGCAGCGCCGGACCGAGGATTTCACGAAGATAGGGCAGGGAGCCATCGGCCTGAAGAAACGCACGAACGGCTCGGCGATCCTTGGCATGTTCCATGAATTGAGAGGCGGCGAGGAGGATCTGGGCTTCCTCGCGGTCGCCGACGGGATCTGGGTCACGCTTCTCATTCCACGATTGGGCGAGGGGTTGTCTGGGAGAGAGGGTGGCGAGGCGCGCAGCGATGGTTTGCACCCGCGAGGCGGCATCCTTGCGCGTACTGAGGGCTGCTAGGATTTGAAACAGCGTGCGGCGATGGGCTTCCGGGCCTTCCTTGAGCAGGGTATTGCAGACGGCGTCGAAGGGTGCGATGCCAAATGCTTGGTGAAGAACTGACCATAACGGGATATCGCAAATGAGAAAGGCAGACGCAGGCAGATTCTTGAGGAGGCGCTCCAACAGGTCGCAGGAGCCGGTTTTGGCCAGTGCGGTGACTAGCAAATGCAGCGGATCGGCGCTAAAGTCGTGACGTTCGACACGAGCACCTAGGTATGGCAAGGCCTCGGGATAGCGGGCGATAGCGGCCGTGGCAAGCCGGTGGAATGGCGAGCCGGGGCCGGTGTTTTTTGCCGCTGAGAGTTTCCCTAACATGACACCAGCTCTGCGCAGATCGTGTTCGCAAAGGATGCGCTCGTGGTCATCTACCGCCCACAGCACGATGGCAGCGCTTCGATACCAGTAGTCCATGGTGCAGCCAGCGTTGCCAGTGTAGCCTTCGGACTCTTCTTGGTCCGGCTCCCCCTCACCAAATTTCTCTTTGCTGATGAGCACGTTCTTATCTATCAAATAGTTGCCAAGATCAACCTTGCGGTCACGCTTGTCGCGCCAATCGGAGATGGTCAAATCCTCTTCGTAAATCTCGCCCATCGTCCCGCTTGCGGAAGCCTCCTTCTCATCGTCGTCATCATAGCGACTGTGGCGGTGGTAATCGTAGTCGTCGTCTTCGAGTTCGCCCGACTTGTGAAAGGTCACAAGCGCAAGGTGGGCGGTGAAGCCGGCTTCCTCCGCAGCAGCTAGCAACGCGTGGGCACGGGCCTGGTCATTGCCCTTGAGGTTGCGCAGTGAGAGGTTGGCCTCGGTGTAGCTGTGATCTAACAGAACTGCTCGCAATTCGCCCGCACTTGCCATTTTGAGGCCGGCCAGAGAGGGCAGCAAAGTCCGGGCATGAGCGGTGAGCGAGAGATTGAGCAAGGCGGGATCGCCTTCATCCAATCGGAGGTTATAGACCACACAACAGCGGTAGCCGGAACGCACCGGTTCGACTTCATGCTCGCAGTCGGCGAAGAAGGCCGCATGCTGGAATTCATGGCGATGCATCTCGTTGCTGAAATCGACATCAATTTCCCGGCCGTCATGGCGGATGACGAGTCGGCCGCCCTCATGTTTCGAAGGCAGCGCGATGACTAGCGTGCCGAACATGGCATCGAGCTTCTCGCTATCCTTGTGCGCCTTGAAATGTCCGCCCTTGCCGTATAGCAATAACTTGTAAGGGTGGGCGGAGATTTTCCCGCGAATGCCGAGATTCTCGCTGATCACAGCTAGTGTTAGCTTCAGGAATTTCTTCCACTGCGGCGAATCAAACGTGAAGCTCGAAGCATCGACTTGCCAGCATTTGCGGATATTTTCATCTAACACTGTTCGAGTGCCCTTGCCGTAGGGTGCCGCTTCCGCGATGGCGATGATCTCCTTTGCCTGGGACGCCTGCAGCGGGAAGGCAACCTCGCCGAGTCCCTTGACCTGAAGCCCGGGAAAGAAAAACGGTGCAGCACCGGTGGAATGGAAGCTTCCCGTCCCGGTGATTTGCGAGAAGGCGGATAGAAATAATGTGCTGGCGTTCATGGGCAAGCCAAACGATAAATCTTGAATCGGCACCTGCCAAGCGCCGTGTCGGCTTTGCCTCGCCTCTTTCACTTTTATCCCCTTTCTATCTGATTCCGAAGTAAGGAGAATTGGCTTAGGTTCCCCTTATGCCAACGCTCACGCCGATGGGGTCAGTCCTCGCATGGTAACATTTGAGCTTGCCCGACCTCGTGGTGCTTTTGAGGCCGAACATTGAGTTCTGCTCCTCGCCCCTGCGATCACGCGGGACTTTGGCGAGTCCCGCTTCCTTTTCGCAGCGCTGCCAGGTCTTCGTTAGAGATGCAACAGGGGTCGGCGGCGAGCCAGTGGCCGGGGGCGATTCGGCCTAACGAGAGGTCGGCGCCGATGGTTTCGGCGTAGCGCGGGTGGCTCATGCGGTGGCCGAAGGCGCTGCCCGGCGGCGGATTGATAGGCGATGGCACATCGCCTTCAAGCAGGATCTTGGCACGCTTCACCTTGGGGTCGGGGGAGGGGATGGCAGAGAGCAGTGCCTTGGTGTAGGCGTGGCGGGGGTCGCGATAGATCGTCTCGGCCGGGGCGAGTTCAACGAGTTTTCCCAGATACATCACCGCCACTCTGTCGCTGACGTGCTTGACGACGGATAGGTCGTGGGCAATGAACAGATAGGACAAGGCGAAGTCGCGTTGCAACTCAACGAGCAGGTTTAGGATCTGCGATTGCACAGACACATCCAGCGCGGACACCGGCTCGTCGCAAACGATCAGCTTGGGTTTGAGGGCCAACGCCCGGGCAATACCGATTCGCTGACGTTGACCACCGGAAAATTCGAACGCATACCGCTCGCCCGCTGCGGCCGGCAGGCCGACCCTATCCAGCAATTCGTGGACCTGCTTGCGGCGGTTGGCTCTGTCGCCCAATCCGTGGATGATGAAGGGTTCCTCGATGATGGCCTGCACACTCATGCGAGGATCGAGCGATTCCGCCGGATCTTGGAAAATCATTTGGAAGTTGCGCCGCAGAGGGCGCAGTGCGCGCTGGTTCAGCCCTGTGATATCAGTGCCTTCTAAATGAATACTGCCGGACGTGGGTTTGAGCAGGCGCACAATCGCCTTGCCGAGGGTGGATTTTCCGCAACCGGACTCACCGACGAGCCCAAGTGTCTCACCGGGTTGGATATGCAACGAAACCCCATCGACGGCTCTGACGAAACCGGCGTGCCGCGGGATGATGCCGCTACGCACCGGGAAGTGGACACACAGGTCACGAACGTCCAGCATGGGATGCTTAACATCGGATATCGAAGAAATGGGTTTCATGTGAGGTGATTCGTGGCGGTGGCGATGCTGGTCACGAGGATGAGTTGATAAAATGAGAAGCACCGATCGGATGGATTCCTTCAGTGAAATCAGTCGTGCCGGAAACAATCATCATCAATTCCATTTGCCTTCCATTCGATGCTCGATGTTCATTGTGATGTGCATAACGGGCAGATTTCCGCCCAGTGACCGGGGGCAACCTCAGCAAATCTCGGTCGCTCGTTAGACACACTGGAGCGGCGGCCCATGCGTTGGCAGAAGCGGCAGCCGTGGACGTGATCGGCGAGCGAGGCAACCATCCCGGGAATGGTCTGGAGAACTGCCTTGGAGGGGGTTTCCAAGGTTGGGATGGATTGCAGCAAGCCGCGAGTATAAGCATGCAATGGATGATCGAACAAGTCTGCGGCACTGGCTCGCTCGACGACCCGGCCGGCGTACATGACCACCACTTCGTCGCAAGTCTCGGCGATAACCCCAAGGTCGTGGGTGATTAGAATGATAGACATCCCGATCTCATCCTGCAGTTGTGTCATCAGATCGAGAATCTGCGCTTGGACTGTCACATCAAGGGCGGTGGTTGGCTCGTCTGCAATCACCAGCGATGGTTTGCAGGCCAGCGCGAGGGCAATGACGATGCGCTGGCGCATGCCGCCGGAGAGTTGGTGCGGATAATCCATCATGCGTTTTTCCGGATCCGGGATTCGCACACGTTGCAACATCTCAGTGGCCGCATCCCAGGCGTCGCGCCTCGAAAACTTCTTGTGAATACGGAAAATCTCAGCCACCTGCCTCCCGATCCGATGCACGGGATTGAGCGCAGTCATCGGTTCTTGGAAAATCACCCCTATATCTCCACCTCGGATTTTCTGCATCTCCGCATCACTTGCCCGCACCAAGTCTAGACCTTTGAAGCGCACTTGTCCGCCCAAAATCCTCCCGGCGGGTTGCGGCAGCAAACGAATAATCGACATGGCCGTGACGCTCTTGCCGCAACCGGACTCTCCCACGATGCCAACCGTCTTGCCACGCGGCACCGAAAACGATACTTGATCGACTGCCCGAAGCATGCCGCGCTCGGTTTCAAACGAAGTGATGAGCTTATCCACCTCCAGAATGATATCAGCAGGCGGACTCATGGCTTGTTAGTTGGCGCTGGTTGGGCTGGAGTGGCGGGCAATTGTGCCCGATAGGCATCGACGACGCGATTGCACTCGCCTAACGATTTTCCACTGATGCGGGCGGCCTGGGTCTCTTTCCTAATGTCCTCGTCGATCCACAGCACGAACACCTCGTGCGGGTCGAGCACAACCGGCGGACTGAAGTGGGTGGTTGCGCAATCCGGCCAGCGCACCCAGCGCCAAGAGCCTAGCCGGACAAAATCCACAGTGTAGCCCGGAGCGAAAAAGCCCTCGTCGTGAATGATATGCTGGAGTTTCCACGAGGCGTCGAGTACTTCTTCCACGTTTCGACCGGTGCGCACAACTTCACACAACCGGTCGGTGTCCTGCCTCCCCCACACAAACAAATTATTCGTCTGCGGCTTGGGGTTGCCCTTTGCATCCAGTGCATTCGCAGAGTGTAGAAACTGATAGAAATCCGGCACTGGCGGGGTGATAACCCAGCTGCCAAACGACATCTCGTATTGCTTCAGCATCGTCTTCTTATAGTCAACAGTGATTTCAGCACCATCGAGTCTCAGGTCCAAGCCGCAGGCCTTGGCATCCTCGCGCAGGATGGCAAACATGCGGTCGTACACCTGGAGCGCGGTCGGATAGGAAATCGAAGTCGTCAGCCTTGACCCGTCGGCCTTGCACAAAATTCCGTCACTGCCCTCATGGGTAAAGCCCGCTTCGTGGAACGCGGCACGGGCCGCATCGATCGAATACGGGCGGGCCTTGATCGAGGGGTCGCTATAGATGGCATAACCATCGTTAAAGGCATTGAGTCGCTGGTAGTCGCCGCGGAACAACACGTTGATCACCTTCTGCCAGTTGAGCGAGAAGTGAATGCCGATGCGCACGTTGCGGTCGTCCAGTGGCGGCTTGCGCACGTTCATGTACAGGCCGCGAGGTGGGTTTGGGTAACGGTTGTAAAACGTGCTGCGTTCAATCCAGCCCTTATAGATCGGCTCCATCTCGCTCTTTTCATACCACACCTCGGGATGGTTCATATAAAACGTGTCCAACTCGCCGGCGCGGAACAACTCAAAGGCCTTGGCCTCATCGCGGACCACGGTATGCACGAGTTTGTCGGGATTGAAGCGATAGCGGTAGTACTTTAAATCCTTGGCCCACCAGTTCTTGACGCGGGTCTCGGTGATGGATACGCCTTTCACGATGTCTTTAGCCAGCACCTCGTAAGCGCCGGTACTCGGTGGAAAGCGCCATTGGTAACGCTCGTTGTAATCCGGGCCGTAGTCCGCGTAGAAATGGGGTGGTGAAGGCTCCAGATTGCCGGCCAACATCGGCGCGTTGATCTTGGTTTCCGGCAGCGAAACCGATAACGTGTGATCATCGTACATCGCGATCTGGGCGATCTCCTCTCGATAAAATTGTTTGTGATAGGGGTTGAAGATATTATCCGAGACGCGCAGATAGACGGACACTAGGAAATCCCGTGCGGTGATCGGCACGCCATCGGAATAGGTGGCCTTGGGATTGATGTGGAAGTAGGTGGTTCGGCCATCTGCGGAAAGTGCCCATTCGTTGGCCAATCCAGGAATCAACTCCATGGTCTCTGGGTGGATGCTGACCAATGGAATGTCAATGTAATCATAAAGCTCGGCGCGGAAGTCGTTGTTAGAGTTATCGCCAAACGAACTGATGGTTGAGGGAAATGTTTGAATGAATCGGCGCAGTGTGCCACCCTTCTTGGCCCGTGGATCACCTATCTCCGGTTGCTCCATGCCGTCTTTCCACACCAGGTCGGCTGGCACATCGGCGGGCCTGCCAACTTTGAGATAATCCCCCAAGCCTAGCCGAAAATCCCATTTTGACAAATCGCGGCTGACGGCTGCCGCCCGCGATTCCAACGCCGCCCTTGCCTCCCCATCAGCCGTGGCGAGCTTCGCCTGCAGTGCGGTGGCTTCTTCCTTGGAGGTTGCCTGTTGCTTGAGGAGCCAGTCGTGGATGTAGCGGTTATAGGTCGGGACAAACGCCTCAAACTCCAGCTTGCGGCCGCTTGCCTGCGCCTCGTGGCGGCAGCCCACGGCTGTTAGCACCAGCATGCCTGCCAGGATCACTGAAGAAAAATTCATCAATCGGCGCATCATCGGTAGTAGGTGAATTTTTTTGGATCGATCGCCTCGCGAATTGCTTCGCCGACAAATGTGATGAGGACCAGCATACCGACGAGTACGATGAATGTTGAAGTGACCAGCCACGGAGCCGACAGATTGGCGAGGCCGTCATTGAGCAGGCGGCCCCAGGTGGCGTAGTCAGGCGGCAATCCGAACCCGAGGTAATCCAGCGACGTTAGTGAAAATATCAGGCCGGACAAGGTGAAGGGCACCAGGGTAACGAGAATGGCCACGGTGTTGGGCAGCAGGTGCAGGAATAAGATGCGCGGTGTGCCGGCGCCTAACACCCGCGCAGCGGCGATGTAATCGCGTTCGCGGTCGCGGTAGGCGGCGGTGCGCATCAGAAAGGTCATGCCCATCCAGCCGAAAGCAATCAGGATCGTTAGAATCACCGGCAGGCCCTTGTAGCGATCCGGCACCATTCTTGAAAAGATAATCACAACAAACAAGAATGGCATGTTAGAAAAAATCTCGATGAGGCGCTGGACGATGAGATCGAACCAGCCGCCGAAATAGCCCATCATCATTCCTACTGATATGCCGATAAGATAGATGATTGGCAGATAGATCAACGCTGCCTTGAAATTCACTTGCATGCCGCCGTACAGATAGGCGAGCACGTCGTACCCTTGGGAGGTGGTGCCCAGCCAGTGGCCAACCTCGGGCAGTGGGGGTGCCGGGTGGTATTTGACTGCACGCAACGCGCTGCCCGGCAAGGCCAAAAACAGCGCTTTTTCGCCCGGTCCATTGAAGCGATCGTCCACCAGCGTGCCATACTTGTAATCGCCGCTGTAAACTGCGGTGCCATCTGGATTGTAGCCATCTACCGGGCCGGAACGCACACCATTGCGCATCGAATAGCGGAGATGTATGAGTGATTTATCAACACTATGATAGGTTGCGGCCAGGCCGGAAAACGGCTGGGAAGCGCCGGGCTCATAGTATAGTCCGTCGCGCTGAACCAGAGATCGCGAGCATGCTGGCAGGGTGTCGCCGGTCGGGTCGTAGGGGATTGGCGGCAGGATCACCCACCCGCCGCCACTGGCTTCAAGCCGCCGTTTGAGCTCGCGAAAGTCCGCCGGTGCCTCCGCCAATTCGCCGTCCATCCCATACTCTGAATTTTTCACCGGGCCAGGTTGGAACGCCGGAAAACTCCACTTGCCCTGATACTTCACCGCCAACGCGCGCTTGCCGACCACCACGTGATCCAGCGCAGCAAGACCGCCGAGAACTAGCAATATAATGAGCGAAAAGTACCCCCGCTTGATCGCCTTGAAGCGGCGGATTCGCTGCTCGGTGACGGGATTGCGTGGTCCAGTTGTCCAGGCTTGAAGCACCAGCAACATGCCGCAGGCAAGCAGCGCTGCGGTACACAGCCAGCCGAACCATGGAATGATCCGCTCGTCAGATAGATGATAATGCAGCCATGGCACATCGCGGCTGGTCTCAAAGAACCAGCGTGCGGTGGGAAAGGCCAGGCCGCGGATCTCCCCGGTGGCGGCAAGCGCCCCGAGAGCCGTTAGAAAAATGCCGAGCGTTCGCATGGTTATTCAAATTTGATGCGCGGATCCACCATCGCGACGATGACGTCGGATGCCACATGGCCCAACAGCATGAGTCCGGCCTCGATTACCAAGGTGCCCATGATGATGGGGACGTCGCGTGCGATCATCGCCTGGTATTGCAACAGGCCGAAGCCCTGGATATCAAACACAGTTTCCACCAGCAAAGAACCTCCGATGAAAATCTCCAACAAGCTACCCAAGCTGGTGGCCACCGGGATCATCGAATTGCGGAACGCGTGACCGAACACCGCCCGCTTGAAGCTAACCCCTTTGGCCACCGCCGTGCGAACGTAGTCGGCCGCCAGATTGTCCATCAGGTTGTTTTTGGTCAGCATGGTAAGCATCGCGAACGAGCCGATGCCATAACAAGTGAGTGGCAGCACCGTGTGATGCGCCAGATCCTTCACCTTGGCCCAGGTGTCGAGTTGATCGAAATCCGGGCTGGTCAAGCCAAACAGGGGAAACCAATGCGTTCGCGCGCCGAGATAGACTAACAGTATGGCTCCGAGCGCAAACCCGGGGATGGAATAGCCAAAGAAGATAAGCACCGAGCTGGCAGTGTCAATGAATGTGCGATGCTTCAAGGCCTTGAGTACCCCCAGTGGCAAACAAACCGCGTAGGTGAGGATTGCGGTAAGCAAGCCGAAATAGACAGCTATGGGCATGCGGGCCAGGATCATGCGGTCCACCGGCTCGTTATACGAAGTGGAGCGGCCCAGATTGCCCTGCAGCAGGCCGGCGAAGCGTGTTTGATAGATCACGGCACGAGGGGCATACGTCGGTGCCTCGTCGCTGGTGGAATTGCGGTTTCGATATCTTTTTTGGCGGACTTGTTCCGACTCGTAGCGCACCTTCCATCCTTCGCTGGCGAGTGGCTTGCCGGACGCCGCAAACACCGCTGAGGCGAGTGCTTCGCCCCGGCGAAGCACATGGACCATCCGTCCGTCGCCACGCAGTACGACGATGGCGGTGTTGTCGGGATCGATGCCGCCGCCGATGGATTCATCGTCGAGCCCACCGAATTCTCCTTTTGAGATATTGGTTTCCTTGGGTAGAAGGCCGAGCCACTGCGCATAACCTGTTAGTATGTCTTTATCGAGGCCGAACTGTTCTTCCACCTCTTCGAGCTGCTCCTCGCTCATTCCGCCCTGGGCTTGTGCCGACGATGAGCGCTTGCCCCCTTGATCGGCACCGCGCGCCGCCTGTTGTAGCATCTTTTCGCCCGGCCCACCCGGCACAAACCGAGTGATGGCAAACACCAGCAGTGTGATGCCAAACAATGTTGGCGGAATCAGCAACAGGCGCCTCAAAAAGTAGCTTTTCACGCGTGCGTCAGAATGCTGTTGGGGCAAACACCAGGCCGCTTCGCGACGGTGTATAAATGTTCATGACGCCGTCGCCGGTGACCGGATAGGTGACTGCCGGATCAATCCGGCCGTGGCCGCCAAAGGCTGCCGCATCGGTATCCAAGATGATTTGCCGGGTGGCCGGGCTGGCGACTTGCAGCGGGTGACCAAACACCGAGTGACTCACCGAGAAGTTAAGTACAAATATGAGGTTGGCACGCTCCGCGCAGAGGATCTTGCTCTCGTGGTCGATGGCTAACAATTTGGCAGGCGCAGCAGCCAGCAGTTTGTGCTTGCGGGCCATGGCCAACAGCGCTTGGTCGAAGTCGCCGAGCCACTGGTACTTGAGGCCGGGGTTGTCAACGAGCGACCATTGGCGCCGACAATAGTGATAGGACCAGCCATTTCCCTCGCGGGGGAAATCAAGCCACTCGGGGTGGCCGAATTCATTGCCCATGAAATTGAGCCAGCCCTCGCCGCCGAGCGCCAGGGTAGTTAGGCGGATGAGTTTGTGCAGGGCGATGCCGCGTTCGACGACCGGGTCCGGATCGTCCTTGGCCATGTGCTGATACATTTCCTTATCCATCAGCCAGAACGCGAGTGTTTTATCGCCAACCAGTGCCTGATCGTGGCTTTCGGCATAGGTGATGGTGGCCTCGGCGTGTCGGCGGTTAGTCAGGACGCTCCAGAGTTCATCCAGATTCCAATCCTCGTCGCGGCTGTGTTTGAGCAGTTTAATCCAATAGTCTGGAATGCCCATGGCAAGGCGATGGGAAAAGCCCAAGCCGCCCTCGGCATGCGGCCGGCACAACCCCGGCATGCCGGACATGTCTTCGGCGATGGCTAATGCTCCGGGTTTGAACGAGGTGACCAACTTGGATGCAAGTTGCAGATAGAGAATGGCATCCTCGTCGGCATCCGCGCCGAAGTAGTCGTCATAACTGCCGAATGCTTTGGTGCCGTGCGAATGATATAGCATCGAGGTAACCCCGTCGAAGCGGAAGCCGTCGAAGCGGAACTCCTCGAGCCAGTAGCGCAGGTTGGATAACAGGAATTGGCGAACTTCCGGCCGGCCGTAGTCAAAGCATTTGGAATCCCAACCCGGGTGATCACCTCGCGGACCGGCATGAAAATACTGGTTGCCCGAGCCATCGAAATCATTGAGTCCTTCAGCTATGTTTTTTACCGCATGGGAGTGCACAACGTCCAACAAAACTGCAAGTCCGAGGCCATGGGCGCTATCCACCAGATACTTCAAATCCTCTGGCGTGCCGAAGCGCGAGCAGGGAGCAAAGAACGACGAAACATGGTAGCCGAACGATCCATAGTACGGATGTTCCTGCACAGCCATCAGTTGCACGGTGTTGTAGCCGGCGCGAGCGATGCGCGGCAATACCGACTCGGCGAACTCGCGGTAGTTATGCACTCGCGGTTGCTCGCCGGCCATGCCGACGTGGGCCTCATAGATCAGCGGGCTGGCGAGGCTGGAGGGATCGAACGCATGCTGCCATTTGTAGGGTTGCGGCGGTTGCCACACTTGGCCGGCGAAGTCGTGGCTGTTTGGATCCTGCACGGCGCGGCGGATGCAGGCCGGGATGCGGTCGCGGCGCGACCCGTCGGCACCCACCACGTGGAGTTTCACCTGTTGGCCGTGGGTGAGGCTGGCGGCGGGCAGGTGGAGTTGCCAAATCCCGTGTTGCGTCGCGCTGAGCGGGTGGCTTTCACGGTCCCAGTTATTGAAATCCCCAATGAGCGACACCCCGCGTGCTGCCGGAGCCCACTCGCGGATCGTCCACTGACCCGCCATCGTATTGAGGTGGATCCCCATGAATTTATGGCCGCTGGCATACGCTGCCAGCGCTGTGGCTCCAGGCCCGATCGCCGCCAGTGCCTCGTTGTACCGCTCAATGCGTCGAGCGACGGCTCCCTGATGGGGCGTCAGCCACGGGTCGTCGCGCACGAGAATGGGTGGGTCCGAAGTCACGCCGGAGCTTGGCCGCAACACGCCCCATGGAAAAGCAAAATCCGCTCGTCTGCCGGGGATTGCCGTCAGACCCATGAAATCCACCATCTGCCCGCAATTTTTGATTCCGGCAAATTTGTGTTGGACAAATGCGCCGTCAGCCGCTACTCACCCGCCTCGCGTGCACAGTTTAGCTGTAGCATCCGGACTCGGCAGAGTAGCTCAGTGGTAGAGCAGAGGACTCATAAGCCTTTGGTCGGCGGTTCAAATCCGCCCTCTGCTACCCCTTCAGTACCAATGAGTTACGTGTCGTATTTTCGGTTAGAAATAACAGTAAATTTGTAATCTTGGCCACTTCCTGGCCACTTCTTGGCCACTTCTTGGCCACTTCTTGGCCACTTCTTGGCCACTTCTTGGCCACTTCTTGGCCACTTCTTGAAGCGTCCTTCGTGGTGGTGCCACCCACCTAAAACCACCGCCTGCTCGGCCGGGTGGAAATCCACCTTATTTTCTGCCATCATGCTTGGGAAGTCCCCTAACTGCGGAACGCCGCCGTCTGTTGCCTTCGCAACCGCCCGGGGCACTGCGGGCATCTGGTTGTCATCCGTCGTCTTATCGATGGCAAAAAACCGGGCTGGGAATCGGACCTGCGGCAGTCTCGTGAAAAGCATGCCTATTGTGCCAGCCGGCAGGATGTCGGCACTATCCATCCCATCCTTAAAATCCCAGGCGATTATTCTTGCAAAACTGGCATTACGATGTTCTTTTTGCAAGGTGATTGAGCGCAGGACATTTGCCAAGTTGGACGGGTTGCTGGGGCGTTTTCCGGCGGTTGTGTTGTTGGGTCCGCGGCAGGTGGGCAAGACGACCCTGGCGAAAGTGTGCGCCGCTGGGCGCGACGGGATCTATCTGGATTTGGAGAGTCAGCGGGATCTGAGCAAGCTGGCGGATCCGGAGCACTATCTGTCGCAGCGGGAGGATCGGTTGGTGATTTTGGATGAGATTCAGCAAGTGCCTGGCTTGTTTCCGTCGCTGCGTGGGCTCATTGACGAGGGACGTGAGCGGGGTTTGCGGAGCGGGCGGTTTTTGTTGTTGGGTTCGGCGTCCTTGGAACTCATTGAGCAGAGCCGTGAAACCCTGGCTGGGCGGATTGCCTATCTGGAAATGCAGCCCTTGGATGCCTTGGAGGTCGGACCCGAAGCACTGCAAAAATTGTGGTGGCGCGGCGGATTTCCAGACAGTTTTTTCGCAGCGAGCGACGAGGCGAGCAGTGAATACCGGGATTTTCTGATCCGTTCATATTTGGAACGCGATGTGCCACTGCATGGCGTGAGATTGGCCCCGGCCAAACTCCGCAATCTGTGGACGATGCTCGCCCATTGCCAAGGCGGCCTGACCAACACCGCCGCCCTCTCTCGCAATCTGGAGATTGATGTGCGCTCAGTGCAGGCGCATCTGGAACTGTTGGAAAACCTGTTCTTCCTGCGGCGCTTGCGGCCCTGGCACCGCAACACAGGCAAGCGCATGGTCAAGAGTCCGCGACTTTACATCCGCGATTCCGGGTTGCTGCATGAACTGTTGGGCATCGGCAGCCTCGAGGCCCTGGCTGGGCATCCGGTGGTGGGCGGGAGTTGGGAAGGTTTTGTGATCGAGAATTTGTTGGCCTGTGTGCCGCCGCGCACCGAGGCCTCATTTTACCGCAGCAGCGGCGGGGCGGAGGTGGATCTGGTGCTCACCTTCCGCGACGGCAAGACATGGGCGGTGGAGATCAAGCGCGGCCTCTCGCCGGCCCTCAGCGCAGGTTTCTACTCGGCTCTGGATGATCTAAAGCCCGCCAAGTCCTTTGTCGTCTATGGCGGCAACGAGCGTTACCCACTCAAGCCTGAAGTCGAGGCGATCCCATTAAACGAACTCCAGCGCGAACTGTTGGGTCTGTGAGTCTATCCAATCCGTTGCGTCTCCTTTTCACTTGCCCTCCTCAGATCACTTGCCACACTCCGAATCATGCCGCCAGACGAACCGAACCCCGAACCCTCTGGCCAGGCCCTGCCCAAGGGCACTCGGATCGAGGAATTTGTCATTGAGCGGGTTCTTGGCAGCGGTGGATTCGGCATCACCTACCGGTCTTGCGCGATCCCGATGATGAACCGATTCTTCAGCTCGCCTTCGAGGCCGAAGTCAGGTATGTTGTCACGTGCAACGCCCGCGATTTTGCCGGATCCGAGCGGTTTGGCATCGAAATCATCAAGCCCGCCAATTTTCTCAAACTCCACCGCCAGCCACAACCATGACTACGCTCACCGCCCAAATTCCCGATAGTCTCGCCCGTCAGGCTGAGGAGCTTGCCACCCGCGAACACGTCCAGATCGATCACCTCGTGGCCATTGCCCTTGCCTCCTAGGTGGCGGGTTGGGAAAGCCGGAATTCTATTGAGCAGAGGGCGCGGCGCGGCAACATTGAGGCACTCCGGCAGGCGCTCGACCGCGTTCCAGCCCGTCCGCCGCTGGAAGGCGACGATCTCTGAGTCGGCGGCATGGCTCTGTGCCAAGTTCGAAATGGCGTGCGTTTCATTCAGTGGGCCGGGCATGTTGCCCGGCTGTGATAGAGTGCGCGGATTCTTACGGTGAGTTGCTGGCGGTCCCAAGAGTGTTCTGCAGGCTGCCGGCGCACCCCATCACAGCCCGTCGTCTCCAGTTCAGGGAGCACGCATTTACTGAATCTACCAAGAAACCCATCTTCCTTTGCGCCTTTGCGTACTTTGCGCGAGGCAATCTTCACTCCAAGGCACCTTTGATAGCTGGTGACCCTGCTTCCAATCCATTCAACCTAGCAATTAAGAGTTATCTCGCGCAAAGTACTCAAAGGCGCAAAGTTTTCAGAAATAAGATAGAACCATTTTTTTGGCAAAACGGTATATGTGTGATTTTCGTATCCATCCGCAAGGAAGCAAATTTGTAAGGCTTGCGCAAAACGTATGCGACACGCCGCCGCTCATTTTGACCCGTTTGCGGACCTAGGGCGTTACGGCGGCTGTGGGAATGGCTCAGACATAGGATTTAGAGCAACTGCTAATTGGCAGATGGGAATTCACTGGGACAGGTCCGCAACGTTGGGTGAATTGAAACCGAAGAGAATTGTCGCTTGACAACGTGTTGCAAATGCCACATGGTTCGCGCATGAAGACCGCCGCCGTTCACAGCAGAATTCAGCCTGAGATCAAGGAGCAGGCTGAATCCATATTACATCGCCTGGGATTAAGCCCAACCGAGGCGATACGCATGTTTTACACCCAAATCGCTCTGAGGAATGGCTTGCCATTCGATGTGGCCATTCCCAATGAAGAGACGGTCCAGGCCTTGGAGGACTCAAGGGCCGGTCGGAATCTAGAGCGGTTTGATTCGGTTAAAGGGCTTTTTGACAGCTGGAATGCATGAAGAACATCTTTCAGACCAGCCAATTCAAGAAGGACTTCAAGAAGGTCAAGAGCCGGGGAAAAGACCTCGAGAAGCTCCAGAGCTTAGTCAATGCAATTTTGAGAGGAGATTCACTGGAATCGCGATACCATGATCATCCGCTGAGCGGCAAGTGGACCGGATCCCATGATTGCCACGTAGAGCCAGATTGGCTCCTGATTTACAGAATTGATGGTGATAGCCTTTATCTTGAGCGTACCGGTAGCCACAGTGATCTCTTCAGATAGAAAGACACCTAACAAGACGGTGGTGGCAGCGCTCTTGAATCACCCTCTCACCCATCAACCGCGTCTTCAAAGTCGCGAGCCTCACCTGATGCAGCCATCGATCCACGGTGCGAGGCAGCGGGCCATGTCCGCCGCGAACCAAGCGGCGAAGGCACCCGTCACCACGTCCATCGTGTAGTGGGCGCGCAAGACCAACACGATGAGGGCTTCACCGAACGCTAGCAGCACGGCCACGGCCGCCAGCCACCCGGGTGCCAGGTGGCAGAGTTCAATCGCACCTAACACGGCGAGCGCGGTGTGCCCGGAAAAAAAGAAATCATTGCCCACCCCGTAAGTCACCAGCACCGTTGGAAAACCGGGGTCGCGCCAGATGATGCCGGGAGGTGGTGGCAAGGGACAATACGCCTGACAGATTTGGCGCAGGCTGAAGACGATCAGCACCCCCACAAACGGCGCAAAACTCGGACCGAAAACCGCCGCAGCTATCAGAAACACCCCGAACGCATCGATGCACAGCGAGCTGAGAATGAGCGCCCGGTCGGCCGCCCTGGCATTGGCGGCAAAGTAAGCGTGCCATTTCGCCGTTAGTTCGTGGGCGCGATCTCGGATCCCATCGCAGCGTGTGGCGCGGATGCCGATGAGCTTCTGCGTCCAAAACCAGATGACCAATGCCAGGGCGATCACCAGCACCCGCCACCCTGCCACTCCCCATGCCACTGCCATCAGATTCATATTTTCAAATTCCGGTGGGAGTGATCCGGCGCAGCGCCTTGGTTTGTTCTAGCATGGCATCGAGCCGCTGGCGCACTTCCGTGGTGACCGGATCGCTTGACCGCGAGCGGTCGCGCGTCGCGTCGGCCACGATGGCCTCGCCCACCGTGATGATCGCGCGAAGCGGCGGATGGGCGCGCGCCAAATCCGTTAGATCTTCCTCGTACCGCTCCACGGTTTCAAGAATCCGCTCCGCTGTCGGCTGCTCGATGTAGTCGCCGGGATAACAATGGAGTTGTTGAACCAGATAGAGGTTGGCCAACTGGCGCCAGCGGGCGGCGCGCTCGGCTTCAGTGAGTTCACTGGTGATCATTTCCGGAAGGATGGCCGTGCGGAGGCGTTTCAAGCGCGCCATGGCGTCGCCATCGTTGCGTCCGGCACACCATTGGGCTTCCAGCGGCGCGAGCAGGTGATCGACCAAGCGCTCCAGGCGTTGGCTGGGGCTGCCCGGTTGCGGCGCGTTCAAGTGCTCGATTTCCTTGAGCACCAGCAGCGCGTCACCCACCTTGGCTATCCGATCTAACAAAGACAACTGGGTCTGCGGCTGCCAAGACAGGCGATTTTCAATTTCCTCGACCACCGGGGTCACCGAGGCTTGCAAATCCCCCTCAAAAAAGTAGCGGATGAACACTGGATGGATCACCACTTGGCCATCCTTGCGTTGCTTCGCCGCGCTGCGCGCCAAAAATGCTGGGCCCTCCATAAAATTTTGCAGGCGGTCGTTGCTGCGCGTGATGAATCCCTCGCCGAAGATGACCAAGGGATTTTTCCCTTCGGTCAGAATCTTGATTGAGCATTTGAGCGATTCGCGGTCCAGCCCCTCACGGTACACACTGAATGCCCCGATGCGCGGCAACATGAAGTGCTTCAATTTGCTTTCCATGAACAGATGCCAACTGGCGATCGTGTGAAACGGCCGACCCACCTCCCGTGCCAGCGTGTCCAACACCAGCGGATCGCAGGGGCGGCAATGATTCGCCACGAGGATGACGCCGTGGTCCGCATCCAACGAGGCGCGCAAGCGCTCCGCCCCGACGCATTCCACCGCCGTGATGCCAAAGTCCTTGCGCAATTGTCCACGACACATGCGCCTCCCCACCCACAGCCAGAAACGGCTCAAGCGCGGCGCAATGAACGTGTAAGGCTTGTCGAGGACGATTTGCTGCATGATGCGATTCCGCCGCGGACAGGTATTGTCGCCAAGGCGTGCTGCTGCTTACCCGTTCCCCGCAGGCTTGGCAATGGCGCAGATTCAGGACTCCTGGGATCATCCCCAGGAATGGTGCCGCCAGCCTAGCAAAGTCGGTGGCATCAGCCTCCTCGTTACTGTAAGGACTGCGAAAGGGAATTCGAGGCAGATTTCGCGACATTTCAACAGTTGCCATTTGATGCCAAGGAGGCATCTTGGCAGGATAACTGCGGAAATGTTCGACCACCACCTGCACATTCTGCGAGATGTTGTAGGGATGGAGCCGCACCCAGCCCATGATTCCCTTCATCGCGGCGCTGCGTTCCACCGTCTTTTCATCACATTCCTTGCCCTCGTGCGCCAACTTGAACGCCAGCTTGTACGACGTGTAATTCTGCAACACATCGAGAATGAATTTCTCCTCGATGGCCTGTCGCATGGAATAGACGTGAAAAGGTGCGGGTAGATTATCGGGGCCTGCGGGTTGGGTTGGATCGGGGCCGGGTGACGGCATTGGATCAGGGGCAGTTTCACCCGCTGCCGGCCGACCGGATTAGCTGCCGGCTTTGGCTGGGCCAAGCCGCGGCGGAAAATCTCAACCGCCACGTCGTTGGATTTGCGCCCGTCCTGAACGGCTCGCCTGTTCACGGAGCGCAGGAGGTCGTCGGGGATGTCGAGAGTTATTTTCACGGAGACACCTGTCCCGTTTTCCAATTTTCTGTCAAGCAGCCTGCTCATTTCGTCAGCCCCCCGATCATGGTCAGAATCCGGTCGGTGCAGCCTTTGAGGTCGGCGTCGATCTCGGCGAGAGGGCGCGGCGGCTGGAAGACGTAGAAGTGGCGGTTGAAGGGGATTTCGTAGCCGATCTTGAATTTACCAAACAAACGGGTGATGTCCTCGATGTGGTCTGGGCTGAGTTCCTTGCGCTTGCTACCGAGGCTTTTGCGCATTTTCTGCCAGAAGCCGCTGGCGTCGATGAGTTGGAGCTTGCCCTTGCGGGCGGCGGGTTTGCGGTTACTAACAATCCAGATATAGGTGCTGATGCCCGTGTTGTAGAACATGTCGGTGGGCAGGGCGATGATGAGGGAACCGATCAACACCGCCGCGATGGTGTATGTTCCGTCGAATGACGCCGCCGGAGTGACCGAGTCTGACGAGCTCGCAGCGAAGGCGGCAGGCGTCAAGTTTCTGCGTATGGAAAACAGTGCGGCGGTTTATGAGATCGGGTCGGGATCCTATCGTTTCCAGAGTGTTGGGGTTACCAAGGCATCACCGAAGCAGGCCCGAGCATTGCGCGTCGTTAGGTCGGCGATGTCTGCCACTTGCATGCTCAAGGCGTCGGCCAGGCCGTGGCCAATGGCTGGCAGGTTTGCCGGATGGTTGCATGAATCTGGCAGCGGGTGGCTCACCCAAGCGGGAGGCGGCAGCCTATCGGGGGCATCGGTTTCCAGCAAGATGCGTTCCGGCGGCAGTTGCCGGAACACGTCCAGCACCGCTGCGCGGCGTGCTTGCAAGAACTCTCCGCTGAAAGAGAAATAGGCACCCAGCGGCAGCAGTTGCCGTGCCGTTTCCACGGATCCGGCAAACCCGTGCAACACGAAGCGTGGTGGCGGGGGTTCCTCCGCCAAAGCGGCTGTGAGCAGTCCCCATGCCTTGACACAATGAATGGTGAGGGTCCGGCACCTGTCTCGGGCCAAGCGCACTTGTGCCAGAAACAGCGGCACTTGCAGGTCCATGCCCGGAGCCCCTTCCCGCCGGTCCAACCCGCATTCGCCCACCCCGGCTCGCGGAAATTCATCCAACAATCCGGCCAGGAGTTCCTGCCACGGCCCGCCCGCCTGATGCGCATGGTTCGGATGAATTCCGAATGCCGGCAGCAGCGACTCTGGATACGCTCGCGCCAAGGCCGCCACCGCCGGCCAATCAGCCTCACAAGTGGCATTGACCACACAGCGCTCCACCCCGGCACCGTGCATCGCTGCGAGTAGCGGGGCGGGGTCGCCCAAGCGGGAAAACTGCAGGTGATTGTGACAATCGAACCAGATCATTGCTAGGTGAGCTGCAAGCGCAGGGGGAGCGGGTTTTGAGGCTGCCACAGCAAAGGTGCCACTTGGGCTGCAGATTGGCAACCACGGCCCGTTTGAGCAGGTTCAGGAATCTTTAGCCTCCTGGAGCGATACCCTGCTCGGCAGTAAATGCATTTTGGAGGTTAGTTTTATGAATTATGCTTGCGGCGTGGCACCAGAACCTCATGCTGCTTGCCTTCACTCAGTGAGGCTCAGCCCTGACCAGAGCGTGGCCTCAGCGACCCAGCCAAGCATCAACTTCCCATGAATCTTAATTTGAAGTGTCCCAATTGCGGTTTGGAAATGCTGGTGGAAGCCAGCGATCTCGGTGGTACCGGCCAATGCCCATCCTGTGGCCAGCAGTTTGTGGTGGAAGCACCGCCGCCGCCGCTGCCCGTCGTCAGGGCCCAAATGGTCGTGCCTGCTGGCCGCCAAGCACCGCCGCCGCCGCCGCCGCTAGCTTCGGCCACCCCGCCGCTAGCTTCGGCCACCCCGCCGCTAGCTTCGCCCCCCCCGCCTCCCCCCCCCCCGCTAGCTTCTGCCCCGCCGCCTCAACCCCATCAGCCATCTCGGGTGATGCCCCGGACTGGGCCGGCAGGGCAACGGCATACGGTGCCCACGGCGGTGACGAGGGCGGAGCATAACCGCGACATCCGCGATAAAGTTCTCATTGGCAGCGTCCTAACTATTGGAGCGCTGCTCATTTTCGGATTGCTATGGTTGATCCAGCACGCCAATCCGGGCGGGCCGCCACCCGGCACCGCCCAGCCCGCTTCCGTCACCAAGCCCGCTTCCGTCGCCAAGCCGGCGGCCGTCGCCAAGCCTGCTGCGGGCGAGGCATCGGCGCGGGACAAGGAGCTCGAGCGCCTTGAGACCAAGCAAAAGGAGATGGAAAAGGAACTCGAGCAGTCCAAACGCATTCGCGATAAACAGGAGCAGGCCGAGCAGGAGGCGATGCGTGCGGAGCGCAACAGGCAAGAAGCCGATATGGCCGCCCAGAAGACCAAGATGCGCCAGTATTATGCGGAGACACTTTTTGAGGGTGACGAAGAAGCGGCCACCGCCTTCATTGCGGAACTTGAAAACATCCGCAATGAGATGAGCTTGCTGCCTGAGGATGCCAAGGAACGCAAGTCCAAGGAGGAGCAGGACAAGTTCGCCGCAACCCATCTGATCAAGCGCATTGGCAACAATGCCGTCTTGTCCCATTGGTTGGAAGCCCATGGGCGAAAGGCAGAAGAGCTGATGCCAGGCTTGGCCAAGAAAGATCCCAAGGCCCCTGACGGCAGTCCGGGGTCCGGCTTCGACTTCAGCAAATATGCCTCATTCGGGTCCGGCTTCTGGGTGTCGGCTGATGGCTGGTTGCTGACCAATCATCATGTCGTTGGCTCGGCCACCACGGTGGATCTGCGCTTGCGGGACGGCACCGTCATTTCCGCCAAGATTGTTAAAACTGATACGGTCAATGATTTGGCGTTGTTGAAGGCGACATCGACGCCACCCTCTTGGTTGCCGGTTTCCAAAGGTGAAGCTGAACTCAAGCTCGGCCAAACGGTGTTCACCATCGGTTATCCAAATCCTCAGGTTCAGGGCGTCGAACCCAAATTCACCGACGGGCGAATCAGCAGCGTCACCGGCATCAATGACAGCAAAAACCATTATCAAACCACCGTCCCCGTCCAGCACGGCAACTCGGGTGGTCCTCTCGTCGATCTGCTCACCGGCTGGGTCGTCGGGGTGGTCAATGCCCGTCTCGAAGATCAACGCAGCGGCGCTGGCATCGCCAACGTGAGTTATGCCATCAAGGGCAATGTGGTGTGTACGTTCCTAGCCTCGGTCCCAGAAGCCAAGGCGGCGATTGAACGCAAGCCCGCCACGTCCCTCAAAAAAGGCGACGAACGAGCTGTGATTGACCGGGTCAAGGATGCGGGGATGCTCATTTTGAAAACGCGTTGAGGGTTGCTGGGAGTTGGGACTCCCGCTTCGAGGGCCGATGTTTTGGGACGGGTCCTCAGCGGGTCAGCAGCGCTTCTATGGCGTGTATCCGCTCGTCGAGGGCAAATGCGCCAGCAGTTAGGGCCAGTCGTCGTGCTCCGGCCAGCACGGTGAGATCGAGGTTGGCGGGAGCGGTGGCGGTGACGGAGGGTTTGCCGTGGCGCAGCGCAGCCTCGGCCAAGGCGGCGCATGAGGCTTCGCCGGGTTGGCCGACGATCACCACGGCGTCGCACCAGTCTAGCAAATTTTCCAATGCTGCCTCGCGGGCACACATGGCTGGGGAGGCCGTATTGAGGAAGGTGACGGTGGCGTCGCGGTAGCGCATCCGCAATTGTTGGAGCAGCCAGGATGCACGCCGCGGGGAGAGTGTGGTTTGGCAAACGACGCCAAAGGACGGGGCGAAATGCAGGCGTGCGGTATCGGTGGTGTCTTCGATGATTTTTGTGCCGGGGGTCACCTTGGCCAGTGCCTGGCTTTCCGGATCGTCGTGGTGGCCGATGACGAGTGCCTGGGCGCCCTCCATGCGGAGCAAGCCGAGTGCGACTTGGGCCCGCCGCACCAGTGGCGCGGTTAGATCGCACAATGGGTGTTCCGCGTCCTCCCAAGCTTTCCGTTCGCGGGGGGACACCCCGCAATATGGAATCACCATGTGCCGGAATTTGAAAAAATCCGCCTCGGTCACATGTTCGGTGATACCGAGCCTGGCCAAGTGCGCTCGGACTCCGGCGTCGGGCATGAAGCCACCCGCCACCGCCACCCGGCCGCTGGCGGCGAGTCGCTCAAGGACGGCCAGTGCGCTGCGTGCATCGCTGTCCATCCCATAGGTTTTTGCCATCCGCACTTCGGTCGTCCTAACCGGTGGTCTGGCTTGGTTGCGTTCCAGTGTTACATTCATGGCTTTGTGAGGCAAAGTTTGAGGTTTCAAAAAAACCCGACTTGCGGTTCGGGCTTGCGATTGACTTTGTGGCGCAAAGTGGATTGCTGCAAGAGAAATCGTGGGAATTTTTTTGATATGGGGAAGATTATTTCCCGAGGTCGAGGATTTTTTCGAGGATGGCGAGGTAAGCGATGAATGCCTGCCGACCGGTTGGGGTGAGGGTGTAGAGCGTTTGGGGGCGGCCATCGCCGGTGAGTTTTTCGCCGCCGATGAAGGCGACTTTTTCCAAGGTGCGGAGGTGGGTGATGAGGTTGCCATCGGACATGTCGAGCTGGCCCTTGAGGTCTTGGAATGCCCACGGTTCGATGCGGGAAGCCAACAGCGTCATGATCGAGAGTCGGCCTTTCTCGTGAATGAGTTTGTCGAGCTGGGAAAAATCGATCATGCGGGGGATTCGTCGCGGCGGCTGGTGGTGACGATGATGCCGCCGTAAAGCAGGTGGAAGCCGCCGAAAGCGATGGCCATGAGGTGAGAGGCACTGAGGGTGCCGACGGTGTGGGAGAGAAACCCGCTCAAATACGTCAGGCCGCCCAGGCAGAGCAGGCCGAAGGTGACAAAGGCCCAGCCCAACCAGATCATCGAGCGGGGAGCGAACTCGCGGATGGCCAGCAGCGCGATGCCGTAGTTGAGAATCCAAATACTGGCGGCCACTTTCGTCTGCTCGGGAACGCCAATGCGGACGTAAAGGAGGCCCAGAAAGCCGCCCGCCACCAGCGACGGAAGTGCGCCGCGCAAGGCCGTTCGCAGGCCGGTACTCCAAAACACCCGGTGGTGGGCGGAACTGGCGCGCAGGATTTGAATGACGTTGAAAATGAGTACCAATCCGAGG
The DNA here is from genome assembly GCA_903827375.1 of Akkermansiaceae bacterium. Taxonomy (GTDB): domain Bacteria; phylum Verrucomicrobiota; class Verrucomicrobiia; order Verrucomicrobiales; family Akkermansiaceae; genus Luteolibacter. The sequence continues at coordinate 23,952 of CAIKHZ010000355.1, forward strand.
CCGATAAGCCAGTAATACGCCCAAGACCATCCGCACTTGCCGTCGGACATCCACGCCGCCGCCAACGCTGCGGCACCGCCCATCAGCGCCGTTTCCCCGGATAAAGCCCGGAAAATTGTCGCTCGTTCCATCATGGTGCGGATCACCCGCAGTTGCTCCACCGCCTCTTCGCGCGTCGTCATGCCTGACTTTGCGATACAAAGCGGCGGCCCGGCAAGCAAATCCATTGAGGCGGTGAAATATTTTTCGATTTAGGAATGTGGTGGGACCCGACGGTGGAGGTGATGAGTGGGCGTCGCTGGCATGGTGCCGAGCTAAGGGGCTGTGATGCTCACCGGGGGCTGCGGCGGAGTGGCTCAAAGCCGGGCTTGCTTCCATGGCGCAATCCGCCTAAACGCTGTCTTGCCATGAGCGACGCCGTCCCCCCGCAGTCCCACCAATCCACCGAAGCCGAACTCATCGCCGTGCGCCGCGATAAACTCGCGAAATTGCGCGAACTCGGCGTCGATCCGTTCGGTGCGCGCTTCGATGTGAGCACCACCCCCGCTGCCCTGCAGGCGGATTTTGCCGAAGGCTTGCACGTCAAGGTGGCCGGACGCATCACCGCACTGCGCGACATGGGGAAATCGTGCTTCATCCAGGTGGGCGACATCCACGGTTCAATCCAAGGGTACGTCGGGACCAAGAATTTGTCAGAGCATGACGCGGCGGTGTGGAAATGTCTGGATCGGGGGGATTGGATCGGCATTGAGGGCGAAACGTTCATCACCCGCACCGGTGAACCGACGATCAAGGTGGCCACTTTCACGGTGTTGTCCAAAGCGTTGCGGCCGATGCCGGACAAGTGGCACGGGCTGGCGGACCGCGAGCAGATTTACCGCAAGCGCCATCTGGATTTGATGGGTAACCCGGAGAGTGCGGCGTTGTTTGTGAAGCGCTCGCTGATGCTTGCCGAGATCCGGCGATTCCTGCAGGACCGCGGGTTCTTGGAAGTGGAAACCCCGATGCTTCAGGACGTCGCCGGTGGGGCTGCGGCCCGCCCGTTCGAGACCTATCACAATGCACTGGGAATGCCTCTGACCTTGCGCATCGCCCCTGAGTTATTTCTCAAGCGGCTGCTGGTGGGAGGCTTCACGAAGTTGTTTGAGCTCAATCGGAGTTTTCGCAACGAAGGGATTTCGCGGCGCCACAATCCGGAGTTCACCATGTTGGAAGCCTACTGGGCTTTCTCCGACTTCGAAGGCATGGCCGACCTCGTCGAGGAACTCGTTTGCCACCTCGCGGAAAAATTCTGCGGCGGCCTGCAAATCGACCACAAGGATGACGTCGGCAATATCCTGCGCACCATCAACCTCGCCCGCCCGTGGCGCCGCGCGGCTTATCACGACCTCATTGCCGCCGCTGCCGGCGCGGATTTCTTTGACCTGACACCCGTCGCTCGCCGCGAGCGCTGCGGCACCCTCGGCGTGCAGCTTTCTGCGGAGATGGAGGATTACGAGGTGATCCAACAGGTATTCGAAAAACTCGTTGAGGAAAAAACCTTCGACCCGTGCTTCGTCACACGGGTGTCCAGCCAACTCGTCCCGCTGGCCAAAGTCAGTCCTAACGGAAATACCGTCGAGGTTTACGAACTCATCATCAATGGCCAGGAAATTTCCCCAGGCTATTCCGAACTCAACGACCCCGACGTCCAACGCCAGCGCCTCGAACACCAGTCCGGCGAGGAAACCCAAAAGGTCGATTACGATTTTATAGAAACCCTTGAACACGGCATGCCCCCGGCGGGCGGCATCGGCATCGGCCTCGACCGCCTTTGCATGATGCTCACCGGAGCCCCAACCATCCGCGATGTGGTCCTCTTTCCGCTGCTAAAACGCAAGGAATGAGCGAGGACACGGGACCTTGAAATGCGGATCCTTCAAGATATTTGGAAACTTATTTTTACACCTATGACTCACCCATTCCTATACCGATTTTCGATTTGTTGTTTTGCCGGATTGTTAGGTGGCTGGATGACGGCGGCCGATCTTACGCCGTTGTCGCGGGTGATGGACTTCACCAAGGGCGAGCAACCTGAGGCCAAAACCAGCGGCTATTCGTTGCGCTGGGAAGGGGTGTCCGGTATCCCAAACGGACTCGAGGAAAAGGGTGCCGATGCCCGCCAAATCTACATCAGCCAAATCGCCAAGGGCAGCGGCGTCGAAGGCAAATTGCTCGTCGGCGATGTGATCCTCGGCGTCAACGGCAAACCCTTCGAAAATAACGTCATCGATACCTTTCGCAGCACCGTGGACGATGCGGCACTGCACGACAAGGACGGTACTTTCACCATCCTGCTTTGGCGCAAGGGCGAGTCTCTGACCGCGACGTTCCAAACCTTGGCAGCAGCTCCGGACCTAACTAAAGGTGGTGTTCCCGCAGCGAGCCATGACTGGACGCTGGGGCCCACGGGTGCCCGCGGATGGTTGTTCAGTCGCGGCCTCGACACCACGGATGCACGCCAAATCCGCGTCACCCATATCGACCCCGGCTCCCCGGCTGACGGAGTGCTCGCACTCGACGACGTGATTCTGGGCATCGATGGCAAGCCGTTCACCAGTGACGCAAGGCGGGCATTCGGTGAGGCCATCGCGCCAGCTGAAGCCGAGGCTAAGCACGGCCGGCTCAATTTGCTGTGTTGGCGGAAGGGAGCGCAACTGGAAGTGACCGTGCCGCTGCAGGTGCTAGGCAGCTACAGCGAGACCTCGCCATACGCCTGCCCCAAGGCCGCGCGGCTTGTTGAGCAAGGTTGCCGGGCCATCATGAAGTCGGGGATTGAAGCTGGTAAAGGGCGCATCCCCGCCAATATCAATGCCCTAGCCCTGCTCGCCAGCGGCAACCCCGCATACCTCGATGCCGTCAAGGCCCACGCTCACAAAGTCGGCCCGCCAGACTTGCAGGTGAAAATGGAAGAGGGCATGTACGCTTGGTCCTGGGGATACGACAATCTCTTTCTAACAGAATATTATCTTGCAACCAAAGACGCCTACGTGCTGCCAGCCATTCGTGAACTCACCGTGAAAATCGCCACGGGCCAGGGCTACACCGGCACCTGGGGCCACGGCATGCGGGTGGCCGGCAACAATGGCACCCTAGGCGGCTACGGTGCCATCAATCAGGCCGGACTGATTTGTTGGATGTCGTTGGTGCTGGGCCAAAAGTGCGGCGTCACCGAGCCGGTGGTCACCGCCGCAGTCGCCAATTCTGCCAAGTTCTTCGGCTTTTACGTCGGCAAAGGATCCATCCCGTACGGCGATCACCCGCCCTACTCGCTCCTCCATGACGACAATGGCAAGAGCGCCTCTGCGGCGGTGACTTTTGATCTGTTGGGAAAAGCAGAACCCGCTGCCTTCTTCTCACGGCTCGCCACTGCCGCCTATGGCGAAAAGGAATACGGCCACACCGGCAACTATTTCAGCTTCTTGTGGGGCGCGTTGGGTGCCAACCGCGCCGGACCCGAGGCGGTGGCGGCTTATTTGAAGGAACTGCGCTGGTATTACGATCTGGCCCGACGCTGGGACGGCACCGCGATCTATCAAGGCAAGGCCGGCGAACCCACAGGCGGCAGCGCCGAGCACCAGTACGGCGGTTGGGACATGACCGGGCTGTTCGTCCTGCACCAGGCGCTGCCTCTCAAGCGCCTCTACATCACCGGTAAGGACGCCAATCCTGCCACTTCCCTCACCGGCAAGGATTTGCAGGAGGTGCTCGCTTATGGCAAGGGTTTCACCTACGGCCCCGCGGATTTCGCCTACGCCGCCATGACTAACGAGGCCCTGCTCGGCGCTCTGGCCTCGTGGTCGCCGGTCGTCCGCCAGCGTGCTGCCAAGGCCCTCTCCAAACGCTCCGACGACGTGGTGCCGGAGTTGATTTCATTGTTAGGCAAGGCGGACCTCAACACCCAGTACGGGGCTTGTTTGGCTCTGCAATACCTCGAGGGACGCGCGGCACCCGCCACTGACGCGCTCATCGGTCTGCTCTCCGCCAAGGACATGTGGCTGCGCACCCGGGCCGGCTTCGCCCTAACCGGCATCGGGCAACCGGCTCGCAAGGCGGTGCCCACAATGCTCAAGCTCGCGCAGGCAGCCGATCCAGCGGATGAGCGCGACATGGAGGCAAAGTATCTGTCATTTGCATTGTTCCGCGCCCTCTACGTGGACAATGTGCCTCGTACCAAAGGGCTGCTGGTGGATTCGCTCGATGGGATCGACCGGGAGTTGCTCTATCCGACGATTCGGAAACTGCTGGCGAGCGACGACGGGCTGACTGGGTATGCGATGCAGACGATTTTCAAAACCCTGAGCCCCGACGAACTTAAAATCCTGTTGCCGGAAATCATCAAGGTGGCCAGCCAGACCCCGCCCAGCGGTGAAATGTTCGCTCAGGAAATACGCTTGGCGGCATTCAAGTATCTGGCAAAAAACCGGCTCGTGGAAGGCTTGCCCGCATTTATCGAATACTTCAAAACCCAGAACGGCTGGGGTTGCAAAACCGTTCAACTGCTGCCTCTTCTGCGGCAATACGGCAGTGCCGCCCGTCCTATCCTGCCACAACTCAAGCAAATGCAAGCCGCTTGGCAAGCCCGTGAAACCACCAGACACGAATCAGGCGAAACCCGCAGCAAGCTCGCTGCCGAGGTGATCCACGCCATTGAGGCCGGGAACTGACAGCCGAACAGAGGCACAAGTCGCAGGCGAGCCGAATCTCTGAGGTGCCTTGTCGGGGCGTGTCTGTGACCGCCGGCAGCCAATGAAGTGATCCTTGTCGAGGCGGCGGGATCATTGGCGATGCATATTATGAAACCAGTCCTTCAAGTTTGCAATAATGTCTGATAGATATTATCTCCACAATCCACCTCCTTCACTTCCCAATCGTTTCCCTTTCCGCATCCAGCGCCCGCCGCTCCTTGACGTCGCGGAGCAGGCGGTGGATCGGTTCTTCCGCCAACCGATTGCAGTACCGGAGTCGATTCTACCGGTATCTTCTCCCTTGGTCCGGTTTCCAATTGGATTCCAACGATTTTACGGATGTGTGCTTGCGTTGACCATTGGCGTCAAGTAGCCTCCAGCCTAACCAAATGTCCGGCAAACCTAAGAAGAAGATTTCAGGCGTTCCCTTGATCGTTTTAGACCTACTTCGGCAGCATCCAGACGGACTGGACATCGAGCAAATCAGGGAAATTGGTGGAATCAAGGGGCAACAACACCTGGATAAGCGAGTTCGGGAATTATATCCGTTTTTTGAGGATTATCAGACTGATTGGCGAAAGAGGCTGAGGGAACTACGATATTTCGGGCTTGAGATCGAGACTAAGAATGTCAAAGAAGAGAAGCGGACGCTAAGCCGCTATCGACTGAACAACTGGGTAGATCTTCCCACGGACCTTAGTGAGGCGGCCCGACGTTTTGAGGTGGACCGCGCCAAAAGGAATAGATTGAAGGACCTAGGCTAACTAAATCAGCCAGCGGTCTTTGACTTTGACGATTCAACGGCGAGAGTGATGGCTTCTTTGATCCTCATCGCGACGGCCTTGGCGACGGGCGGAGGAAACGCATTGCCAATCTGCCGGTAGGAGGCGGTTTTACCACCTGAAAATTGCCATTCGTCTGGAAATCCTTGAATTCGGGCGGTCATGCGGAGAGTGAGTCGGGGTATATCCTTGAAACCCTTTGGCGGAGCGAATTCCGCGAGTGACTTGCCATTCACACCAAGGCTGGCCCAAGCCATTCTCGCACGGGTCGGACCAAGGTCGGCTCCGCCGTGCTTTTTCGAGCCACCGACGAGGGTGGGTGCTATTTCGTTTGCATTTTTCGCCCATTGGAAGGCTCCCTCCCAACCGTTTGCGGCCATAAGGTCCACTAGAGTTTCCCCAACGGTCTTGGGAAAGGCACCGTCGGAAAGGGGAATTGGAGCCTGAAAGCCTTTGGATAGGTCCTCTCGGATCGCCACCACGACTACGCGAGGGCGGAGTTGGGGGACTCCATAATCGGAAGCGTTCAAGGGATACCAGTGAGCATCGTAGCCCAACTTCTTGAGTTGCTTTTTGAGGTTCATCCGATAGTCAAAAAAGATGGCGTCAAGGAAGCCGCGGACGTTTTCGAGCATAACCGCCTTGGGCCTGCACTCGGCTACCAGACGAAGGGCTTCTGGGAACAGGTCCCGTTCGTCGTTTGATCCGAGTTGCTTCCCCGCTACTGAGAATGGCGGACACGGAACACCACCAGCAAGCAAGTCAACTCCCTTAAACTCCTTAGCTGAGAAATTACGCACGTCTCCCTCGATAACATTCCATTTTGGTCGATTTAGGCGCAGAGTGGCGCAGGCGTGGGGATCATACTCGACATGGGCTAGCGCCTCAAAGCCAGCCCATTCCAGCCCCAGCGCCTGTCCCCCAGCACCCGCACAAATTTCGATGCATGTTAGGGTGGATGGACACTTGTCGGATTTTGAGCGCGTTGTCATGAGTTCAATTGAACACTTTTTTCGATTTTGTCAAGTGCGGAGTGGGAAAAATGGTGCCATCATTTCAAGACCAAGGGAAAGTAAAAAACCGGGCGGGCGGATTGAACTTGATTCTCGGATCGTAAGAAAGACCAAATCGCTAGCATTCCTCCCTCCGTGCCACTTAGCGGCGTGTCTGTGACCGCCGGCAGCCAATGAGGTGATCCTTGTCGAGGCGGCGGGATCATTGGTGATGCATGGTCATGGGCGGTCATAGATACGCCGCTACAAGACCCAACAAGGGCGTGTGCAAAAAACACAACGGGTGCCGGCGGTGAGGCCGGCACCCGTTGGGATGGTTAGGTTGATAAGTTGATTAGCCTTCTTCGGGGATGCGCATGCCGTAGAACGAGCGATAGACAAAGACCAGAGCGACGAGGAAGAAGAATCCGCCGATCATGTTTTTGGTGTCTTGGTTGTGCATGGTCACTGCGATTTCCACGGCGAGCAAACCGAACAGGGTGGTGAACTTGATCACCGGGTTCATTGCCACCGAAGAGGTGTCCTTGAAGGGGTCGCCGACGGTGTCGCCGACCACGGTGGCGGCGTGCAGGTCGGTGCCCTTTTCGCGCATGTCCACTTCGACGATTTTCTTGGCATTGTCCCAAGCGCCGCCGGCGTTGGCCATGAAGATGGCTTGGAACAGGCCGAAGAAGGCGATGCCGATGAGGTAGCCGATGAAGAAGAACGGGCTGAAGAACGGCAGGCCGAGTGCGAAGCAGAATACGACGATAAAGATATTCCACATGCCCTTTTGTGCATACTTGGTGCAAATGGCGACGACTTCTTTGCTGTCCTTATCGGTTGCGGTGGTGGCATCGAGGTTCATGTTGTCCTTGATATAGACCACGGCACGATAGGCACCAGTGACCACCGCCTGGCAGGAGGCACCAGTGAACCAATAGATGACTGAGCCACCCATGACCAGGCCGAGGATAATCTCAGGCTGCACGATGGAGAGCTTGGCAACCACATTGCCATACATGTTTTCCAGCAGCATGATGATACCGAAGACCATGGTGGTGGCACCCACCACCGCTGTGCCGATCAGCACCGGTTTAGCGGTGGCTTTGAACGTGTTGCCCGCACCGTCACCCTTTTCGAGTTGATACTTCGCATTCTCAAAGTCAGCGTCGAATCCAAAATCCTTCTTGAGTTCCGCGGCGATGTTAGGAACGCCCTCGATCTGGCTCAATTCATATACCGACTGGGCGTTATCGGTCACCGGGCCGTAGGAATCCACCGCGATGGTGACCGGGCCCATGCCGAGGAATCCGAAGGCGACGAGGCCGAAGGCAAAGATGGGAGCTGCGAAGGCGAACTTGGCCGGCATGATGGCCATCAGATCGCCGTTAGTCGAAAACTGCCAGGCACCGAACATCAGGAGCATGATGATGAGGCCCATCCAGAAGGCGGAGAAATTGCCCGCGACAAAGCCGGAGAGAATGTTGAGCGAGGCACCGCCATGCTTGGAACAATTGGTCACTTCCTTGACGTGGCGGGAGTTTGTACTAACAAAGATTTTAGTGAACTCGGGGATCAGTGCGCCGGCGATCGTGCCGCAACTGATGATCATGGAAAGCGCCCACCACAAGTTGGGCAGCGCTTTGCCCTCGAAGACGAAGTTGCCTAGCAGAATCTTGCTGGCCAGGAAGGTGACGCCGATGGAAACCGCCGAGGTCAGCCACACGAGATGGGTGAGGGGAGCTTCAAAATCGAAGTCCTTTTTGCCACCGAACATGGCCTTGCTGATGACTTCATTGACGAGGTAGGAGCCAAGCGAGGTGATGATCATGAGGATGCGCATGACGAAGATCCAAACGATGAGAGTGGCGCAGACTTCCTGTTGGGTGGCCAGTGCCAGGGACAGGAACGCGATCAAGGCAACTCCGGTCACCCCGTAAGTTTCAAAACCGTCGGCCGTCGGGCCAACCGAGTCGCCGGCGTTGTCGCCGGTGCAGTCGGCGATGACGCCCGGGTTTTTTGGATCATCTTCGGGGAGTTGGAAGACGATTTTCATCAGGTCGGAACCGATGTCGGCAATCTTGGTGAAGATGCCACCGCAAATGCGCAACACCGAGGCACCGAGGGATTCACCGATGGCGAAGCCGATGAAACAGGGGCCGACGAGGTCGGTGGGCAGGAAGATGAGGATGCAGATCATGAAGAACAACTCGACGCAAACGAGCAGCAGGCCGACGCTCATGCCGGAGCGCAACGGGATGCCAAGAGTGGCGAGAGGATTGCCCTTGAGCGCTGAGAATGCGGTGCGGGAGTTGGCCACCGTGTTGATGCGGATGCCGAACCAAGCGACGCCGTACGAGCCGAGGATGCCGAGGATTGAGGCGAGCAGAATGACCACCACATGCCCGGGGGAATTGCCTTCTTGCAGCACACCAAAGTAGTAGATCATGCAGGCCGCGATGAGCAACCACAGGATCGCCAGAAACTTGCCCTGGGTGAACAGGTAGGTTTTGCAGGTTTCCCAAATGGTGTTGGAAACCGCAGCCATGCTCTGGTGAACCGGCAGGTTCTTGGTTTGTTGGTATTGCAGAAGACCGAAGAGTCCGCCGAGCACGCAGACCGCCAAGCCTATGTACATCAGGGTGTCGCCATGAACCCCGCCCAGCGACGTAAACGTCACCCGGTCAAGGTTGGGAATTTTCAAGTCGGCCTCACTCGCAAATGCGCCGCCCGCATTCGCGAGCATCAAGGCCGTGGTTAATAGGAGTCCTTTCAGGTGTTTCATAAATCGCCGAACTGTGGTCAGCCAACCCGCAACAGGCGAGCCAAATTACGCATTTCACTCGTCACATTCCCTGCTTTTTTGCGCATTTCCTGTCATCCATGCAAGAATTGTGAAATTGTCGGCGGCAGCATAAGAAATGCGGCGTTTCCGGAACAATATGGCATATCCCGAACTTGGCACCGGGATGGGACGAATCGGTCCATCGATGTTTATGCCTTTGAATTCGAGCGGGCACAACGGCTGGCGCACACCGGCGAGTTGGGCGAGTTGACAGGCATCTGCCGCCAGTGGTAGATGCCTGCACCGGAGGAAATCCCCCTGGATGCCAACCTTCATCACCGAAGCAACCACCGAACCGCCAAAACCACCGCGCTTATGAAAATTCCAATGGTACTTCTGATGGCCGCAGTGGCGGGCTATGCGGCCTATGCGAGTCGCGGAGAAAGCACTCCGAAACCGGGCGAGCCATCGGCCGCCACCGAGGTGAGTGCCGCCGGGCGCTGGGCGTTCCAACCGGCGCGTGATGATTTCAGTCCCGACTCGCTGCTTGACCTGCGGTTTCTGAACGAGAAGGTCGCCGGGGATCACGGATTCATCACCCGCTCGAAAGACGGCAGTGATTTTTCATTCGCTGACGGCACGCCTGTCCGGTTCTGGGCCGTCAACGATGCTGCCTTCGACAAGAATCTTCCCCGTCATGCCCGTTTCCTCGCCAAACGCGGCATCAACATGGTGCGCTTCCACACCAATATCACGCCGGGCGGCAATCGCCTAACTGATGTCGATGCTGCCGAGCGCGAGCAGATATGGCGTGGTGTGGCGGCCATGAAAAAGGAGGGCATCTACGTGACTCTCTCGCCGTATTGGGCAGGTGCCTCACGGGTGACGTCTGCCATGGGTTACCTTGATGACGGTGGAAATCACAACTGGGGCTTGTTGTTTTTCGATAAAAAACTACAGGACGCCTACAAAGGTTGGTTAAAACAGCTGCTCGCCGAGACCAACCCGCACACCGGTATTCCTCTGGCACGAGACCCGGCGTTGGCGATCATTCAAATCCAAAATGAGGACTCGCTGTTGTTCTGGACGAGCCAGGGGATCAAAGGTGCGGCACGCAAGGAACTGCGCCGACAGTTCGGTGCCTTCGCCACTAAAAAATATGGCTCTCTGGAAAAAGCCATGGCCGCTTGGCAAAACGCCGTACCCACTGCGGATCAAGACGGGCCGGACGAATTTGTCGGCGGCGAGGCGGCGTTATATATCGTTTGGGAGTTGACCCAACACCGCGGCAACGCCGGACAACAGCAGCGTTGTGCCGATCAGATGGAGTTTTTGACTGCAACGATGCATGATTTCAACAAAATGATCGGCGCTTTCCTCAAAACCGAACTCGGATGCAAACAACTCGTCAATGCCGGCAACTGGCGCTGCGCCGACAACGTCACCATGCTCGACGCCGAACGCCAGTCATACACCGCCAACGACGTCATGGCCGTCAACCGCTATTATGACGGCGACCACGAAGGGGCTAACAAAGGTTGGGCCATCTGCAACGGCGACCGCTTCACCGACGAGTCGGCACTTTTGCACCCGCGCCAGTTGCCCTTGGCGCTCAAGCAGGTGGCAGGTTTTCCGATGCTCATCACTGAGAGTTCGTGGGTGCCGCCGCTGGGCTTTCAGTCCGAGGGACCGTTTTTGGTCGCCGCTTACCAGTCCCTGACCGGCATCGACGTCTTCTATTGGTTTGCCACCGGCGAGGAAGACTGGCGCCAACCCGGGTCCGCCAATGGCTTTCTGCCCTCCGAAGGCAAGTGGGTCTGCGCCACACCCATGCTGATGGGCCAGTGGCCGGCGGCGGCTTTGATGTACCGCCGCAGCTATATCCAACAAGCCGCTCCAGTTGTGCTGGAACAGCGCTCACTCGATGACCTGTGGCAACGCCGCATGCCGATCATCGCCGAGGACGCCGGCTACGACCCGAATCGCGACAAGAACAGCCTCTCCAAGCAATCTAACATCAAGGATGGGGTCAATCCGCTCGCCTACTTGGTGGGTCCTGTGTTGGTGAACTACGGCGGCAATCCGGCCCAGAGCCGGGTGGGGGATCTCGCGAAATTTATTCACGAGGACGCCAAGATGGTCGCTTCTTCAACGGGTCAATTGTTGCTAGATTATGGCCGGGGCTTGTGCCAGTTGAGCACACCAAAGGCCCAGGGCGTCAGCGGGTTTCTCAAGACGCGCGGGATTTTCAAACTCCCCGATGTGGAAATCCGCTCCGGAAATGATTACGCCACAGTGCTTGCCGTGGCATTGGACAACCAGCCGTTGCGCGAGTCCGCCAAAATCCTCGTGCAGGTCGGAACCACCGAACGGCCCATGGGCTGGCAGACCCGGCCCGATGTTTTAGGCAGCCGTCCCGCTGAACAAATCGGCAACTTCGGCCACGCGCCGTGGATGATCGTGCGAGCCGACGTGACCGTCACGCTCAGCAACCCACATCTCAAAATCGCCCGCGTTTTGGATCCCAACGGGATGCCTGTGAAATCCATTCAGCTGGAAATTTCCGGAGGTCGCCAGATGTTCAAGTTCCCAGACGACGCGCTCTACGTCATTCTGGAATAAGCGTTGCCAGATGCCCGTGCCAAGTGGCAGCCACGCTAACACGCGAAAAAAGGAGACCTTCATTTTTTCATGCCATTACGCTTGGAGGACGGGGCGATCAGGTGCATCGTTGGCTCGCCATGAGCCACGGCCTCTCACCTGAAGAACGGCATCGCTACTCGCGCCACCTGAGCATACCAGGGGTGGGAGTGGATGGCCAGCTGCGCCTGAAGCACGCATCGGTGTTGCTCATTGGTTGCGGTGGATTGGGCTCGCCAGCGGCGCTTTATCTGGCTGCCGCAGGGGTCGGGCGGCTGGGCATCGTGGATCCTGATGTGGTGGATGTCTCGAACTTGCAGAGGCAGATTCTGCACGGCGAATCGTGGGTCGGCCGACCCAAGTTGGAGAGTGCCGCCGCCCGTTTGCGCGAAGTCAATCCACACGTCGTCGTGGAATGCCATCCGGTCCGCTTCACCCCGGACAATGCCCTTGAGCTTGCCGCCAACTATGACATTTTGCTCGACGCATCTGACAATTTTCCGACGCGTTATTTAGCGAACGACGCGGCATTTTTCCTGAAAAAGCCGTTAGTTTATGGGGCGATTCAGTGTTTTGAGGGGCAGGTGGCGGTATTTGCGCCGCACTTGGGGGGGCCGTGCTACCGTTGCCTGTTGCCGGAGATGCCGGCGGCTGGGGCGGTGCCGACGTGTGCGGAGGCGGGGGTTCTGGGTGTGCTGCCGGGCATTATTGGCACGTTGCAGGCGGCGGAGGCGATCAAATTGATCCTTGGAATTGGCAGTATTCCACTTGGGCAGCTGAGCGTTTATGACGCGTTGGGCAGCGCGTTTCGCAGGCTTCGATTGCGGCGGGACCCGGAGTGCCGCTTGTGCGGCGAGCGGCCGCAAATTCACCAGGTAGGCAACGCGCAGACGAATGCTGCGAGCCATTGCGCTTTCACATCAAATCAAATGGATTCCATCACTGTTACCGAACTCAAGGCGCTTCTCGAAGGCGATTACCAAGGCTTGCTCATCGATGTGCGTGAACCTGATGAACACGCCGCAGCTAACATTCCGGAGGCTCGTCTCATACCGCTAGGCACCCTTCCGGAGCACTTGGACAGTCTGCCGCGCGATCGCCAGATCCACATTCACTGCAAGGCCGGCGGACGCTCGGCCAGAGCCGTGAAGCTTTTGTTGGACCATGGGTTCAGCCAGGTCAGCAACGTCAGTGGCGGGATGGATGCGTGGCTGGCTCTCTGAGCGTTGAAAGTGGGGCGATTTTGGAGCTTGGGTTTGCCGATATGAGCTTGACAAGTGGAGGCGACGAACGCACTTGTTGCGAGGAGCAGTTTGGCTTTTGGATAGCCCCTCTGCTCGGCTCATCCATTCACTTGCCAAGCCCGTATGACCCCTCTGTCCGCCTTTCGCCACGTCCGCAACGGCTCATTCGTCGTATTTTTTACAGCGAATATTGCCGCCGCCGCTCCTGGAACCTGGAATGTCGATGCCGCCGGCAGTTGGGCGACGGCAGGCTCGTGGGCGGCGGGCATTCCCGGTGCCACAGCGGGTATTTCCAGTACCGACATAGCCACATTTAGCTACCCGATCACTTTGGACCGGGTGGTCACGGTGGATGCCAACCGCAACATTGGGGGCATCACATTTTCCAATCCTTCCTCCAGCAAATTCACCCTCAGTGGTGGTTCGCTGTTGTTGTCTAATGGCGGGATCATCCAGACGACGGTCGATGACGGGGACCACACCGATACCATCAGTTCGGCCATCGTGCTTGAGGGCAATGGCGGCACGTTCACGGCTAACGCCGCCTCGAGTTACTGCATACTGAACGTTGGCGGGGTGACGGGGACTGCGACATCCGGCAACACGGCCACGCTGAGTCTCAATGGTTCAAGTGCCAGCGGCAATGCCGTCACCGGAACGATTGGCAATGGCAGCGCCGGTGGCCTGCTGGCGGTGGACAAGAGCGGCACCGGCATTTGGTTGCTCAGCGGCACGAATTCCTTCGGCGGCCAACTGACGGTGGAGGATGGATTTTTGCAAGTTGGGACGGTCAACAATGCGAGCAGCTCGGGGGTGTTTGGCAACAGTGCCCTGTCCGTGATGCTGGGCACCAGCAGCACCACCGGCACCTTGGAATACACCGGTGCCACGGCTTCCAGCAACAAGCGTTTCACCATGGCCAGCGGCAGCGGTGGTGGGGCCGTGCAGGTGGATACGAGCGGCACCATTCTGAGCCTCAGCGGGGTGATTGACGGCGCCGGCTCGCTGAGCATCCTCGGCTATGGCGGAGTGACTCTGAGCGGGGCCAACACGTACACCGGCGGCACCAATCTTTTCAACGGCGTGCTGAGCTTGGGGAGTGTCGGCGCGCTGGGTAGCAGCGGCTCGATCAACATGGCTGGCGGCACGCTGCAATTCACCAGCACGAACAAGGCGGATTACTCGAGCCGTTTGAGCAACATTCCCGGCCAATCTTTCATTTTCGACACCAACGCCCAGGCCGTCACCTTCGCCAGTGGATTTGGCAGTGTGAATAGCTCGCTGACAAAGATAGGCACAGGCACGTTGACCCTCGGAGGTGTCAACACTTATGACAACGGCACGACGGTGAGCAACGGGACGCTGGCGGTCACCGCCAGCGGCACGCTTGGGGCCGCCGGCGGCACGCTGACGGTGGACGCCACGACCAGCGGTTCGGCCATCCTGAGTTTGGGCACGGGCAGCCAGTCGGTGGGTGACGTGTATTTGTGGGGTGGTGGACAGATTACGGGCACAGGCACGCTGACTGGCAGGTCGTTCAATGTGTCAAACGGCACGATCAGTGCGATTCTCGCGGGTTCCTCGGCGGCCTTGGTCAAGGATACCACCAACACGGTGACCCTAACCGGTGCCAATACCTACGGCGGCGGCACCACCGTCACGGACGGCACGCTGACGCTCACCGGGGTCGCCGCCACGCTCGGTGCGAGTGGCGGCAGTCTGGTGGTGGATGCCAATTATTCAGGCACGGCCATTCTCAGTTTGGGGACAGCCAGTCCGACCGTCGGCACAGTGAGTTTGCTCAACGGTGGGCAGATCACCAGCAGCACGGGCACCCTCACCGGTACGGCTTTCAATGTGGAAAGTGGCTCGATCACCGCAAAACTCGCGGGTTCGGGGAGTCTGACCAAAGCCAATACGGGCACGGTGACTATAAGCGGGACGAATTCCTACACCGGTCTGACTCAGGTCAATGCCGGCGTGTTGCAATTTACCAAAGTTGCCTCGCTGCCCGGGCAGACGACAGCGGGCCAAATCCGGGTGGCCGGAGGAGCCACGCTGGGCCTAAACGTCGGCAGCAGCGGAGAATTCCTAGCGGCCGACCTAGCGAATGTGCTGACCAATGCCAACTTCGCCGCCAGTTCGACGCTGGGTCTCAACACGACGGCGGCGGTCACGGTGGCCGCGAGCCTCAATGGCGGCTTTGGTTTGAGTAAATACGGCACAGGCACGCTGACCCTCAGTGCTGCCAACAGCTACAGTGGGAGCACCAGCGTCACGGCCGGCACGTTGGCGCTTTCCACCAGCGGCACGCTTGGTGCTGGCAGCGGGGCACTGACGGTGGATGCCACGGCCACGGGTTCGGCCGTTGTAAGCTTGGGCACGACCAACCAGACGGTGGGTGTGGTGTCGTTATTGAACGGCGGGCAGATCACTGGCGCGGGTATTCTAACTGGCTCGGCCTTCAACGTCGAAAACGGCAGCATCAGTGCCAAGCTCGCTGGAGCGACGGCTGTTCTCACCAAGGCTAACACCGGGACGGTCACCTTGTCAGGCGCCAACACCTACGGCGGTGGCACCGTGGTCAACAATGGGACCTTGACCCTTTCGATAGCCGGGGCACTCGGTTCGACCAGCGGCCCGCTCACCGTGGATGCCTCGGCCACTGGCACCTCCATTCTAGGATTGGGCACAACCAGCCAAACGGCGGGAGCGGTGAGTTTGCTCAATGGCGGGCAGATCACCGGCACCGGCACGCTCACCGGCGCGTCGTTCTATGTCGAGAGCGGCTCGATCAGCACGATTCTAGCCGGAGCGGGGGCTATTTTGACCAAGGGCAATACGGGCACGGTGACCTTGACCGGGGCCAATACCTACAGTGGTGGCACCCACGTCAACGCCGGCCTGTTGCAAATCGCCAAGGTTGCCTCGCTGCCGGGCCAGGCGACTTCGGGCCTGATCACGGTGGCGGGTGGAGCGACGTTGGCGGTGAATGCGGGGGGGGCTGGGGAATTCACGGCAGCCAACATTGCCAGCTTGGTGACGAATGCGAGTTTTGCGGGCAATTCGATCCTTGGCATTGACACGACGAACGCGACGGGTGGCAGTTTTGCTTACACTCAGGCTTTGACCGGGGGTCTAGGTCTCGACAAGTTGGGTACGGGTACCCTGACGCTCTCTGGCGCTGGCAATACCTACAGTGGCAGCACGATTATCGGCAACGGAACGCTCGCCATCTCCGGCAGCGGCACCCTCGGGTCGGGTACCGGAGCCCTGACACTCGACGGCACGACAACCGGCACGGCCATCCTTGATCTGGGCACAACCAGCCAGTCGGCGGGTGCTGTGAGCCTGCTCAACGGAGCACAGATCAACAACGGCAGGCTCACCGGCACATCGTTTTATGTGGGGAGCGGCTCAATCAACGCCAACTTGCTCGGATCGGGGGCTGTTCTAACTAAGGATACCATTGGCACGGTGACCTTGACCGGAACCAACACCTACAGCGGTGGCGTCAATCTCCTCAATGGCGTACTGGTCTTGGGTAGTAGCAGCGCCCTGGGCAGCAGCGGCACCATCGCGATGACGGGCGGTACCCTTCAATTCACCGCCAACAACCAGACCGATTACTCCAGCCGCTTCAGCACGGTGCCGGCACAAAGTTTTAATTTTGACACCAACGGCCAGTCGGTGACTTTGGCCAGCAGTTTTGGCAGTTCGGGTGGCTCGCTGACCAAGTCCGGGTTGGGCACGCTGACGCTCAGTGGCAACAATAATTACGGCACGACCACCATCAATGCGGGCACCTTGCAAGTCACGCAGAAGGCTTCGTTGCCGGGCCAGATGGTCGCCGGTCAAATCACGGTGAGTGATAATTCGACGTTGGCAATCAATTGCGGTGGCAGCGGTGAATTCGCTGCGGCAGACGTCACCAACCTCCTCTACAACGTCGCCTTCGGATATAACACCACCCTCGCCATCGATACCAGCCATGGTTCCTTCAACTATGCCGGGGCGATCAGCCAGTCCATCAGCCTGCTGAAACTCGGCAACAACACGCTCACCCTCTCCGGTGCCAACAGCACCTATACCGGCACCACCATCGGCATCGCCAATCAGGCCAACGCCGGCACGTTGATGCTTTCCGGCGCGGGCACCCTTGGCTCGGCCGGGCCGCTCGCGGTGTTTGGCGGCACGCTTGACCTTGGAGGCACCACCCAGGTGATCACTACCCTCGGACTGGGCGGCGGGGCGGCTGGCAGCAATGCCACCATCAGCATCGGCAATGGCGAATTGCAGATGGGTGGCGACCTGACATTCGTCGCCACCAACAATCCCAACGGAGCAACCATCGTCGGCACCGGCGGCAAACTCAGCCTGTTCGGCGACCGCATCTTCGCCGTCGGTGATTCCACCGCAGCCGTCAACGATCTAACCATCAGCGCGATTATCCAGAACGGCGACAGCAGCGCTCACGCCTTGACCAAGACCGGGGCGGGCACCTTGCTGCTCACCGGCGCGAATACGTACACCGGGATCACCACCATCAGCGCGGGCATTTTGGAAGCATCCGTCCCAGCCGCCCTGCCTGGGCGCGCCACCCCGGGAAAAATCACGGTCGCCGCCGGTGCCACCTTGGCGGTGAATGTCGGCGGCACGGGTGAATTCACCACGGCCGACATTGCGAGCTTGGTGACCAACGCGACCTTCTCCGGGACTGCCATTTTAGGGCTTGATACCACCAATGCGGTGGGCGGCACGTTCACCGCGCCTAACATCACCGGCACCCGTGGTGTTGCCAAACTCGGTGCGGGCACCTTGGTTTATGCAGGCACTGGCAACACCTACAGCGGCGTCACTCTCGTCTCGGCGGGCACTCTCCAGGTCACTGGAACCCTGGGTAGCGGAGGCATGGTGACTGTTCCCACCGGTGGAACCCTGGCCATCGCAGCCGGTGGTGCCGTCACCCGCAGCGTCACCGTCAGCGGGGGCGTGCTCAACCTAACCGGCACCATGGGGACCGGTAGCTCGCTCACCCTCAGCGACGGCACCATCAACACGCTCGGCGCGGTGGCCACCGCCGCAACCGTGGTGATGCCGCTGGCAACGCCCACGACCGTTTTCAACGCGCCCGTCGGCCAGGAGTTGACGGTGACGAGCAAACTGACCGAGACGGTGAGCAATGGCTACTTTTTGATTAGCGCCGGCACTCCGGCCTATCAGGTGAATGGAAACAACCTCGTCTCCAATATCGATAATCTCATCATCAAAGGAGGCACCACCAAAATTGAACGCTATGTCGGCAGCATGAGCGCAGGTTTGGAAGTGCGGGTCTGGTCGGGTGACGGACAGGTCGAGGGGACGCTCTTTGATTTGCCCAGCACCAGTAACACGCCTGCCGTGAGTTCCACCGCTGGATCCATTGCTTATGCCACCGCCTCGATCCATACCGATGGCGGGGATTGGTTCACCTCTTCGGGCAGCGGGGTGGTGACCGGCACGCCGAGTGGCTACTCCGCCAACTTCACGGTGGAATATCGCGGCAAGCTTCACATCACCACCGCCGGCACCTACACGTTTGCCACCACCAGTGATGATGGCAGCGCCTTGTGGATCGATCCGGGCGTCGTCAACCCGCCCTACAGCACCGCCAATGTCCAAAATAACGCCTACCAAGGCATGACGCTCAGGGCATCCGCTCCCATCACCCTCACCGTCGGCGACCACGATATCATCGTTCGCTACTATCAAGGCGGCGGTGGTTTAGGCCTCTACGTCCAATGGGATCCGGCTGGCGGCAGCAACTTCGTCGATATCCCGGGCACGGCATATTTCCATGGCAGCCAAGCGCTCGCCGTGGCGAACCTGCCGTCCACCAATCTCGGCGTCACCGCCACCAGTACCCTCAATATGGGCTTTGCAGGTAGCGCCAGCTTGGGCAGCGTGAATATTGCAGCCCCGGCGGCTTCCACCCTCACGTTCAGCACGGCCACCAGCCTGAGTTTGGACAATCTATCGACCACCGAGACGGCGAGTATTGCTGCCGGTCCGTCGCTCTCACTGCGCACCGGCAACGTCACGGTGGCCGACGGCAAAACACTGACGGTCAACCCGACACTCGTCGATGGCACAGCTCCCACGGTGCTGAATAAACTGGGCAATGGCACGCTCGTCCTCAGCGCCGCCAATACCTACAGCGGTTCCACCACCCTCAGCGCAGGTACGGTCTCGGTGAGTAATGCCGCTGCCCTCCAGCGCAGTACCGTGGTCTTCAATGGCGGCATCCTCGATGTGGGTGCCCTGACAAGTGTCCCGTTGGGCGGCATCACCGCCAACGTCAATACCAGCGTCTCCTCCGTGCTGACCACCATCACTGGCTATCCGACGTGGAGCGCCGCACCCGCCACCACTCTGACCATCAGCGGTGCCATCACCCGCTCACCAGGCGCCGCTATCAATTTCGGCAATACCGGCACAATCACCGGAGCCGCATTGGGCACCTTGCTCGGAACCAACACCATCACCCCATGGGCCACCTCCGGCGGTACCGATTGGGCGCTCTACGACGGAAGCAAGATCACCGCCTTCACCGGCTACGCCGCCGCCGCTGGCAGTGCCTCTGCACCCACGCTTGCCTCCGCACCTGCATCGAACAGCCGTATCGACGGCAGCACCAGCAACAACGTCACCCTGGCCACCACTGGCACCATCGACCTCAGCACTTTGGTGGTCAATGACGCCACCAACCGCAGTATTGATTTGAGAAATGGCAGCACTCAGGGTGTCTTGCGACTGGGCACGGCCGGTGCCATTTTGTTAGCTGGCGGCAGCCAAACCATCGGCGTCAGCGCCACCCCCGGCACCCTCACGGC
>CAIKHZ010000356.1 GCA_903827375.1 Akkermansiaceae bacterium
GCCATTTCCCCTTTTCACTCTTCCAATGTCTAGGGATATTTCCGAGCCATTCGACCCCAGAGTCCTTGTAGTCGGTATAGCGAGGGAAGGTGAATTTTGGATTTTTCATTCTCCTTCTCCCGTGCGTTTGAGTTGATGTTCCAGATTCTCTATAGCGGTGAGGTCCTCGGCATCGGCCTGGCTGGCTTCGAGCGAACGGCGGCGGGAATCGAAGGATTCGTAGCGATCCTGGGCGATGGATTTCATCGTTTCGTTGCTCAGGGTGCCGGGGCCAGTGAGGATCGGCTGATCGTTGGAGGCGAGCATGCGGTCGATGTGGGTACGCCAGAAGTCGAGGGTGAGATCTTGCTGTTTTTTGGCACGGAGTTCCGCTTGTTCGAGGAAGATGGCGACGAGGCGGTTGAGGGTGTCCACTTCGTCGGCAGTTAGGTAGTTTTTGGCAACGATGACGTCGTGCTTGCGGACCCTGGAGCCACTCCAGTTGGTGAGGGCCATGTTCGGTTCGTCCGGGTTGGCGCGGGCGACGATGAGTTCGGCGGCAGTCTTGCCAGCGACGGCGAAAAGAAGCTTGTTCTGGACCTCGGCAAAGAAGAGGTGGGTTTCCTTTTCGCGGGCCTGATAGTCGCTGCTCAGGGCAAACAAGTCGCGGACTTTTTGATAGAAGCGTTTTTCCGACGCCCGGATCTCGCGGATGCGGGCGAGCAGCTCATCGAAGTAGTCCCAGCCGCCGGGATTCTTGAGCCGCTGATCGTCCATGACGAAGCCCTTTACCAGGTATTCGCGCAGGTGAGTCGTGGCCCATTGGCGGAACTGGACGCCACGCGGGGAGCGGACGCGGTAACCGATGGCGAGGATGAGGTCGAGATTGTAGAGCTGGATGGATCGCTGAACGTCACGTTTTCCCTCGGTTTGAACTGTCAAGGAATCCTTGACAGTTGCCTCCGGGGTCAATTCCCCGTCTTCAAAGATGTTTTTGGCGTGGAGGCTGACGTTTTGTTTGGTCGTCTGGAAGAGGTCGGCGATTTCGAGCTGGGTCAGCCAGATGGTCTGACCGTCCACTCTCAGGTCGAGGCGGGTCTTGCCGTCTTCGGAGGTGTAGAGAACCAATTCGCTCATGTGGTGGCAAAGCTGAGGATTTGTTCGAGCAGTCCTTCGGTCTCGGCTTCGAGGTTACGGATTTCGTTTACCACTTCGGCGAGGTCGCGGAGCGGTTGGTGGACGTAGAAGTATTTGTTGAAGGAGATTTCGTAGCCGATGACGGTTTTGCTGTCGTCGATCCAAGCGTCCGGGACGTGGGGCAGGACTTCCTTGTGGAAATAGGCTTCGATACCGCCCTCGTATGTTAGAGGGATGTTTTCCGTATCGCGGAGTTCGCTGTCCGGTTCGTAAACCGTGGCGCGGCCGTCCTCGACAGCGGGATACCAGGTGCGGGCGGCAAGGTGTTGTTCGTCGGTGTCGATTTCGAGGTAGAGTTCGCTGGCGACGATGGGCGCGGCCTCGGGGTCGCGCCATGAGACGGCGTCGAGGATTGTCTTGAGCTGAGGAGTGCCGGGCTTGAGCTTGAGTTTCTTGATGGCGGTTTTGACGTCCTCGGTGAAGAGGGAAAAGTCGTTCCACGTTTTCGCGCCAAGTTGTTTGTGGAGTTTTTCGGCGATTTCCAACAACTCGCTACGGGCGAGCCAGAGCTTGGGATCGAGGAGTTTTTTCAGGTTCGCGCCGGTGAGTTCGATTTGTTCGTGGTCGAGCCAGCGTTGCACGGCGTCCTTTTTCCCGGCGAGGAAGTCCCTTTTGTACACGTCCTCACTCCATTGGGAAAAGATCCACTCCATTTCGGTGGCGAGGGATTTGTCGAAGCGCAGCGGGGCGATGCGCTCGGCAGAGAATTGGGCGGACTTCCGCAGCGGGCGTTCGACGGTGACTTTCCAGAAGCCGAATTCCTTGTTGTCGAAGACCTGGGATTTAAGGCCATCGACCGACTGCTTGCCGGTGTCCAGCAGGTCGAGGTAGGCACGGGTGATTTGGGTGATGTGGTCGCCGGTGAAGGCGCAATTTTTGGCCCCGAGGTTTTTGCGGAGCTTATCGTAAAGCTGGGAGGCGTCGATGAGCTGGACCTTGCCCTTGCGATCGGGTGTTTTCTTGTTGGATAGCAGCCAGATATAGGTGGTGATGCCGGTGTTGTAGAAGATGTTGTTAGGAAGCTGGATGATGGCTTCTAGCAGGTCGTTCTCGATGAGGTATTGGCGGATGTTGCTGGCACCGCCGCCAGCATTGCCGGTGAAGAGCGCGGAGCCATTGTGGACGGTGGCGATGCGCGAGCCCGCCGGGGAGTCCTTGAGCCGCTTCATCTTGCTCACCATTTCCATGAGGAAAAGGAGCTGGCCGTCATCCACGGCGGGCGCGGCGGAGACGGTCTGCATTTCGCCGGATGCGTCGGGCAGCCGGACCTCGAAGCGGGGGTCGATGATGACGGTGCTCGCGCCATTTTTCTCAAGGATTTGGCCTTGGTCGGTCTTCCAGCTCTTGCCGTAGGGCGGATTGGAGAGCATGACATCGAAGCGGAGGCCGGAGAACTCGTCGGTGGCGAGGGTGGAGCCGTAGCGGATGTTTTCCGGGTTGTTGCCCTTGATCATCATGTCCGACTTGCAGATGGCGTAGGTCTCCGGGTTGACCTCTTTGCCGTAGAGGTAGATGGCGGCCTTCGAGCGGATGGAACCCTCGGGATCAAGGATGAAGTCCTGGGCCTCGGTGAGCATGCCGCCGGAGCCGCACGCGGGATCGTAGATGGTGATGACGGGCGGCAGCTTTTTCTTCACCGGCTCGAACAGCAGGTGGACCATGAGCTGGATGACCTCGCGGGGTGTAAAATGCTCGCCAGCCTCCTCGTTGTTCTCTTCGTTGAACTTGCGGATGAGTTCCTCGAAGACGTAGCCCATGCCGAGGTTGGTCAGACCCGGGAGCTTCCGGCCGTCCGGGCCGATGGCGTCGTGGTGGGAGAGGTTGATGTCCGGGGCGACGAATTTCTCGATGACGCCGTGGAGCGCGTCCGCCTCGCCCATCTTGCGGATCTGGTTGCGGAGATCGAACTTGGCGATGATTTCGGCAACATTGTCGCTGAAGCCGTCGAGGTAGTGGTTGAAGTTGGCTTCGAGCTGGGAGGGATTGCCTAACAGACCTTTGAGAGTAAATTTTGAGGTATTGTAGAAAACCTGGCCGGAGGCTTCGCGGAGGCCATCGGGGTCGAGGATGGCCATTTTCGCCTCAGTTTTCTGGAATTTCACCTCGGCTAGCACGGCTTCCTTGGTTTCCTCCAGCAGGCAGTCGATCCGCCGGAGAACGAACATGGGCAGGATGACATCGCGGTATTTTCCACGGACAAAGACGTCGCGGAGGCAGTCGTCAGCGATGGACCAGATGAAGGAGACGATTTTGTTGTGGGTGGCGTGGTCCATTGGGAATATTGAAAATTAGGCAGTCAAACGTGCCCGCGCCAAGCGAGCCACGCCTTCCCCGCCATCCCGGCGGGGTTCATGGGCGTAGAATTTTACGGGGTGGTGGGTCATGATGATTTCACGCGATCAAGTGAACGCGGAGGATTTAAGCCCTTCGGCATCAGGGTGGAAAGGCTGATTTGCGTTAGTTGCGACGATTCCCGGGGTTTTGGAGGTGCCGTTAGGGATTTCCGGCGGGTACTTCATTGGTCACGAACCCGTGGAGCGTGCCGGAGGTGATCTTGCCCCCCGTTCACCGTGGACACATGCACCCCATGTCGGTCAGACCGGTTCCGGCTGGGGCGGGGCCGTCTGGTATTGGATAGGTCGAAACGATCCAGAATGCGGGTGTGGCAGCTAGCGTTGGTTTTGCGAACAGGGTCTCGTTGTCCTGGTGGTGACACCTAGCAGTTAGATGGAGGATGTTCTTTCGCCGGATTTCGGGTTGAATGTGGCTTGCGTTGAGTCCGTTTATGCCGCTTCA
>CAIKHZ010000357.1 GCA_903827375.1 Akkermansiaceae bacterium
CCATCGGCCGATGGGGTCAGTCCTCGCATGGTAACATTTGAGCTTGCTCGACCCCGTGGCGCATTTGAGGTCGAACACTGAGTTCAGAGCTTGCTGCAAGGACACCTTGGCACTCACTGCCTCGCCATGGGTCAATCTGCGCAGTTCCAGAAATCCGCTTGACAGGGTCCCACTGGTTCAGTGCAGATTGGGCTAAGTCTGCTAGGTTACATCCTTTGCTGTCCTTTCCCAATGAACTCCCCATCCATCGAAATCGTCAATCCTTCTGGATCCCGCCGGGTCGTCGTGACCAAACCACTTCCGGGCTGCCACTGGCTCGATGTTCTCACCGCTGCGGATTGCCGCGTTGAGATCATTCAAGGCACCGGCATTCTTTCACGCGAGGCTGTCGCCGCAGGTGTAGGGCCGCGTTGCGACGGCGTTATCGGCCAGCTCACCGAGAGCTGGGATGCCGAAATGTTTGCGATGCTTGCAACCGCAGGGGTGCGTGTTTACAGCAATTATGCGGTTGGCTACAATAACGTGGATGTCGCGGCCGCAACCGCACTGGCCATCCCTGTCGGCAATACTCCCGGCGTGCTCACGGAGGCCACTGCGGAACACGCCGTCGCACTCACCTTTGCGGCATCCCGGCGGATCGTCGAGGCCGACCGCTTCATGCGCGAGGGTCGCTTCATCGGCTGGTTGCCGAGCTTGTTCCTCGGACAACTCTTCCATGGCAAGACAGTGGGTATCATCGGGGCCGGGCGCATCGGCGCTGCGTACGCAAAAATGATGGTCGAGGGGCACAAAATGGATCTCGTCTATTACGACCTTCGGGCTAACTTGGAACTTGAAGCCTACATCGCCGCTTATGGCACCTTTCTAACCAGCCATGGATTGCCTGCCGTTACCTGCCGCCGTTTGGGCACCGTGGAGGATGTGTTGCGCGATGCCGATGTGGTTAGCCTTCACACGGTGTTCGACGCCTCCACCCACCATCTCATCCATGCGCCACGTCTAGCCTTGATGAAACCCGACGCCGTCCTCATCAATACCGCCCGCGGCCCGCTCATCGATGAAGCCGCACTCGTCGTTCATTGCCAGGCCAATCTGGATTTCAGAGCCGGGCTCGACGTCTTCGAGGACGAGCCAGCCATGAAACCCGGCCTCGCTGATTTGGCAAACGTCGTCGTGGTTCCCCACATTGCCTCGGCCACCAAATGGACCCGCGAGGGAATGGCCAGCTTAGCGGCCTGCAACGTCGCCGCTATCCTCCAAGGACTGCCGGTCAACCAAGGGGGCGACATCCGCCCCTTTCTCTCGGGCAAAGTCCCTGCGCTTGCCCCCAGCATTGTCAACGCCACCGAGCTGGGTTTGTAGAAATTGCTAGTGAAACCGCGCCACATTCTCATCGCCTGCGATAAATTCAAAGGCTCGCTCAGGGCTCTGGACGTTTGCACCGCCATCGCCCGCGGCCTAGCAACTCGCTGGCCATCAGCGATTATAACGATCCACCCGATTGCCGATGGCGGCGAGGGCTTTGCTGAAACCCTCGTCATTCCGCTCAAGGGCCGCTGGATCGAGTGCCCCGCCCATGATGCCCTCGGCCGGCCCATCCTTGCTCGCTACGTGCTGGGGGATTCCGCTGACGGCCCGCTGGCAGTGATGGAAATGGCGGAGGCCAGCGGCCTCTGGCGGATTCCCGAGGCAGAACGTGACATCCTGGCCGCCACCACCACAGGCACCGGGGAAATGATGCGGCATGCCATCACGAACAGCGGAGCCTGCCGTATCGTGCTAGGCATCGGTGGCAGCGCCACAAACGACGGTGGTGCCGGCATGGCGGCGGCACTCGGTGTGCGTTTTCTTGCTGCAGACCAATCTGTCCTCCACCCATCTCCCGGTATCTTGGCCCGCCATCTCGCCCGTGTTGATACTTCGGGCATGCTCCCCTTGCCGCCTGTCATGGCGGCTTGTGATGTTTCCAGCCCGCTGCTAGGGCCAGACGGTGCCACCCGTGTTTTCGGACCTCAGAAAGGCGCTGACGAAGCCACCATGCCAGTATTGGAGGCTGCGTTGGAAAATATCATCCGTCTCACTGATGGTGCCCGTCTAGCGGAATTTCCCGGTGCGGGTGCCGCTGGCGGTCTTGGCTTCGGCTTGTTGAGCTTTGCCGCCGCCGAATTGGTTCCCGGCTTCGATTTGTTGGCTTCCCTCAGTGGACTGACCGAACAGATGGCCGCCGCTGATCTAGTGATTACGGGCGAAGGCCGCTTGGATGCACAATCGTTGAGCGGCAAAGGTCCGGTCGGCATCGCCCACTTGGCCCGGGCCCATGGCATCCCGGTGTGGGCATTCTGTGGCTCCGCAGATTCACTCGCACGAGAATCTGGGCTCTTTCAGCAGATCATCGAGCTGGCCGCCACCGGATTGGCTCTCCCTGAGTTGTTAGCGAATGCGGCCGGGTTGCTGGAATCCCTCGCTGCCAGGTCAGAACCCAGTGAATGACCTCAAACTCATTGCCCTATTTCATCTGCGCTCCGATGCATGCCGCGAAGGCCCCGTCAGTGCAATCACGGAACGGCAGGGCTTCGCGGGTGGAGTGCAGTGTTAGGCTAGGGTGGTCGGCAAGAAACGCCTCAATCTGGCCAAGGTTCTCTGAATGTTCAAGAGAACAGGTCGAGTACACGAGTCGGCCGCCGGGTTTGAGGCAGGGCAGGGCGTTTTCCAGGATTTGGCGCTGGGTACGAACGAGAGCATCGATATCCGGGGCTTGCAAGCGCCAGCGGACATCGACTCGGCGGCGCAGCACTCCGGTGTTAGAACAGGGGACATCCAACAGAATGCCGTCGAATGAAGCGTGCCAGGCAGGCGGGGCCGGCTGCGTCCAATCGTGGACGGCAATGGTCGCCTCGGCGGCATGCAGGCGGGTGAGATTCTGGCGCAGCCGGGGCAGGCGTTTTTCGTTTGAGTCGGTGCAGACTAGGTTGCTTGCCGAACCTAGCGCTGCTGCGATGAGGAACGCCTTGCCGCCGGGAGCGGCACAGGCATCGAGGATGCGCTCGCCGGGTTGCGGGTCTAGCAACTCAACGGCATGCCGGGTCGCCGGGTCTTGGATATAGATGGCACCGGCGGCCAGCAACGCGGTTGGCAGCGGGCCTTCGAGTTGGTAAAACCCGGGGGCGTTGGCGATTGGGTTGCCGGGAATATTGGCCAGTGGCTCCCCTCCACCGGTAGCTACCACTAGCGGATTGAACCGGAAAAATGTTTCAGCGGGCTGATTGTTCCACTCCATCAAGGCCAGTGCGTTGGCTTTGCCAAATGTCGCCCGCCAGCGGTTGAACAACCAGTCCGGATGCGAGTGGACAACGGCAGGCGGCAGGTCGCCAATCTCATCTAACAGGCGCTTGCGGGATGTGGTGGCGCGCCGCAGCACCGCATTGATGAGGCTGCGCACGTTGGCCTTGCCGGCTTCGACGGTTTCATTGACGGCTGCGTGGTCGGGCAGGTTGAGAATGAGCAATTGGCAAAGGCCGACGCGCAGCACGTCGCGGGTTTCCGGGTCGAGTTTGCCGTCACGCAGTTTGCCGATCCAATGGTCTAGCAGGCGGCGGTGGCGCAGCACGCCGAAGAGGATGGCTTGCAGCAGGCCGCGGTCTGGCGAGGAGAGCTTGCGGCGCTGGGCGTGGCGCTCGATGAGGCTTTCGGCATAATCCTGACCTTGAGCCCATGCGTGGAGGGCGGAAACGGCGGCTTGGCGGACGTGAAAGTTTTTGGCAGGCATGGGGCAAGTTCAATCAACAAATGCAAGAGTCGCAGGGTGCCGGGGCAAGACCCGTCTTCAGGGCTGCACGACGGGTTTGAGTTCCTGTTGGATGAAGCGCACGACGGTGGTGTAATTCTTGTTGTCGCGTGCGGTGCCGAGGAGGGCCGTGCCACCGCCTTCGAGCCGCCAGCAGTGGCTGGCAAGGCAGGCACCATCGCTCAAATCTGCTAGAGGCGGAAAATTGCCCTGCTGCAACGGTTCGCCGTAGAGAATAGTTAGAAGCTTGGCGAAATCTTCCCAGCAGGCCTTGAGGCGGGTTGGATAGGCGTCTTCCGGGAGCGCCTCGGTTTGGAGGGACACCTCGCGCATCAGGCCGGCGCTTGACCAATTGAAAAGCAAACGACAGTGCAGGCCGCCAATGTCCTTGCGGGTTTGGAAACTGCCGTTGAGGCCGAAGCGGCCGAGAAGGGATTCGGCCACCCGCAATTCGACGATCTTGCTAGCCTTGAGCTTGGCGAGAACCTGCTCGCGGGTGTCACCAAAGTGGAGGGTGTCAAACACGGCACTGGCGTCGGCCACCGGTTCTGCAGGCTTGGACACGGGCAGCGGGTGATTGGCCTCGAGCCACTGAAGGTCATCGGGGTGGACCTTTTTGATATCCAGGGTGAATACCAAGCCGTCACTGCGGCGGATCGTCACGCTGCGCTCGTCGCGGGTCAAAAATTCACCTTGGATACTGCTCTCGCCTGCAGGGTTTTTCCACGGGCGCGGAGCGGCAGCGAGCGGCAGAAGCAGGGAACAGGCAAGGATAAGGAATCGGCCGAACATGTTAGGGTGGGATCTGAAAATACGGATCATAGATAACCGGCCCCGTCTAATGGCCTTGGGGGCGTTCGCGAGGTTCCCATTCGCGGCGGGTGCGCGAACGAACTGAAAAAATAATCGGCACTCCCGGAGCGGGGTGGGCCTCACGCATCCGGTTGGTCAGATAACTTTCATAACTGTTAGCCATGAGTCGTTTGTCATTGACGAAAAGAACGATGGTAGGGACGGGAATGACGCTGTATTTTTCGTTGGTGGCGGCGGTGGCGTAGTAAAGTTTGAGGCGGCGTCGCAGCTTGTTATCGATGGGTGGCAGGTTTTGCTCGAAGGCGGCCTGGAGGATGCGGTTGAGCACGCCAGTACCGGGGACGGCTTGAGCCCCCTTGCGGACTTTGAGGGCTTCCTTGAGGACGTGATCGACGGCCGAGCCGGTCTTGGCGGAGCAGGCGACGAAAGGGGCAAAGGCGAGGAAGAACAACTCGCGGCGGACGTGGGCGGCGGCCTGTTCCAAGCGGGTTTTGTGCGGGGCGTCAGGGAGATAGAGGTCGAACTTATTGAGGGCGATGACGCAGGGTTTTTTCTCCTCGAGGATGAGTTGGGCAATTTTGCGGTCTTGGGCGGTGATGCCGCTGGCCAGGTCGATGACCAGCACGCAGAGGTCGGCGCGGCGGATGGCTTTTTCCGAGCGCATCGCGGAAAATACTTCCACAGAATTGTCGCGCTTGCCGCGTGGCCGCAGCCCGGCGGTGTCAATCAGCGTGAATCGCTCGCCCTGAAACGTATAGGGTAAGTCCACCGCGTCGCGGGTGGTGCCGGCAATCTTCGAAACAATCGTGCGCTCGTCGTGGAGGATCGCATTGACCAGCGACGACTTGCCGGCATTGGGCTTGCCAACAATGGCCAGCTTGATGCCGACGGCCTCGGCCACTTCGGCGATGGCTTCGGTTTCGGCCACCAGCGGGGCGATGGCAGCGTCAATTTCATCACAGAGGTGACCGAAATTGCGCCCGTGTTCGGCGGACACCAAAATACTGGTGGTGAAGCCAAGGCGGGTAAAATCGGAGAAAATCGACTCATGCCTTGAGTCATCCACCTTGTTGATGACGAGGATCACCGGTGGTTTGGCCTTGCGGAGTTTTTGCGCCAGCGCCTGATCGACGGGCGTGAGGCCGTCCTGCGCATCCACCACCAACAAGATCAAATCCGCAGTTTCCATCGCGATGTCCGCTTCAATCGCCACCTGTTCGCCAAACCCATCGTCAATACTCGTGCCGATGCCGCCTGTATCAATCAGGGTGCAGGCGTGGGCAGTGGCTTTGGACGGCGCGGCAATCCGGTCGCGGGTGACGCCCGGCTGGTCATGAACGATGGCGATTTTTCGCCCCGCAAGACGGTTGAAGAGGGCGGATTTTCCGACGTTCGGACGTCCGACAATGGCAACAGTAGGCATGGATGAATAAGGAGAAAGGGGACGTCGGTGAGGACTTGAATACGTGCGAAACGCCATCTTCAGCTATTTTATGCCAACAAACAAGTGCGGAGACGGACGAATGGCAGGAAACGCAACCGGGGCTCCTTCTCACACTTTTGAACACACTCGAAACGAGCAAGAAAAAGCCCCGCAACTCACTGAGTTGCAGGGCTTCAATTCCCGAGGGATGGCGGAGCGGACGGGGCTCGAACCCGCGACCTCCAACGTGACAGGCTGGCGCTCTAACCAACTGAGCTACCGCTCCATCCCCGTTCGGGTGGCGCGCAAACTAGGGGACGATCCGTGCGGGTGCAACACCTATTTTTGCGAAAAGTGATTTTTTTTCACGTCAGGACAATGCCTCAATGGTGGCCTCGAGGGAGGCAAGGTCCTCGATGGAATGCACAGTGAGGGACTTGTCGATTTTTCCGAGGAGTCCCGCGATCACCTTGCCGGGCCCGAGTTCGAGGAAATTGCGGTGACCCAAGGCAATGAGCTTGTGGATCGACTCTGTCCAACGCACCGATCCAGTGACTTGGCTTTCGAGCGAGTGGCGGATTTCAGATGACTCGGAGACGACACTGGCGGAAAAATTGCAGACGACGGGCATGCTGGGCGGCTGGATGGTCACTGCGGCGAGCTGCACGGCGAGTTGCTCTTTGGCGCTTTGCATCAGGCGCGAGTGATAGGCCCCGGCGACGTTGAGCTTGATAGCGCGGCGGATCCCAAAGTCCTTGGCCTTGGCTACCGCCGCATCAATTCCGGCCACCGTGCCGGAAAGCACGATTTGGCCCGGAGCATTGAAATTGGCGACATCGACGTCGGCCGCTGCGGCCAGCGCCCGAACCTGCTCTTCCTCGCCACCAATGAGAGCCGCCATCGTACCCTGAGTGGCTAGACAGGCAGCCTCCATGAATTCGCCGCGGCGGGCAACGAGCCGCAGCCCGTCTTGGAAAGAGAACGTGCCTGCGGCGACGTGAGCGGTGAATTCGCCGAGTGAGAGTCCGGCGGCGGCCACGGCTTGCAATTGCGGCAAGCGCTCGCGCACCAATGCCAGCGCCATCAGCCCATGGAGAAACAGGGCTGGCTGGCAGCGCGAGGTCTTCGTCAGTTCTTCGTCTGGCCCTTCAAACATGATGTCGGAAATCGAAAATCCAAGGACTTCATCGGCTTGGGCCGCTAGACCGCGCACGGTGGCTGAAGATTCAGCCCAATCTTTGCCCATGCCCACCCGCTGGGCACCCTGACCGGAAAATAAAAGAACAATTTGGCTCATGTCGACAGAGGTCTAGGCCAAGGCACTGGCCTTGAAAAGTCGGAAATGCGGCTTATTTGGCCAGCCCATTAGAAGCAGGCCGGAAAAGATCGCTTGAAATTGGCAACTTTCCAAAATCAGGCGGGTTTTACCCCAGCGATTATTCAACAAAACTCCCTCCTGCCATGAAACCAACACTGCATTGCTTCCAATTGTTACCGGTGCTTGCCGCCGGCTTTCTTTTTTCACCCATAGGTCTTCGAGCCCAAGATGCCGGAGCAGATCCCGCAAAGGCACCCGCGCCCAGCGAACAACCCAATGCCCCAGCCGGCCGAGAACGACCCACTTTCCGACCCAATGCGATGCGCGCTCAAGGACGTGGCATGACCGCACCTAACGCACCTAACGCACCTAACGCAACTGCCGACCAACAAGGCCCATGGCATCCGATGGCCCAGCCAAATCAAGGCGGTCAGCCACAGCCGCCGAATCAAGGCCAGCCGATGGCTCCGCAGAATAGGACGGCGCGACCAAACTGGTTCACACCAGGCGGCCAGCCACAGCAACCGATGGCTCAGCCGAACCAAGGTGGCCAACCCCATCAACCGATGGTCCAGCCGAACCAAGGTGGCGAACCCCATCAACCGATGGCCCAGCCGAACCAAGGCCGCCAACCCCATCAACCGATGGCCCAGCCGAACCAAGGCGGCCAACCCCATCAACCGATGGCCCAGCCGAACCAAGGCGGCCAACCCCATCAACCGATGGCCCAGCCGAACCAAGGCCGCCAATCCCATCAACCGATGGCCCAGCCGAACCAAGGCGGCCAACCCCATCAACCGATGGCCCAGCCGAACCAAGGCCGCCAACCCCACCAGCCGATGGCGCAACAGAACCAAGGCCCCCAAAACCGCTTGATGTTCCAGGCTCGCTCTCGCAGCGCGTGGGGTCCGCAGATGGGCGGCAATCGTAACCCAGGCGGCCAAAACCGCCAGATGTTCCAAGCACACATGCGGAGTGCATGGGGCCCGCAGATGCGCCACCCCCAGTTCGCCAGACCGCAGCAACAAATGGGCCGTGGCAACAGCCAAGGGGGTCCTAACCGCATGATGTTCCAAGCCCGCTCTCGCAGCGCGTGGGGTCCGCAGATGGGCGGCAATCGCAATCCAGGCAGCCAAAACCGCCAGATGTTCCAAGCACGCATGCGGGGCTCATGGGGCCCGCAGATGCGTCACCCCCAGTTTGCCAGACCGCAGCAACAACTCGGCCGTGGCAACAGCCAAGGGGGCCAAAACCGCCAGATGTTCCAGCAACGCTCTCGCAGTGCATGGGGTCCGCAGATGGCCCAGCCAAAGGCCGCAACTCCGCAACAGCGCACGACCCGTCCTAATGCCCCACAAGCTCAAACGAAACCGAGTCCAGCAGCGGAAAATTCCCCGTTGGCAAGGATTCGTCATCTTCGCCAGGCTGCTGAGCAATTGACGGCAGCAGGTTATCCCGAGTACGCCGCCAAGGCCCACGCCGAAGTAAGCCGTATGGAAGCAGAGCTCAAACTGACCAAGCCGACGGCCCCGCCAGCGATCAATAAGCAAGCTCCTCGACGCGAAGCAGTCCCGCCCCAGCAGCTCAAGCCGGAAGCTCCTCGCGCTACGGATGTTAATGCAGCAATGCTCAACGAAATGCGCAAACTGAGCAAACAAATCGAACAGCTCAACGGACGTATGCAGAAGCTTGAGACGCAGAACGCCAAATAGTCATTAAATCTGCGCCTGCCACGCGCAGTTATCC
>CAIKHZ010000358.1 GCA_903827375.1 Akkermansiaceae bacterium
GGTACTGCAAGGTTTAAATCTGCTAGGCGGTGACCTATGGAGGAGGGGGGGAGGGATTTTGGATTTTGGATTTTGGATTTTGGATTGTGAGGGAGCTGTGCGCGGCCCTCGGGGAAGGCGAACGTCGAACATTGAACGTTGAACCGAAGAGGGCTGCGCACGGAGGTGCAGCCAATCGGCCACCAAGCACGCAACGGGGTTGCGGCGCGGTGTAAAACCGTTCAGTGCCGGGCCGATGGGGTGGTGGTTTTAGCCACAATCCAGCCCCTTCGCTACGCGGTTTGCTATGCTGTATTGTAACTTGTTGGAATTACTTAGAGTTGCAAATGTGACGATCCTCCCGCGAGGGCGTTGCCTCTGACTGCAGCGGCTCATTCTCTGCTGGCAAACACCGTTCACGGGAAATTGGCTTGCGGAACGGGCTTGGTTCGGTGAGCCTCGGGGCATGGAACATCATGTGTATTTTTGGCTGAAGGACGAATGCAAGAGTGCTGCGGACCGCGCTGTGTTTGAGCAGGGCATGGCGTCGCTGTTTGACATTGCTATGGTGGGCGGCGGGCGCTGGGCCGTGCCCGCAGCGGTGATGCCGCGACCGGTCATCGACCAGTCGTGGGACTACGCGTTGACGATGCAATTTGCCAGCGTGGAGGAGCAGGATGCCTATCAGGTGGACCCGCAGCACCATGTGTTTGTGGAAACATTCAAAAGCTGGTGGGCTCAAGTGCAGGTACGGGATTTGGCGTGAGCCGCCGCCGCGAGACTCGATCCGATGGCACGCAAACCCACAGCCAAGTTGGTGGCAGCCGGGGCATTTTTGCCAATGTCGCGTGCTGAAATGGACGTGCTGGGTTGGAGTGAACTTGACGTGCTGCTCATCACAGGCGACGCCTATGTGGATCATCCGTCGTTTGGTGCAGCGATGATTGGCCGGGTGTTGGAGGCGGACGGTTTGCGGGTGGGCATCGTCGCCCAGCCCGATTGGAAGTCTCTGGAAGCCGTCACCGTGATGGGCGCTCCAAGGCTATTCGTTGGAGTTACAGCGGGTAATCTCGACTCAATGGTGTCCAATTACACCGTCGCCAGACACAAGCGAAAACTTGATGTCTATAGCGCCGGTGGTGTGCCGGGCCGCCGTCCTAACCACGCGGCGGTGGTCTATGCACAATTGGCGCGGCGGGCGTTTCCCGGTGTGCCGGTCGTGCTTGGCGGGATTGAGGCAAGCATGCGGCGGGTCGCCCACTACGACTACTGGGAAGATAAACTGCGGCCATCTATACTAACGGACTCGAAAGCGGACCTGCTGGTGTACGGCATGGGCGAACGAGCGGTGCGGGAGGTCGCCAGCCGCCTGCGCAAGGGGCGAAGGGACTTGGGCGGCATCGCGGGCACGGCGGTTTTGCTAGGTGCGAAGGCGAGTGCCTCCACGGATTTTTCCGGATGCATTATGCTGCCTTCGTGGGAGGACTTGCAAGCGGATGTGCGGCTGCTGCTGCCCCTAACCAAGGTGACTGAAGCGCAGCAAACCCCGTATTGCGGCAAGCGTTTGGTGCAGATGCACGGGGCGCGGGCAGTGGTGATGGAGCCGCCAGCAATGCCGGTGGACGGGCAGGAGTTGGATGCCCTGTATGAATATCCGTTTCAGCGGGCGGCGCATTCGTCCTATCAGGATCCTGTGCCGGGATTTGCGACTATCAAGGACTCGGTGATTGTTTCGCGAGGCTGTGCTGGAGGGTGCACGTTCTGTGGATTGGGTTTGCATCAGGGGAAATTTCTATCAAGCCGAAGTGTTGAATCGGTGTTGAAGGAGGTGAGACGCTTGGGTGAACTATCATCATTTCGCGGCACGGTGTCGGATCTGGGCGGGCCGACGGCCAACTTGTACGCGGCGAGGAATGGCCATGTGGAGGAGTGCCGGGAGTGCCACCGGCCGAGTTGTTTGTGGCCGGGCATTTGTCCACATTTTGAGATCAATGAAGAGCCGGGGCTTGAGATGTTGCGAGGGGCGCGGCAGGTGGCCGGGGTGAAGCATGTGTTTGTACAAAGCGGTATTCGGATGGATGTGGCGTTGCGCACACCGGAGTACCTGCGCGAATTGGTGCAGCATCATGTGTCCGGCCACATGAAGGTCGCTCCAGAACACCTGCAACCAAACGTGCTGAGGCGAATGCGAAAACCCGCTGGGGATTTTCCGGCGTTTATGGCAAAATTTTCCGAACTCAGTGCACTTGTCGGCAAACAACAGTACCTCGTGCCGTATTTTATTTCTAACTTCCCCGGCTGCACTGGCGAAGATATGGGCGTGGTCGAGGACTTCCTAAAACAGCAGCGCTG
This sequence comes from Akkermansiaceae bacterium, assembly GCA_903827375.1. Lineage (GTDB taxonomy): Bacteria > Verrucomicrobiota > Verrucomicrobiia > Verrucomicrobiales > Akkermansiaceae > Luteolibacter. The sequence continues at coordinate 2,332 of CAIKHZ010000358.1, forward strand.
GAACCTCCAGCAAGTGCAGGATTTCATCCCGCTGCCGATGACTGCCTCCACCGCTATGTACGTCACCGGCCTGGATTTCACCAGTGGCATGCCCATCCCGGTGGTGCGCAATGCCGGGGACCGGGAAAAGCAAAAGGTGATGCTCCGGCCCAATCAGGCAGGCGGTGCCAAATTTCCAACCACCCACTTCGATGCAGTGGACTGAATTCTTAGCGAGACAGTTGGTCGTTTGCGCCAATGTTTCGTGCGCCACTGTGGTGCAGGCCGGGTGTTTGAGGTGGGGATATTTGGCGCAGCCAACGAGGAGGATGCGTGGGGCAGGTTCCAGCGTGAAGTTCTGGCAAAAATTGCCTGGCAGGAGTACAAACTTTTCATACCGCAAAATGCCATGAGTTCAGCCTTTCCAATGATCCTTGCTCTCGTCGCTGCCGCGGCGTTTCCCTGTTATGCGGCACCGGCACTCATGCCGCTGCCGAAATTCATCACCCCAGGCAATGGCAGTTTGGTCATTCCGGCGGCAGGTCGCATCGTTGCGTTAGATCCAGCTCTCGAGCCATTAGCTAGAATTCTGGCATCCGATATTGAGAGGATGCTTCGGGTGAAACTCGCCAATGGCCATGCCCCAGTGGAGGCCGGCGACATTGTGCTGCAACTTCGGCCTGCCTCAACGGAACTCAAGGGAAGTGATGCCTATCGCATATCGGTGGATACGGCGGTGCTTGTCGAGGGTCGGACCTATCAGGCCGTGGCGATGGGGATGATGACGGTGCTGCAGGCAATGGAAAGCGATGGTGGCGGGTTGAAGATAGCGAGGATGACGGTGATGGATTTTGCCGACCGCGATTTGCGGGCCTTGCAGGTTTCCATCCGCGGCGGCTATCATTCGCCTGCTTGGGTGAAGAAGGTCATTGACCTGATGCGTTTCTACAAGGTACGGGTGCTGCAGTTGCATACTTCCGAAGCCCTGTGGGTCGGAGCGGTCATGGAATCGAGCAATGGCGCTGAGGCCAAGATGCTGCAGGAGAATTCGGCCTGGAGCAAACGCGAGATGGAGGACGTTATCAGTTATGCCATCGAGCGCGGAGTGAGCCTCATTCCGCACAATGAGATGCGGCCTAACGATTCGTTCTGGCAGGCCGTTTTGAGCCGGGATTTCACTCCGGGAGACCGGTTTGCCGGATATGTGGATGAGATCGATGGCAAAGGAAAATTTGAGATCAAGGGCAACCTGGCCGATGACCCTCGCTGGTGGAATTTCCTGAAGATCGTCAGCCAGCGGTCGCGCGACCAGTTTGCCAAGAGTTGGCCGGGGGGCAAACTTCCGTTCTATCACATTGGTCCGGTTTATGGCGAGGGCGGATGCAACGGCAAGGAGGCTGTTAAAATGTTGGGTTTTTTGATGGAGGGCAATCCTGCCATCAAGATGATGTATTGGAACGGGCCGGGAGCGGATGATGTTGATATTAGCCCGCACAAGGCGAACATTGTGGTTGATTTTTACAGTAAGACATGGGGCGGGACACCAAGTGGCTTGCTGGCGGCAGGATACCAGCTTTGCAACACGTCATGGACGCCGCTTTACGTCCAGCCGGGAACCCTCAAGAAAGCGTTCGCCCAAGGCAAGTGGATCCATGACGAGTTTGCTGTCACTCGCTTTGGCAAGGAGAGTCCCTTCGGGCTGCCGCTTGGTGAGAATGCCGATGATTGCAGCCAATATGCAAATCAAGTGGTCGGCAGTCTGCTCTCGACCTGGGACTTTGCCGGTGAGAGACAGGGCGACGGTCACTTGGAAATGATAGCTCCGTGCATTCCGTATTACGCCGATCACGCGTGGAACATGCAGGCATGGCCATATCCCGAAGGCTCGTATGAAAAGACTAAAGCTGCTTTTGATAGGATTTTTCCCCGCTCTTTGGTGTTTATTGCGGAACCGGTGGTGTCACATCCGGTGGGTGGCGTAACTGCAAGCCAAGGCCGCTTCAAGGATGAGGTGGAGGTGACATGGAGTGAAGCGGATAATTTCCCAACAACCTATCAGGTTTTTCGGGCGGACGGCAGGGACGTCTCGCAGGCTAAAGCCATTTCGGCGAAGATGCCCGCCTCACTGGTGCTTGGTTTGAACCGGTACCATGACAGCACGGCCAAGCCCGGACAGAAGTATGGCTATTGGGTACAGGCCGAGAATGCCTATGGGGTATGCGCTCTTCAAGCCAGTGTGGAAGGCTTCACTGGCGATGGGGTCGAGGTGCCTGCCAGTTATGAGGGGTTTGATTATCCGCCTGATGCGAACCTGGACGCACTCAATGGGGGCAGCGGCTTCAAAGACGCATGGTCGGTAAAACAGGCGAACATTCCTATCAAAATTAATTCCTTTGGTCTGACTTATCCGGGACTGCTGACGACGGGAAAGTCGGTGCATTTTGAGATTCTGCACGATGAGAGCGAGGGTCGAAATCCGACGCACACCTCGGTGCTTCGGCATCTTGCCTGCACTTACGGGAAGTCTGGAACCGAGGTGTGGACCAGCGTGTTGATTCGTCCCGTTAGGAATACTTATACCACAACGATTTCCTACAACCGGATCTCAACGGGCAAGTTGTATGGCAGTTACTCCATTGCCGGGGTTCCTGCTGAGGACGGCAAGACCTATCTTGTGGTCACCCGCTCCAATTTTCAAAATGGCCCGGACCTGCTTACCACATGGGTTAATCCAATCCCCGGCAAAATGCCACTCGACTCGGAGGCCACCATGCAGTCCCGTCAGGAAGATAATAACGAAAGCGATATCCTCGCAATCGCCGTGGAGGCATATATCAAAGGCGGCGATGACATTGATGAATTGCGCATGGGGCCAACCTATCAATCGGTGACACCTGTCGCCAAATGAGGTGAACTTAGGGTGCTGTTAGTAATTCCACGATGCGGCGGGTGGCACCGTGGTGTGGCTGGAGCAGGGCGGTGGCGCGAGTGGTGGCGGCGAGGGCTGCGGCGGGATTCAGGGCGCGGCGGATTGCGGCGCACAGGCTGGGTGGGTCATGGGCGGTGAAAGCGGCGTTGGCGGCGACGAGTGATGAGGCGAGGGGCTGGAAATTTTCCATGTGAGGGCCGAAGATGACGGGTTTCCCGGCGAGGATGGCCTCGCAGGGATTTTGGCCGCCAGTGGCCAGAAAACTCTTGCCGATGACCACCACGTCGGCATGCGCCGTCCAATCACTCAGCTCGCCAGTGCTGTCGATGACCAGGCAGGGGAGTGAGGGATGGGTTTGAGACATACCGGCGGCCCGCCCGTGCCCCTCTGCCATGGTTGAGCGGAGGACCACCTCGAAGCCACGGCGCTCAAGATCGGCTTTGACTTGCGCACGGCGTTCGGCATGGCGGGGGACGACGAGGATCAGGGCGTCTGGTGCGGCGTCGCGAATGGCTCCGGCAATCCATCCTTCCTCTCCGGAATGGGTGCTGGCGGCGAGAATGATCGGGCGGTTAGAGCCGGGACTAGCCACAGCATCTAGGATTACTTGGAAGTCGGGCCGGCGGGTCGGCCCTTGGCCACTGCCGGGGTCGATTTTCAGGCTACCCGTGGAGTGGATTTTATTGGCGGCGACCCCGAGGAATTGCCAGATGGCGGCGTCCTGCGGGTCTTGGATGGCGACGGCATCTAGCAGGCCGAACACGGGCCTGACCCAGGCGGCAAAGCGCCGGTAGCGAGCCGTGGATCGGGGGGACAATCTGGCATTGACGAGGCTGACGGGGATGTGGTGGTGTCGGCAGGCGAGCAGCAGGTTTGGCCAAGCTTCGCCCTCGACAAGGATGAGCTGGGACGGCTGAAAATGCCTGAGGTAGCGGCGCACCATGCCGGGGAAATCCAGTGGTGCGTAGGTGACGCGCAGGCCGGGGAGCTTTGGAGCGGTGGCCACGGCATGACCGGTGGCAGTGCCGGTGGCCAGCACAAAGCACTGGTCGGGGTGGGTGATGCGCCACTCACGGATCAGCTTGAGAGCGAGCATCGCCTCGCCGACGCTCACGGCGTGGATGTGGACAGCTCCGCTGGGATCGCCGTTGAGTTTGGCGCTGTAGATGGCGGCTCGCTCGCCCAGACGGGTGCCGAACCCGCCGCGGCGCAGCATCTTGACAAGCCACCCGGGAAAGGCCGCCACAAATAGCAGCGGCAACAGCAGCCGGTAGATCGCCAGTCCGAAAATCAATTGCATCGCGCCATAGGTTAGGTCGGTTTTTCCGGCGCGTAAAGCAGGATGGCGCTGCTGCCGTATTCGCGGCGGTCCACCAACGACCACCCGTTAGCCGCCGGGCTCGGTTGGTGGGTTCCTACTTCTGCGATGAACCAGCCATCGGCCGCAAGTCGGGGCCGCAACCACTCTCCGGCCAGCAACCCAGCGACCAGGTCGGTGTCGCCGGGCTTTTTCATATAGGGCGGATCGGCGAATATCAGGTCATAGGTTGAAGCATCGCGGCGCAAGAATGCGCCAACCTCGGCTCGCAGGACGCGCCCGCCAAGCAGTCTTGATTTTGCTAGATTTTCTGTAATGACCTGGATGGCCTGGCGGTGTTCGTCGATAAAAAGGCAGGAGGCAGCACCCCGGCTGAGGGCTTCCAAGCCGAGTGCGCCGGACCCGGCGAAGAGATCCAGGACGCGGGCATTATCGACCCGTTCGCCGAGGATGGAAAATACCGCCTGGCGGACGAAATCGGTGGTGGGGCGGGCCACAGCGGAGGGCACTTTGATGGCGAGCCGCCCGGCTTTTCCGGCAATGATGCGCATGGGAGGCAGAAGAATATGAGACAGGAGACAGAAGACAAGAGAAAGAAGGCAGAAGAATATGAGACAGAAGACAGAAGACAGAAGACAGAAGACAGAAGACAGAAGACAGAAGACTGGAGTAAGAGGTGCCATGCACGGCCCGAGGGCTCTGTTCTTGTCTTGGAGCGCAGCGGTCTGCTGTCATGGAGCGCAGCGGTCTGCTGTCTTGGAACGCAGCGGTCTGCTGTCTTGGAACGCAGCGGTCTGCTGTCTTGGAACGCAGCGGTCTGCTGTCATGGAGCGCAGCGGTCTTCTGTCAAGGAGCGCAGCGGTCTTCTGTCTTCTTCATGGCTGCACGATGGGGCCGTGGTGGCCGATGCTGAGTTGGAGGGCGTCGAGAGAACCGGATGCTTCGACGTCACAAGCGACGCGCTGCGGCGAGGCCATGGGCGTGAGGACGGGATCGGAGTCGGGGAAGAAATGCTTGAGGATGCCGAGGGTGGTTTCTGGGGCTGCGACGAGACGCAGAACCCCGGCGGCGCGGCCATCGGCCAAGAGTGTGGCGTTACCTAGCAACGAAAGGTTTTCGCCGAGCAAGCGGGCATCCAAGCAGGAGAGGACGTTGCCGCGCAGGGCAAAGCAACAAGTGCCGTTGTCGAAGGTGGTGTGGTGCTCGCTGGTTTTCAAGGAAATGGCGGCGGATTCGGCCAGGCAATCGCCCTGCCATGTGCCCGGTGCCATGAGGAAGCCGCGGAAGCGGGCAGCGCCGGAGATGTGTCCGGCGGAGGCTTCGCCGCCAGCGGGCAGGGTGAGCAGGGCAGGGGATTGGCTGGGCACTTGGATTTCGACCTGCACTGGCAGGCCGCCGATGAGGGCGAATTTAGCAGCAAGTTCGATGTGAATTCCCAGCGGCATTACTTCCACCGGTTTGAGCGAAAGCACCGGGGATTCCCAAGCCAGCGGGGCTTTAAAATCGGTGAGCACAGGCGTGCCGTGCAGCTTGAGACTGTCCAGGGTCAGCGAAGAAGTCGCTGCTTTGCCAGACAGTGGCAAATCGCTGCTAAGGCCGGCAATTTCGACCCATGGCGGAGCGGAGCCGTCCGCCACCAGTTTCAATGATGCATGCCGGAGACGAACCCAGCAGGTCGGCTGCAATGCCTCGGCCGCCGGAGGAGGATGTGTGGGCGGTGCCGGGCTCGCTTGGGATTGGGTGTTGGGCGGAGTTGGCACGCTGGCTGCGGGTTCGCTCGGGACGCCTGGGACGCTTGGGACGCTTGGGACGCTTGGGACGCTTGGGACGCTTGGGACGCTGGCTGCGGGTTCGCTTGGGACGCTGGTTGCGGGTTCGCTTGGGATGCTTGGTACGTTTGGGACGCTTGCTACGTTTGGGACGCTTGCTTGGGCAGGCGGCGTGGACGGGTGCTCTGGTTGCAACGCTGCGATCGTGGGAAGCGTCGGCAGGGTATCGGGCGGCGCAGTGGGCGGTGATGCTCGTCGGCTCAGATGCAGGAGGATCTGCGGCGAAATAACCAAGCGAGGTCCGTCCATGTCAGCGGCAAGCACATCCAAGTGGCCGTGCCAACAGGAGCGCCAGCGCGGCATGAGGCGCAGAGAGTCGATGCGAAGCAGCGGTTCGGCGATGGCACCGCTCAATTCAGCAGGTTGGGAGATGACAAATTGGCGCAGGGTGATGCCATTCCAAGGCGACCAAGAGGCGCTGCCGATACGAGTTTCCAAGCCGCCGCAGCGGTGTTTGATTTTGGAGGCGAGCCAGTCCCGTGTCCAGGGGCTGGCGAGCCAGAGGTTGCTCAAAGCGAATGTGAGAGGCGGCAGCAAGCAGATGGCTGTCAGCAAGAGTCGCCACTTGCGGTAGCGGTTAGGGCCTGCTGGCATGGCAGTGGCCTCAGTGTTTGGAGGGGGTTTTGGGGGTCGGCTTGGTCGGGGGTTTGGTGGCGGGCTTTGACTTGTCAGGCACCTCGGCTTCGGTCGTTTTCAGATGTCCTGCCTTGCCGAGTTCGAAGCGGATGGCGAGGCTTTTATCGACGATGCGGGTGCCCTCGCTGGAGACTTCTTGGAAGCGATAGACGACGAGGCCGTACTTGTTGCCCTCGAAGCATCCGACGGCGATGTTTTCCTTGGTTTTGCCGAGAGAAGTTTCCTCCTCGAGGCGCCATTCGCTGCCGGTCCAGGCTCCGAGAATGCTGTCGGGGTCGGCCTTGATGTCATCGATGCGCTTGAGTTCACCGTTAGGCGAGCGGAAGACATCGGCTTTTGGGTCGTAACGGAGGTTGGAAATTCCGCTGGCATTGCCGGTGGCGGCGATGATCCAGGCCCCGCCGAGTGTTTCGCGCAGCAGCAGTTCGACGTCTTCGGCGGGCTTGAACTCGCGCTTCGCCCAGAGCTTGGTGTACTCGTCGTATTCTTCCTTGGTGAGGCCTAGTTTTTCGTGGTACGGCAGGGGAACGCCGGGTTTGGCCTTGGTGGAAAATTCCTTGAACCATTTGATGTCGAGGCGTGCCGCAGCCTCAACTTTGGCGACGTATTTGTCAATCTCAGGTGGCGGCAGCACAATACCGATCTGGGCGGCCACCGGGGTATCCTTGGTGAACAGGCTGGCGAAGAGTTTGGGAACCTCGGCGGCGCTAGCAGCTGAAAGAAACGCAGTGGCCAATAACGGCAGGAAAATTTTCATAATGTTAGGAAGCGGGTGACGGGAGAGGATGGCTGGAAGCGGGGCGAATTCAAGCGGGAATCGGCTGGCTGGTGATTATTCAGGCTCGCCTGAGGGAAAGATTTTGGCGATGGAGGTTTCCTTTTGTTCATCCATCCAGTGTTCGATGGCGGCCTGCAGCGGAGCCAGAACTTCGGGGCGGGTGTTGGCAAGATCGTGCTCGCCGTGGGGGTCGTTCGGCAGAAAAAACAATCCGAAATGGCGCGTCCCCTGAGTGGTGGGGGTGCAAACCAACTTCCAATGGTGGGTGCGCAGGCAGCGCTGCTTTGCTTGAACGAGTCGCTCGCGGTACTGGTCTTTGAGCACGAATTGGTAGTTGAAGGCCGGGTCGATGCCGGTGAGTTCATCCATGGGCGGGAGTTTTGGGCGTTGGATACCGGGGACTTTGAACTGGATAAACGGGAAACCCGTCTCGCCATAGAATGGCCGGACCACCGGTGCCTCCCCCCCTTTGAGCCACCCGGCAAAGCTTTGTCCTTGCCAAACGGCGGGCTTTTCCACGCCAACCCAATCAGCCAGGGTCGGCATGATGTCCAGCATGCGCACGGTTTCCGGGATGATCCGCGGCGCCAGACCGGGAATGTGCATGATCATGGGCACGTGATTCGCTTGGCCGCCTCCATTGAACGTGAGCCCATGGCCGAGGGTCACGCCAGGTTCGTAGAGGTCGTCCCCATGGTCAGCCGTCACAATGACAATCGTATTGTCCTCCAAGCCGTTGCGCTTGAGGGCCGCCAGCACCCGCCCAACGCAATCGTCGAATTGGCGCGTGCAGCCGTCGTAGAGGGCACGGATTTGCGTCACTTCCGGCGCTGGCAGGGCTTTCCATTTGCTTTCTAAGTCGGTGCCGCCAATGAACGAATCGATGTCGAAATCCACACCGTTTTTATTCCGCCCACGGTACGCCGGATCACTGAAAAGACTGCAGTACGGCTCCTGACTCCGATAGGGAAGATGGTTGCAGGAAAAAAATACATGCCAGAAAAACGGCCGCTGCGTCTGGCCAGCCTGCGCCAAGCGCGCCTCCACCCGTGCGGTGACGACCTCTGGAGTGACAAATTGCGCGAACGACTCGATCTGCGGAAACAGCCGGTAACCCAGTGCATTGTCAAAGTACAAGGGCACCACAAAGTGCGCCATCACCACCGCCTGGCTCATGTAAATCTTGAAATTGTCGAAGGTCGAAACCGAAATGTCCTCAAACCCCAGCGGGGCGACGTGATAGTAGCCAGCGCACCAATCACCGATGGCGGCCGTTTCATAGCCGTGCTCGCCTAGCAATTTTGCCATTGGAGCCACACGCTGCATCGTGCTCTCCACAGTCGCACGGTCGGGGTACATTTGGCGCACCCCGTGAGTTTGTGGATATTGCGAAGTCATCAGCGAGATGCCCGATTCCATCGTCGAGGCGATCGGCGTGTAGCAGCGCTCAAACCTAACGGAACGAGCCGCCAGTGCGTCGATCGTAGGCGAGACGCCGACTGCGGCTGCCCCTTCGCTGCGGGCCGGGTGGTAGCCGGCGCAGCCGAGTTTGTCGCCACGCAGGGAGTCTGAGGCTAATATCAGAATGTTAGGTGGTCTTTTCCCGCTTGTCACGGGTGCTGCCTGGCCGTGCTTGTGGCCCGCCATGCCCTTGCTCAAGCCCGTCGCCACAACCAGCACGACGGCCGCTGTCAGCCAGCCACGGCGCCCGCGACGATGGATTTGCCAGAGGAAGGCTGCGGCCAGCGCGGCAATCGGCAGCACTTTGAAAAGGATGAAATAGGCGTCTGGTTTGGCCGCCACCGGAATAATGTCGAGTGTGCGGTAGAACCAGTTGCCGAAACTCGCGTCGTTGAGAAAATACGGCCGGGTATCGACCAAACGCAGCGTGCAGTATCCTTGGGTGAAAGCCGCGAGCAGCAAACCTCGCAGGGCAATCGACCAAGCGCTCCGGTATTTGGAGCGGGCCGTCCACCATGCCGCGAACGGTTGCAGCAAGAAGGCCCCGACCCCTGCCAGAATTGCGTAGGCGAGGATCATTTGGAGGTTTTGCCCGATGAGAAAGCCAACGTACTTATCTCGGGCCAACGCACTGAATTTGTTGTCCATCCCCCGGGATTGGTAGGCCAATCGCCACAGCGCCGTGCCATATTGATACACAAAAAAGGCACCCACTCCAGCCAATACCGGCAAGTAGCGGGCATCCGGCCGACGACGTACGGCGCATTCAGCAGGTGGGGATGCTTGGCTCAACGCGCCGAACCTTGCAGTTGGCACCGCTAAAATCAAGACTCAGTCTGCGGTGGGTCCACATAAATCCATCGCGGGCTCGCCACCTTTTCGATGATCACACCGCGGTGGGACTTGGTATTGGCGGGCAGGGAAAGGCGTAAAATCACAGGAGCCGGTTTTTTATCGTTCTGCTCGATAAGCCTCAGCAACTCATTTTCCAGTTTCCCGCCGCGGGGCGCGTACCCGAAAAGCGTCTCATCCCCACCAGGAGTGCTCAGCCGAAATGAAGCCCAGCGGTCGGAATCCGCATATTCATGCGTGAAAAAATGGTCCTCCTCAATATGAACCCGGAAATTCATGGTGCTATTCGGCGGGCGTTGCCGGGCGTAGTCGTCCCAGTTCATCGGCTGGTACATCACTGCGGATTCCCAATCCACCCCGAATTTTCCCGATACCTCCTGCTCGACCTGAATTTGCCGTGAACTCCCATCTCCTAGCACCACTGAAAATAACCAGAAATCGCGATCTGCACCCACCAGAGCCCCCTGAAAACCCCGCACCCGCTTGAATCCAAGCGCCCTCAGCGGCGTTTTAGCATAGTACCGCTTCATCAACGGACCCACCACCTCGGGCTGGCGCACCAAGGGCAGCATCGCCTCCAGCGTGCCAGCGTCACAAAATGCCTTCACTTGGCGCTCCATCCCTTGGATCAAGTCGGCCAAGGCCCGGTCGCTCGTTGCACTTTCCTCCGCCGTTACCCCAGCTAGCTGCTGTTCCGCTTTGATCAGTGGTTGGGCTTGCTGAACGTGGCTCAATGACCAGAAAACCGCCCAAGCCAACAGCAAGGCCACCAAGGCGAACCAACCCCAGGCCACGGGATAGCGCCGGACTTCAACCCGGCTCCATCCTTCTTCCGTCTCGGGCACGCTCGTATCTTCCGGCTCAATGAGCACCTCAACTCCCGGTTGATGGCTGCGCCGATTGTCCGCCCACTCCACCGCAGGCACCACCAAGCGGGCTGCCGGTGCTTGGTAGGTATCCTTGTTCTCAGGAATGAGCCGCACCGGTTGGTTTTCCACTCCTAACCGCAAAACCGTCACCCGAGGTGCTGGCCCGTCGTCCACCGTCCTCAATTCCACCGGTTTTTTTACGCGTGCCATGCCTGCCGACAACATATACCCAAAAACTCCATCGACGCAATGCCCCGATCCATCTAAAATCCCCGCAGAGACTCCCGCCATGCAAACACCCCCTCGTCTGCTCGTCCTCACCGCCGCCTTCGGGGAAGGCCACAACAGCGCTGCTCGCAACCTAGCCTTGGCGCTCATCGCCGCCGGGGCCGACGCTCAGGTGTGCGATCCCTGTTCGCTTGCCACCCCCATCTTCACCTCCACTGTCAGCCGGCTCTATCGCTTTGCCACTGATTACCTGCCGCGGGTCTGGGGCAGAATCTACCATTCCATCGACCGCATTGATTTCAAGCACAGTGGCAACTGGCTCACCCGCAAGCCTGAGGCTCGGCTGGCAAAACTTATCGTCGATTATCAGCCCACCGCCATCGTCAGTTCCTATCCACTTTACCCCTATTGGCTCGAGCGAATTTTCAGCCGAGCCCGGGTTGCTCTGCCAGTGTTTACCGTGGTCACCGACTCAATTGAAATCAACTCCGCGTGGCTGCGGGCACCTAGCAATTATTGGCTAGTCACCGATGCCACTACCCGCAACACGATGATTGCCAGCCACTTGCCTTCTTCAGCCGTCATCGAAACCGGGTTTCCCGTCAACCCCGAATTTGCGCAGCTCGATCCGCTGGCACCTACCGACCCCTGCGACCCCTTCCGCGTGCTTTTTTTTCCGATCGCCCGTCGCAAATCCATCGGCTCCTGCGGTGCCTCGATCCTTGCCGCCTCCCCGGTCGTGAAACTCACCATCGTCCTCGGCAAAAACGTCAGACTGCTATATTCCGCTGCGCGGGCCCTCCAACAGGCCTACCCCGGTCGTGTACGCATCCTCGGCTGGACCCGGCGCATCCCCCGCTTGCTCACCCAGCATCACCTGGTTGTCGGCAAAGCCGGCGGTGCCACAGTCCATGAATCCATCGCCGCTCATTGCCCGATGCTCATTCATCACCTTGTTCCTGGCCAGGAAGAAGGGAATCTGCGCCTCCTGGAAATTATCGGCGGCGGCAGCCTCGCTGCCACTCCAGACGTCCTCACTCAACGCATTCGAGGTATTCTCATCGACAAAGCGGCCCCATGGCGTGCCATGAAGCAGGCCCTCGCCATCCACAATCGCAATGCAGGTGCCCTCACTGCCGCCCGCATCATCCTGCAGAAGACAGAAGAGTGGCAGGCCCAAGCTCCAAAACTTTGAAAAAACAGCATCTTCCCATGAATTTCCTCTTCGACATCGGCCGTGTGCTCTTGGATTTTGATTTTGAGCCTTCGCTGGCCCGCTTGCTCCCCCCCGGAGTGAGCGATGGGCGAGCACGCTTGGCGAGGTTGCTAGACCGGAGGGATGTTTTTGAAGCCGGTGCCATGGAGCCCGACGCCTACATCGAGTGGGCTCTGGATGTGCTGGAAAGTCCGGCCAGCCCCGACGAGTTCCGGCACGCTTGGCGGAATGTTTTCACTCCGATCGAACCGATGTGGCAGGAGGTCCGGTCCCTAGCTGCCGCCGGCCACCGGTTGATCCTTTTTTCCAACACCAACTCGATTCATTGCCCCTGGGTCTTCGAGGCCTATCCCGAATTTGCGCTGTTCCATGCAGCTGTGCTCTCGTTTCAAGTCGGGGCCATCAAGCCGGATCCTGCCATCTATCAAAATGCCATCGCCGCCCACCACCTCGATCCAGCCACCACCCGTTACATCGACGACCTAGCCCCCAACATCGCCACCGGGCGTGCTCTCGGCTTCTGCTGTTTTCAATACGATCAAGCCAATCATCCTGCCTTCCAACAATGGCTCCTCGAACAACTCAATCATTTGTGAAAAATTTTTTAATTTTGGCTTGCACCCCGGGCCGATCCTTGTAGAACCCGTCCACGCGTTTTGCGACGCGGGCGTAGCTCAGTGGTAGAGCGCCACCTTGCCAAGGTGGATGTCGTGAGTTCGAATCTCATCGCCCGCTCCAATTTCCTATTTGTCCCCCATGTTTGTCTGGTCCAAACTCTCCGGTGCTCAATGGATGGATGCTTGGGAGGAACGGTTTTCCGGCAATCCCAATCTGGTCATCGAACTCATCAAGGGTGGCAAATCAATCCGCTTGCGAGTGTTCTGCGAGTCGCTGGCTGCAGCCGAGGCCATTGTCGAACGCTTCGGCGGCAGCATCCGCAAACTCGCCCATGCCGAGTGGAACTTGCCGGTGGCACCGCCCCGACCTGTGAAAGTGCGTGCAGCCCTGTTGCTCACCCCTGAAGTCCGCCCTGCCGAACTCGCCCTCATTCAACTGGCAAATCCGCTCCGCCAGATCATCTCCATCCCGCCGGAAATGGCTTTTGGCACCGGGGATCACGCCACCACATCCACTTGCCTGCGCTTGCTCGTCGATGTGGCCAAAGCTCGCCGCGGCACGCTCTGGACAATGGCGGATCTGGGCACCGGTACCGGCGTGCTGGCGATCGCCGCCCGCAAACTCGGCTCCGGCCCGGCTTATGCCTGCGACTTTGATCCCTTCGCCGTTGATGTGGTCAAACGCAATATCTTGCGCAATGGCACAGACGGCATCGACGTTCACGAACAGGACGTGCTCACTTGGCAGCCGCCTAAGCCCGGCTACGACGTGGTTGCCGCCAATTTGTTTTCGACTGTTTTGATCGAGGCATGGCCGGTCATTGCCGATGCTCTGGCTGGCGGGGGCGATTTGATCGTTTCAGGGATTCTAGCTACCCAGGCGTGGGATGTCTTCACAGCCGCCGCCCGCCAAGGCCTCGGTTTCAGTCAGGTCGTTCGCAAGGGCAAATGGGTCACAGCACGCGGTGGCCACCTGGCGGATTTGATCGCTGCGGAATCGCCCAAGCCGTAGCTTCCAAGCACAGCCAAAGCGGTTTCGCGCTTCGCTTGCCACTCCAGTCCATACTCAACTCACAGCTTTCCGGCACCGCGACGTTCCGCCAGTCCGATCGGACCCTCGGAACGTCGCAGGGGACCGACCCGAAGGCACACGGTCCCATTTTTTTTACGCAGACGATCTCTCTGTGCCCCATCCATGATGCGTCCAACGGATTTTCTTTATGAAAATGCTTGGCAAGAAAATACGGTTGGCTAGGTTCGAAGTGAAATGTTTGCCATGGCACCGATAGTGGATCTTCCACTTTTGGGTTCACATGGTGGCGCAACGCGAGATCCTTATGTCAAGACCCCTGTCCAACGGTCTAACACTCGGGCCGGACGGGGTGATCTCGGGCACTCCCGTCACCATGGGTACCTTCAGCGGCACAATCACCGCCACCAACACCGCGCTACCCGACGCCACCCAGACATTCTCAATTGTCATTGGCCAGGCGTTGCCAGAGATCGCCGTCGAGCAACCACCCGGCACCAACCTCACTGACGGCAGCGCAAGCATCAATTGTGGACGTGTCATCGTCGGCAGTTCGTCGAGTCCTATCATCTTCACGGTTAAAAATCTCGGGGTCGGAGATCTAACTGGCCTGGCCGTGACCAAGGATGGTACCCACGCGAACGACTTCACCGTCGGCACCTTGGGTGCTACCACGCTAACGAGCGGCAACAGCACCACGTTCTCCGTGACGTTCGCGCCCGGCACCACTGGATCGCGAACGGCGGCCATCCATATCGCCAGCAACGACGGGGACGAGAACCCGTTCGACATCATGCTCAGCGGCACTGGCACCATTGCGCCCACCGTGTTCACCTGGGCCGCCGCGGTGACGGGTAGTTGGAATGATGCCACAAATTGGACCGATGATCAAGCCATCGGCATCGCGCCAAACGCGGCAGGCCAGGCGAACTACAGCCTCAACTTCAACCTTCCCGGCGTTTATACCGCCACACATAACCTGAGTGCTGGGTTCCAGCTCAACCAGCTCAATTTCGCTGGATCTTCCGCTACCCTCGCCGGTAATAGCCTGTCATTTTCCGCCAATACCGCGGGAAACTATACATCCCCGCCGCCGGTTCCTACCGCTTCGCTCTCGCCAGCGATGATGGCAGCGCCATGTGGATCGATCCGGCAAGCACCAATCCGGCCATCGGCATAGCGAACATCCAAAGCCTCGGTCCTCATGGAATGCAGCCCGCGAATTCAGGCCAGATGACCCTGAATGCCGGCTATCACGACTTTATCGTGCGGTTCTATGAAGTGACTGGCTATAACGGCCTCTACGTCCAATGGGATCCCACCGGCGGAACTAACTTTGTCGATATCCCAGGTGCCAATTTTTTCCATGTCAGCCAGACACCGGGCTCGGTAAACCTGTCCACCACCGAGTTGGCGGTGACCGGCGACAGCACACTGGATCTGGGAGCGGCTGCTGCGGCCACCTTGGGGAATCTTAATCTAACGGCAGGTGCCTTGGCATTCCAATCGGCCACCAGTGTGAGTGCTGACACCATCACCGCCACCGCCACCAGTTCCATTGCCAGAAGCGTACCGCTTTCACTGCGCACCGGCAACGTGACCGTGGCCAGCGATAAAATCCTCACGATAAATCCTGCTATTGTCGATGGGGCGACTCCTACTTCCATAACAAAGCTGGGCACTGGCACGCTGATTCTGAACGGCGCGAATACCTACAGCGGCGACACCACCGTAGGCGCGGGCACGCTCAAGCTCACCAAGCCAACCCTCAACGATGATTCCTCCGTCGCCCTTGCTAGCGGCACCACGCTCGAACTCGCCTTCGTCGGCACCGATACCGTGGACAACCTGTTCATCGGCACCAACCAGTTGCCTGCGGGTATCTATAACTCGTCCCATGAGACCTATGGGGCGTACTTCACCGGCACCGGCTCGCTGACGGTGCTCACCAGCGCCACCCGACCAGCCACCAGGACGACGCTGGCTCTACCTATAACTTTGTGGCCAACTATTACGGCGGCACCGGTAACGACTTAGTGCTCCAGTGGGCGGCCACTCGTCCGCTGGCTTGGGGCGATAATAGCAATGGCCAGTTGGGTAATAACAATAATACCTATAACACGGTGCCGGCAGCGATGAACACCAGTGGCGTTCTCGCTGGCAAGACACTCGGTGCCCTTTCCGCCGGGCGAGCCCATGTCCTGGCTCTGTGCGCAGATAACACTCTGACGTCCCGTGGCTACAATTACGATGGACAGTTGGGCGACGGCAGCGTGAACGATAACTATCTTCCACTTGCGGTTAGCACCACGACAGCGCTGTATGGCAAGACAGTGGTGGCGGTTGCCGCTGGGTATATGCACAGTCTCGCGTTGTGTTCCGACGGCACGGTAGCCGCTTGTGGATATAACTTCGATGGAGAAATAAGTAACAATAGCACGGTCAACAGCAATGTCCCATTGGCGGTTAACACTTCGGGGACGCTTTCGGGTAAGAAAGTTGTCGCTGTTGCCGCAGGACAATATCACAGTTTGGCATTGTGCGCGGATGGCACACTGGCCGCCTGGGGATACAATAACAAAGGCCAGTTGGGCAATAATAGCACATCCACTAGCCTTGTGCCGGTGCTGGCAACCTCCAGCGCCCTGGCCGTTGGCGAACGTTTCATCGGGGTAACCAGCGGTGAAAGTTCCGACTTCACACTCGGCTTAGTGGCCATGGCACAGCCCGCTCCCCGGATTGTCGTCGAACAATCCGGCGGAACCGCCATCGACGATGGCTCGGGGCAGGACTTTGGCAACACCGCGCTCGGCTCGACGAGCACCCGGACTTTCACAATCAGGAATACTGGTACTGCGGCTCTAACTGGAATTGCGGTGACCAAGGATGGCCCGCACGCAGCGGACTTCACACTCACCACTCCGCCGTCGTCCACGGTGGCGGCGGGCACCACCACCACCTTGATGGTGACCTTCAGCCCGTCAGCCGCTGGGGCGCGGGCGGCGGGCATCCACATCGTGAGCAACGAAACCCAAGGGAATCCCTTCGATATCAACCTTATCGGGAACGTCGGCACCGCCGCAGCCATTGATCAGCTTGGCGTGAGCATCACCGACGGAGGCAGCACGCCATGGGTTACCCAAAGCGCGATCACCCATGACGGGCTGGCTGCGGCACGCAGTGGAACAATCAGCGACAACCAGGAAAGCTGGCTGCAAATGCCGTTGACGGTAAGCGGACCGGGGACGCTCACGTATTGGTGGAAGGTGTCATCGGAAGCTAACGATTACCTGGAGTTTTATCTGGATGGATCGCTGCAGAGTTATATTTCCGGGGAAATCAACTGGCAGCTGCGCAGCGTGAGTATTTCCGCCGGATCGCACACCTTGAAGTGGCGCTATGTCAAGAACTCCTCGCTCGCCAGCGGCCAGGACGCTGCTTGGCTCGACGAGGTTGCATTTGCGCTGGTGCCGACGGTTTTCACTTGGGCCAACGCCACGTCGGGCAATTGGAACGATGGCACGAAATGGACCAACGATCTGGCCGACGGTGCCGCGCCCAGCGTCACCGGTCGCGTGGACTACAACCTCAATTTCAACACCACCGGCACTTTCACCGCCACTAATAACCTGAATTCCGGTTTCCTGCTCAACCAGCTCAATCTCGGCGGCTCCACCGTGACGCTTGGCGGTAGTAGCCTGGCCTTCTCAGCCAACGGGGCCACTCTGCCGCAGCTCAACCAGAATTCCGCTAGCGGAATCTCCGTCTCCGCGCCCCTCAGTCTGGCATCCAATCTGACCATCGGTGGTTCCGGCAGCGGGGCGCTGTCACTCACGGGTGTGGTATCCGGCAGTGGTCTGCTGACCAAGAACAACGCCAGTTCTGTTACCCTATCAGGAGCCAACACCTATACCGGACCCACGCTCGTCAATGGTGGCATACTCCGAATCACCAAACCGGCTGCGCTTTACAACGCGGCAGAGGCGAGCTGGATTCCGGCTAACATCAGCGTTGCCAGTGGGGCCACGTTGCAGATAAATGTCGGCGGCGCGAGCGATTTTACCCCCGCCCAGGCCGGCACGCTGATCTCGAACCTCGTTAAGGGTGTGTCTAACAATAGTTTGAAGGTCGGATCCTTCGTCGGTTATGATACCCTCAACGCCGGGTCCACGGTTGTTATCATACCTAATAGCATCACGGATTCAAGCGGTACCGGTGGCGGTGCAATCGGTCTGAGGAAGTACAGTTCAGGAACGTTGCAATTAGGCGCTGGCAGCACATACACCGGCAAGACCTATATCGACAGCGGCACGCTGAGAGTGGCTTCGTTCAACAGCGTCAATGGTGGCATTCCGTTATTGGCAGGTAGCAGCCTGGGCGCACCAAGTACCGTGGCCAATGGCATGATTGACTTCGGATCATCCGGCACGGCGTTTGCCGGCGGCGTGGTCTATACTGGAACTGGCGAGACCAGCGACCGTGCGCTTTTCTTCGCTGGTTCGAGCGGCACGCTGACGTTGGATCAATCAGGCAGTGGTCTTCTGAAGTTGAGCGGCGCGCTGACATTTTCCGCTAGCAACAGCAAAACCGTAATGCTTCAGGGGGCCACCGCAGGTATTGGTGAAATCTCCGGCAACATTAGCAATGGCACAGGCGCGACCACGGCGCTCAGCAAATCCGGGACCGGTATCTGGACCCTATCAGGTGCTAATACTTATACCGGTGTGACAACAGTAGCCGCTGGTGTCATGCTACTAAACAGCGCAACGGCGTTGCCCGGCGGCATAGGTACAACCGGAGGCACCAGCGCCCTGACCTTCAACGGTGGCGCGATCGGTTTGGGCAATGGCAACTTCACCCGTAGCCTGACGGCGGCCGGCATCGCGAGTGGCGCCAACTTCACCGGCAATGGCGGATGGGCGGCGTATGGAGCGGATCGGGTGGTGAATCTCGGGGGTGCCTCAGCCCCTGTCATCTGGGCGGCCGCGAACACCGGCTTCAATGCCAAGCTACTGATACTTGGTGCTGCCACGGCGACTCACACGGTGGATCTGCAGAATCCGCTTGACCTGGGTACGACTGTATGCGCCGACCAAGTGTATGATGGCACCGCCGCTATTGATGGTAAACTGAGCGGTAATCTAACGGGCAGTGCCGGGGGGGCCTGCTTAAGGGCGGCACCGGCACGTTGGTGCTCACCGGTTCCAACACATACCCCGGGGACACTTATGTAGCCGCCGGCACGCTGGTCCTTGCCGAGAAAGCCGGCTTGAAGTTTGTAGTTACCGATGCCTCGGCAAACCGCATCTCAGGGTCCGGTACAGGCCTAGCCACGGTCATATTGAACGGCGCGTTTACCATCGACACCATCGCCGTGACGGCCGCGACCGGTTCCTGGAACTTGGTGGATTGCGCTGCTCTAACGGAAACGTTCGGGCCAACCTTCACCATCGCCGGAGGTGCCTGGTCGGAGGCCGGCAACGTGTGGACCAGGATTGAAGGAGTGAAGATTTGGACGTTCACGGAAAGCACAGGCACGCTCACCTTGGCCAACATCCCGCCGC
The DNA here is from genome assembly GCA_903827375.1 of Akkermansiaceae bacterium. Lineage (GTDB taxonomy): Bacteria > Verrucomicrobiota > Verrucomicrobiia > Verrucomicrobiales > Akkermansiaceae > Luteolibacter. The sequence goes on from CAIKHZ010000358.1 coordinate 21,638, forward strand.
CGTCAGTGATCACCGGCACCGCAAGCGGCACCACTACATCTGTTGCGACCCTTAGCGGCACGGTAAATCCTAACGGATTAGCGAGCACGGCGATCTTTAAATACGGCCTGAGCCCCACATACGGCCAGACGGCAAGCGTGACGCTCTCACCTAACAACGGCTTAACGGGCCAGAACGTCAGTGCAAGCATCAGCGGGTTGCAAGCGGCAACGACCTATCATTACCGCCTCTTTGCCAGCAGTCCGGCTGGCACTGGTTGGGGAGAGGACAGGACGTTTACAACCTATCCGGAAGTTCCTTACACCTATACCGACGCGAACGGCAAGATCACGATCACCGACTATACCGGATCTGCCACCGTGGTCAGCATCCCCGGCACGATCAACGGCTTGCCGGTCACCACCATCGGGAGTTTCGCCTTCTATAATCGTGGGGACCTGACGAGTATCACGCTGCCGGCCAGCGTCACCAGCATCGAGGAATTCGCATTCTATTCCTGCACCGGGTTGACGAACATCACACTGCCCGCCGGCCTCACCAGCATCGGCGACTTCGCATTCTATGACTGCAGCAGTCTGACTGCCATCACGATCCCAACCGGAGTGATCGACATCGGGAGTTATGCGTTCGCATTTTGCAACAGCCTGGCCAGCGTAAGAATCACCAATGGTGTCGTCAGTATTGGCGAGGGCGCGTTCTATGGCTGCGCCAAGCTGACTCAGGTGACGATTCCAGCCAGCATCATCAGCATCGGGCAATCCGCGTTCGCCTATTGCAGCGCCCTGCTGCAAGCATCATTCACGGGCAATGCCCCGGCGATGGGAAAGACCGTTTTTGATGGATGCACCAGCGGTTTTACGGTGGATTATTTCGGCGACAGAACAGGCTTTGCTTCGCCGAAATGGTTGGGTTACGCCACGTTCGATATGGTGGCGGGGACGCCGTTCGCCACCTGGCTTGTAGAGAAATCATTGCCATACAATGCGAATCCGCAGGACGACCCAAACGGCGACGGGGTGAACTTGTTGATGGCTTATGCCCTCAACCTTGAACCAGCGCAGGATTTGAACGGGAGCATGCCCCGGGCGGGGTACATTGCGGGCCGGATGAGCATCGCGTTCTACGCGGGCAGAGTTGGCGTGACATATATCCCTGAGAGTAGCACTAACCTGGTGGATTGGAGCAGTGATCACGTTACCATTTCCGCTCCTGATGCCAACCAGGTTCGAACGGCATCGGTGACCATGACCGTTCCAAGTTGCTATCTGCGCTTGAGGGTTGTAGCACCCTGAGTTACCACTTTGCTCCGATCATGATCGCCCGCTACTTTTCCGACAATTCTGCCATGACCTATCTACCAACTATTTTATTCATCCGTGGCATTCCGGCTATCCGGTGCCTCCAATATGTGCGAGTGAATATGAGGATTTTCGGCGTTGCCAACTGCCCTTATCTCACACTCATGGCCATCCTCTGTTGTATGGCGAGCCGATTGGCGGCCGGGCAATTCGGGGATTTCACCTATACCGACGATGGCACAGCTATCACTATCACCGATTACCCAAAAACCGGGACGGGCACTGTGGATATTCCGGAAACCATCGTTGGCAAGCCGGTTACCAGTATCGGGAGCCGGGCGTTCCAGTACTGCTCCAGCCTGAGCAGCGTATTGATCCCCGCTAGTGTCACAAGTATTGGTAGCTTCGCATTTTTTTCCTGTGGCAGTCTTGCCCATATTGTGGTGCCTGTTGGCGTCACGAGTATCGGGGAGTTCGCGTTCTATGACTGTGGGAGTTTGCCTTGTATCGCGTTTCCCGCCAGCGTCACCAGCATCGGAGATTTTGCTTTCTATAACTGCGGCAGGCTGACAAGCGCGAGTTTCGCGGGCAATGCCCCCGCCATTGGGATCAGTGTTTTTCACTTGGCGGACAGTGGATTCAAGGTGCGTAGTTTCGTTGGTAAATGGGGTTTCGCCGCCACGGCATGGAATGACTATGCCACCTTCAATATGGGTGCCGCCACTTCGGTCACTAGCTGGTTGGTCACAAACAACCTGCCCTACGACGCAAGCCTGTTGGACGACCCTAATGATGACGGGGTGAATTTGTTACTTGCTTACGCCCTCAACCTTGATCCGCAGCGGAATTTGTCTGCCAGTATGCCTCAGCCACTACTCGTCGGGGGCCACCTGAGCCTGCGGTTCTATGCAGGTAACATCGGCGTAACGTATGCGGTGCAGGCCAGCTCCGATCTATTAGTATGGGGCGCGGATGGCGTGACGGTTTCCGGCTTGGATGCCAGCCAAGTACGCACGGCCACGGTGAACCTGCCAGGTTCCAAGCGTTTCCTGCGCTTGGTGGTGGAGGCGCCTTGAGCCTTCTGGGTAACTCATGTGCGTGAGGAAACTGCGGCGCGATTTTGTCGCCGAAGCCAAGTTTCCAGCGCAAGACATCCCTGAAGCCGGGCACCCGGGTTGGCTAGGGATTTGTGAAACGCTCGGGCATGGGTCCAGTTTCGCGCGGCCTTGAGGTGTGCGTCAAGCCAAGGAGTCACCCCTATCCGGTGAACCGATTTGAAAATGGCGGGGTGTTCATGCCATTGGACACTTGTCAGAAGGCGTTTCACAAGGATGGTTTATGTTCTGTCATCATGGTGGCTATTGCCGACGGGCGCCGGTTGTCGGAGGTGCGTGAGTGGATTGCAAGATTGCAAGCAAGCGCGAGCATTTGTTGTTGCATTGCTGAGTTCTGCGCTTGGCAGGACGCATGAGATGGCTAATCTTTGCGCGGGCCCAGCCCCCGTGAACCCCGCATCGGTTGCCGCCCGCCGCCACTTTTCATCCTATCCATATGCCCGCCATTCCATCCACCATCGGTACCCCGCTGAGCGCCTGCGCCACCCGTGTAATGTTGTTAGGTAGCGGCGAGTTGGGCAAGGAGGTCATCATTGCCCTGCAACGCTTCGGCATTGAAACCATCGCCGTGGACCGCTACCCCAATGCCCCCGGCCACCAAGTCGCTCATCGCTCCCACGTCATCAACATGGCTGATGGCGCAGCCCTGCGAGCGCTCATCGAGCAGGAACGGCCGGATGTGATTGTGCCGGAAATTGAGGCAATTGCCACCGGGATGCTTGAGGAAATCGAGCGCGAAGGCATAGCACGGGTCATTCCCACGGCACGGGCGACCTGTCTGACCATGAACCGGGAGGGGATCCGGCGGCTTGCCGCAGAGACCCTCGGCCTGCCGACTTCACCCTATCAATTTGCCAACAGTCTCGAACAGATGCGCGCCGCCATCGCTGACATTGGCTATCCATGCATCATCAAGCCGGTGATGTCCTCGTCGGGCAAAGGCCAATCGAAGGTCGATGGGCCAGATCAAGTGGAAGCTGCCTGGGACTACGCTGCGAGTGGCGGACGGGTCAACCAGGGGCGGGTGATCGTCGAGGGAGTGGTCGTCTTCGATTATGAGATCACCCTGCTCACGGTGCGGGCATTGGCAGCCGATGGCAGTTGCGAGACTCATTTTTGCGAGGCCATCGGCCATGTGCAGGTCCACGGCGACTATGTGGAAAGTTGGCAACCGCAGGTGATGTCGCCGCTGGCCTTGGAGCGGGCTCGCGAAATTGCGGGCAAGGTGACCGGAGACTTGGGTGGTCTGGGATTGTTTGGCGTCGAGTTGTTCGTCAAGGGCGATGACGTGTGGTTCAGTGAAGTGAGTCCCCGCCCACATGACACCGGCATGGTGACGATGTGTTCACAGGTTCAAAACGAATTCGAATTGCATGCCCGTGCCATCCTCGGCTTGCCGGTGGATACCTCGTTGCGCTGCCCCGGCGCCTCCGCTGTCATTTACGGCCAACTCACGGATACGGGTATCGCCTATGCCGGGGTGAGCGAGGCGCTGCGCGTCCCTAACAGCGACTTGCGGCTTTTCGGCAAACCGGAATCCTTCACCCGCCGCCGCATGGGCGTCGCGCTGGCAACCGGCACCGACACATCAGAAGCCCGCACCCGGGCAAAACTCGCCGCGAGTCGGGTGAGGCCCGTCAAGCCCTGAGGCGCAACTCTGCCGCCCATCTTTTACTTGCCGTCGTCGCTGCCCTTGCACAGCAGGGCTGGCACCAGCATTGCCAGCCCGAACACGATGAGCACAGCCCCCCAAACGAGGTTGATGTTGATGCCCAGAGACCTGACATACATGGCCGTATTGCTGAAGGTCAGCAATCCTTGGCTAACCAGGATGACGCCGAGAAGCAGAAAGAAGTAGCCGATTGGTTTGCGAAGATCGAGTCCCATGAGAGTGATGAGTTAGAGGTGGATGACGCGAGGGGGTTACCAGAAGATGATATTCAGAATCACGCAACCCACCAGCAGGAGGATGCCAATGACGGAGGGGCGCAGGAACCAGGAATCCTCGTGGTCCACAATCTTCGGCGTGAGGGAATACACCAGGCCGGTGAGTTCCTCGTCGGTCTTGGTGCGGGCCGTGGCCAGCGAGACACCGAGGGTGATGACAAAACAGGCGATGAACGCAAAACTGGCCAGCCAGAAGTTTTGGGCCATGTCGCTACCGAAGGACAGGCGCTCCGGCACATCGACGAGTTTCTTGCCTATCAGGCTCCACAGGTAGCCGCCTTTGATGCCCAGAGCGTTGCCGGAGGATGTGGAGAGTGAGTGGAACAGGGCGGAGGTGCCAATGCCGCCGAGCAAGCCGAAGAAGGCGCCGTGGCTGGTGGTGCGTTTCCAGAACATGCCCAACAGGAATGTGGCAAACAGCGGGGCGTTGACGAAGCCAAACACCAACTGGATGATATCCATGGCATTGGACCAACGGCTAACCAGATAGGCGCAGGCGATGCTCAGCAGGATGCCCACCACGGTGATTGCGCGGCCCATCCAAGCGTAGTGCTCGTCGCTCTTGTTCTTGGCGATGTATGCCTGATAGAGGTCGTAGGTCCAGACCGTGTTGAAGGCGGTGACGTTGCCAGCCATGCCGGACATGAAGGATGCCAGCAATCCGGTCAGGGCCAAGCCGAGCAAGCCGGGTGGGCAGTATTTTTTCACCAAGGAAAGAATGACGCCGTCGTAGTCATTTTCGACCACAGCTTCTTGGAGTTGGGCTTTAACGGATTCCTCGTCGAGGGTCGCCGCATTCTTGACGAGCGCCGCAACCTTTTCCGAACTCATCTTCATCCCGGTCGCTGCACTGATGCTATCAAAAGCCGCCTTGGCATCCATCCCGGCAGCCTCTTTCACAGCAGGCAGGGCTTTGGCATATTCGGCGGCGGCTAGCGGCTTGGGTGGCAGACGGTAGCCGTCCTTGGCCGTCAGGGCCAAGCCGGCGGCGATCATGCCGGGCAAAATCACCAATATCGGGAAAATCATTTTGGGCACGGCGGCGATGAGGGGAGTGCGGCGGGCGGCACTCATATTTTTGGCGGCCATCGCCCGTTGCACGACCAAGAAGTTGGTGCACCAGTAACCGAAGGACAGCACAAACCCCAGTCCGAAGAGCATCGCAAACAGGTCCACGCTCATCGGGTTACCCTTCGCTCCACCTAGCAGTGGCTTCCATGCGCTGGTCCACGCATCCGGCTGGAAATTGTGGGTGTTGAGTTCCAAGGCACCGGGATTTTGGGCGACCGTGCCCAACAGGCCTTTCAAGTGTTCCCAGCCCCCGACGTCCTGCAAGCCAAGGTAAACAATCGGCGCGAAACCCAGCACGATCATGAAAAATTGCAGCACCTCGGTGTAGATGGCGGACGTCAGCCCGCCCTTTAGCACGTAGGCGAGCACGATGGCCGAGCAGATCCACAGGCTCACGTCATAGTTCCAGCCGAGCAACTGGTGGAGGAGCTTTGCCAGGGCGTTCATCGAGATGCCTGAGGCAAACATCGTCATCACCGCGAAGGAAATCGAGTTCAGGCAGCGGGTGCGCTCATCGAAGCGCAGTTTGAGGTACTCCGGCACCGAGCGCGCTTTGGAGCCGTAGTAAAATGGCATCATGAACACGGCCAGAAAGATCATCGCGGGGATCGCCCCCACCCAATAAAAATGGCAGGTGGCAATCCCGTATTTGGCACCGCTGGCGGTCATCCCCACCAATTCCAGCGCTCCCAGATTGGCCGATAAAAAGGCCAGCCCGGTGACCCACGCCGGAATCGAGCGGCCCGACGTCAGAAAGTCCGCCGACGTCTTCATGTAGCGCTTCAACGCAAAACCAATGCCAAGCACAAACACCACGTAAATCAGCAAAATGGAGTAATCCACTGGGGCCAGATTGACGGCGTCGGCTAACAACAACGCGCAATTTGCAGGTAAGAACGAAGTCATGCGGCGGAGGCTGGGGGGATTTTCGCGGCCCGTCAATCAAAAGAAGTCGGATTTGACCAACCCGGTCCAATTCAATCAGTCGGCAAGACAACCCAACGCCTGCTCACTGGCCGCCTGCCAGAAACCCGAGCACCGCCTCGCGGCATTCCTGCCCGCGCGTTTGCATCAGCAGGTGCGGCCCGTCAATCCAATGACAGGCGGCCGCCGGAAAATGCCGCTCAAGCTGCGATTGGGCGTCCCAAGGAATGACCCGGTCCTGCCGCGCCTGTAGCAGTAACACCGGCAACCCGGCCAGATCCGGGCAATCTTCCTCTCGAAATGCCAGCACGACCCGCACCCGCTCGGCCAGCGTGGCGGCAGGTGCCCGGTCCGCCGTGTGGGTCAGCGCAGCCAACAAATCCGGGGAGGCATCCTCGCCTGTTAGGAATTGTTTCAGCAGAAACACAGGGGGAGTGAGTGAAAAAATTGGCTGAAGTGGCAGCCAGCCGATTCCGCCGGGTTGGGGGCTGGAGCAAAACCCGCTGACCAGCACCAATGCCTTGACGCGTGGCAGGTCTTTGGCGGCCAGCAGCATCGCCAAGGGTGTGGAAAAGGATTCGGCCAGTAGCACCAGATCACCCGCAGGCAGGGAAGGGGACAGGCTCTTGGCCAGTGCCTCATAATCCTGCGCTCCCTGGCTAGGCAGGGCCACCGCAACTGTCGGCATGCCTCCCCACTCCATCGCGAGCGCCGGCTCGTAGAGTCGAGCCGTGCCATGGAGGCCGGGAAGCATCACCAGAGTTGTATTGGTCCAATTCATCCGTATGCGTGTCGCTGCTACGGGCTAGGTCCGCCGATTCTTGCATTCCCTTTTTCAGTGCGTGCATTCTTCAAGTTTGCCTGAAACGAAAATGTCCGGCGCTTTAGCTCATCGCTGATTTCGGGCTCGACGCGCTGGCTAAGATGGGCCAGACTGTCGAAACCAAGCCAATCACCGCATGAAAATCCGCTCATTGTTCGCCGTTTTGTTTGCCTCCGTGTCCACGGTGGTGCCCACCTTCGCCGCTCCCGCGACCACCCATATTCTGCTGCTAGCAGGCCAACCGTCCCACGGTCCGGGCGAACACGAGCACAATGCCGGAGTCCTGCTGCTTAAAAAATGCCTGGATGCCAGCGGGCTGCCGCTGACCACCACCGTCCATTTGGGAGCCGAGTGGCCCAGCCCTCAGGAACTCGCCCAAGCCGACACCATTCTTTTCTATGCCGATGGCGGTGGCGGTCATTTTATGCTCGCGGCCGATCATCTCGCGCAAATTTCCAAGGAAATGCACCGCGGTGCCGGCTTGGTTTGCCTCCACTATGCCGTTGAATTTCCGGTGGACAAAGGCGGCCCACAGGCGCTCGACTGGATGGGCGGATTCTTTGAGGCCGATTGGAGCGTCAACCCCCATTGGCTCGCCGACTTTAAGGAACTGCCGTCCCACCCGGTCAGCCGCGGCGTGAAGCCGTTTGCTACCAACGACGAGTGGTACTTCCACATGCGCTTCGCCGGTGCCGACAAGGGCCAACTCACCCACATGCTGGCCACCGTGCCGCCCGAGAGCACCATGGCTCGCAAGGATGGGCCCCACGAAGGAAATCCGACCGTGCGTGCGGAAGTCGCCGAGCATAAGCCGCAGACGACCGCCTGGGCATTTGAGCGCAAAGACGGCGGCCGCGGATTCGGATTCACCGGTGGCCATTTCCACAAGGGTTGGGCCAATGATGACCAACGCAAACTCGTCCTCAACGCGATTCTTTGGACGGCCAAGACGGAGGTGCCAGCTAACGGCGTGGCCTCTCAAGTGACTGCGGAAGATCTGAAGCTCAACCTCGATCACAAATAAACATCCCGCTCCGGCCCCTCCCATGGTGCCCATAAATCCTGCAACCATCATGTGCATTTTCAGGTATTCCACCTTCGCTCTCGTGCTGGTGGCGGGTGTGACGCCAGCGCTTTCGGCTGAGATCGCCCCCATCAAGCGGGTCATTCCATGGGATGTGGCCGCTCTGGCAAAAGTTCCCCCAGTTCACACCACCTCGGAGCGACCCGCCAACGGAATGCGGGCGTTTTTCTACGAAGGTGCCGATTACAAGGGCAAGCCAACCTGGGTGTTTGCCTACTACGCGGCTCCGGCGGGTCCATCACCAGCGGGCGGTTGGCCTGCGGTGGTTTGTGCCCACGGGGGGGGGGGCACCGCCTTTCCCGCCTGGGTCTCTCAGTGGAATAAAAATGGCTACGCCGCCATCGCCATGGACTTGGAAGGCCATTTGCCGGGCTCACACTTTTTTGGTGTCCAAGGCAATTTCCCAGTCAATCAGGCCCACCCGAATGCCGGCCCCTCGCGCATCAGTTGGTTCGGCGACGTTGCCCTGCCCGATCATGAACAATGGTTCTATCATGCCGTCGCGGACGTGATCCGCGCCAATTCATTGTTGCGCTCATTCCCCGAAATTAACCCGAAAAAAATCGGTCTGACCGGTATTTCCTGGGGCGGTACAATTGTTAGCACCGTCGCCGGCGTGGATTCCAGATTTGCCTTTGTCATTCCCGTTTATGGAGGCGGCTACATTCATAAACATGACATGACTCCTGAGCAGTACCGACAATACTTGGCCAAATGGGACCCTTCGGCTTATTTGCCTTATGCCAAGATGCCGATGCTGTGGGTGCAAGGAGTTAATGAGACGGTGTTTCCGCTAGATAGGTTCAGCAAATCAGCAGAAACCACAGGTGGCGCGAGTTATATGTGCATCCGGCCGTTTTTGCCTCACGGCCATGGATTCGGTTGGGAGGAAGTCTGGGAAATCGGTGGCTTTGCCAACAGCATCGTCAAGGGCTCTGCTCCGATGCCGAGGATTGCACGGCCTCAAATTATCCAAAAGGACGGCCTCGTGCATGCCAAATTCTCCGGCTCTCTCAAAAACGCCGTGCTCGGCTTCACTACCGCCGCCGGTGAATGGAAAAATCAGACGCTGAGTGCTATCCCTTGCTCTATCAACAAGGACGAAGTGATCGCCAGCAAGCCTCTGCCACCCGGCACGTCGGCATTTATGATCAACGCCAGCGGCACTGGCCCTTGGGGGGACGCATGTATCAATTCCGTCCTGGTGATGGCCAAGCCCTGACGCCCCTCCCAAGTGACCTTGCAATGCCAAAGGCGCTGTCGTTAGATCAAGTTTTTGCCACTACCGGCAGATCATTTCCATTTAGCCTGCGTCCATCTCACTTGCCAAACATTTTGGCTGGCATTGCTCAGCTTCATCTTCGTCACGTTCTGTGCTCAAACGGAGAATCTAAAACAGTGAGGATGAAGCAAACAGCACTCGGAAATTAGGGGCTAGCGGAAGGGTGTCACGCTTCCTGCTTGCAATGGGAGTTAAGAATGCATAGGTAGCCTTGCTAGACTGACCGCGAATTGCCGGTTATGCCAAATGACCCGGGAAACGCCCCACCGACCTTCTTTCCTGGGAAATTGCGCGATTTGCCCGTCCCTAATCAGGGCAGCAGGTCTCTGTAAATCCCCGGATCACTCCCGGGAATCTCGATGGCTCCGCAGGCTTTTGCATAAAATTCCCGTGGACCCACTCCGCCAATGATGGCATAGGCATAGCCGAGTTCGTGCAGCGCTTCCAGCGCCTTGAACAACAGCGCCTTGCCCAAGCCCATGCCACGGGCCGACTCCGCTACCCCCGTCGGCCCGAAAAATCCCCGCTGCGTCGTCTCATAACAGGCAAAGCCGAGGATCTGTTGCTCGCGGGTGGCTATAAAGCAGGTGACCGGTTGGCGGCTGAGGGCCACCTCGATCTCACTGACCCATTTGGCTGAGAAGTGCTCCCTGGCAAAAGCTACCACGCTATGTCTTTCAAAGGCACGGGCCCGCCGCAGCGTCACTCCTGCGGCTGCCACCTCATGGTAGGCATCCGCCGCATCCGGCAAGTCATACAAGCGCACTAACATGTCGATCATGCCGCCCATTCAACCTCAGTCCGCCCAGCCCGAAAAGCCCAAAGTGTCCAGTCACCGAACATTGCCCGCGGACACATCCCATTCGCTGCAATCACCCATTCGATGGCTCCTCCCCCTAAAAAATGGTGTTGAGCTAATCAACCCTCGCGGTTCTTCACCCGCGCGACATTTTGCTGGTCCGATCGGACCAGCAAAATGTCGCGCCCAATTCAAAATCTCATAGTCGCGAGCTTGCCAAGAGCCTGCCGGCGTTTGTTCCAGATTTTGGTACCCCGATAGCTTATTGGAAGCCGTTGTTTGGGTAACAAGGGGTCAAACTGGAAACCTGTCTGGAGCAGTTTCCGTTCCCTCGCGACCCATCGCAGCACGTTGCCGGGCATTTAATGCTTGCGCTGGCGTGAGCGGGGAGAAAGGCTCAACTCGTCAAGGGCGAATTCCTCAATGGGAGCGCCAGGGGCGCTTCGGGCCGTGTGAATGCTGGCAAAAATCATTGATTCAAATGAATATGAGAACTGATCGCTGTGGTGTTGTCGCCGTGATAGGCATGCTGTTTTTCATGACGGGTTGGTCGCTGGCCTATTCGCCCAATCCGGATTTGACGGTGACGGGTGCCATCGCCGCGATGAAGGCTGATGCAAATAGCTCCCCGGTCTATCCGGAGTCGTACAATCTCGGAGCCACCGGACTGCGCGGATGGATATATATCGACCGCAACAACATGGGCAATGACGGGCTGCAGACGGCACAGAGCCGACAGATTTTGGTGAGTGTTGTGGGTTCCGGCACTCCGGCTGCAAGCGCGGGATTGGCGGTCGATGATGTGATCCTCGGAGCCAAAGCGGGTACCGGAACCGTGCCGGTTTTCACCAGTGACTGTCGCAAGGCATTCGGTTGGGCGTTGGTGGATGCCGAGAGCGCAGCCAATGGCGGCGTACTGAGCCTGTTGCGGTGGCGCGCGGGCACCACCACCACGGTCGCCATGACCTTGCCTGTGATGGGAACCTACACTGACACGGCACCTTACAACTGCCCCAAGTCCGCACTGATTCTGGCCAATGCCCGGGTCCGGCTTGTCAGCCAGCTTCTAGCGGATCCGAATTTCTTAGACACTAACTACGGCGGCGCGATCAAGGGACTGGCGTTGATGGCGGGAGTGGCCCCGGGAGATGCCAACTACGCCGCTGTCCAGACCCGCTTGCAGTCACTGGCCCACGCTTTGGCCCCCTCAAATCTAACGCTAACTGGTTGCGACACGTGGAACTGGGGTTACATCGGGATTTTTCTAAGCGAGTATTACTTGCGCAGCGTGGCTGATGGAACCCCTGACGCCAGCGTGCTGAACGGACTGAATGCATACGCGGTGGGTTTGGCCAAGGGTCAAAGCAAATATGGCACCTTCGGTCACGGGGGTGCGGAAGCCCACGCCGATGGCAGTTTGCACGGGTCGATCTCGTGGTATGGACCGGTGAATTCTGCAGGTATACCCGCCAATATTGCCATCGTCATGGGCAAGAAGGCGCTGCTGGCAGCCGGCAGTTCGATTGATCCGGAGATTGATCCTGCGATTGACCGCGGAGCCAAATTTTTTGGTTGGTATGCGAACAAAGGGGCGATTCCTTATGGTGAGCACGAGCCCTATGGTGACGGCCACGCCTCCAACGGAAAGGATGAGATGTGTGCGGTGTTGTTTGGGGTGCAGGACAACCGGCCGGTTGAAGCGGAGTTTTTCGCGCGGATGGCAGTGGCGGGCTGCACCGGCCGCGAGTACGGCCATACCGGCCAGGGGTTCAGTTATCTGTGGGGCGCAATGGGCGCTAACATGGGTGGGGCAACGGCCGTAGCGCAATATATGAAGTCAATCCGCTGGCACCTCGATCTGGAGCGCCGCTCGGACGGCTCGTTCGTCTATGACGGCGGCGAACAATATGGCGGAGGCAGTACCTCCGACGGTACTTACCTGGGCGCCAGCGGCTACAATGACGTCAGTCCCACCGCCTCCTATATCCTAAGTTATGCGCTGCCATTGCAGCGACTCTACATCACTGGCAAGGCCGCCAATCCTGCCCACACGCTCGACGCCACCAAGGTGGCGGACGCGATTGCCGCATCGACCTTCAAGCAGGATTGTGTGGGTTATACCAACGCCACGTTGATGACGGCTCTCGGTGCGTATGATCCGGCGATGCGCAGCAATGCGGCCACCCAGCTGGCCACCCGCAGTCTGACCACGACGGAGATCAACACCCTGATCACCATGGCGGAGGGCAGTGATGCAAATACCCGTATGGGCGCTTGCGAAACCCTCGGCGATCTCAAAAATTCCACCGCACTACCCGCACTGGGCCGCCGACTATCCGACTCCGATTATTGGGTCCGTGGCAAGGCTGCCAACGCCCTGAAAAACTTCGGTTCGTCGGCCAGTTCGCAGCTCACCACGATGCTCACGGCCTTCACGACCAATGCCACCGACCCGAATGTGATCGTTTGGACTGACCCGGTCCAGATTGCAAACGGCTACCTGGCTGATACGTTGTTTCAGGCGCTTGAAACCAATACCAACGCGCTGACCGGATCCGCTAGAACCAACTTGCTTTATCCGGCGTTGCGGGCCGGCCTCAACCAGCCTGACGGAATGGCGCAGATGTATCTGAGTGATATGATCCAGAACAAGCTCACCTTGGCGGACGTGCAGGCGGTGGCACCGAGCTTGGTGGCGGCCGTGGCTCATCGGTCACCGGCCGACCGCATGTTCAGTGACGTCATCCGCGATGCCGGTTTGCAAACCCTCGCAAAATTCAAGATCGAGGAGGGAATTCCGCTGTGTCTGATGATGAAGGAACAAGCCTGGCACAGCGACGATTGGACGCCCTTTGATTTGCTGGCTAACACTTACCGGGGTGCCGCCAAGGATGCGCTGCCCACCCTCTACAAATGGCAGGCCCATCTACCCCAGTTTGCTGCCGACAGCTCGGTCAACGTGGGCACCCGGCTCGCTGATATCACCTCGCATCTTGCATCCACCATCGCGGCTATCCAAAACGATGCAGCGCCGCCCGCCCTAGTGAATTTCAAAAGTCTCACGGTCGCTGCCAACCCGGCCACCCTCTCCTTGCCGGGCGGCAGCACGGTGCTCACCCCAGCCCTGGCGGATCTGGACGCCGGCACTCCCAACTTTGTCTGGAGTAAGGTCAGCGGGCCGGGCAGCGTGTCTTTCAATCCAAATGGACTCAGCCCCAATGCCACCTGCTCCGCCACCTTCAGCACGCCGGGTACCTATGTCTTGCGGGCCACCGCCGAGGACCGATCGATCCTCGATTACAACACTTGGATTACCTATTGCCTGGGCTATTTTGACTTCCAAACGTATAATGAGATCCTCGGCTCGGTAGCCGCAAATCTAACTGTTGTCGTCACTCCGGATCCCAACCGCTCGCCGGTGCCACAGAATCAAAGCCTGACTACCCCGGTCAATACAGCCCTCGCCATTACCCTGGCGGGCAGCGACCCGAATGGCGACGCGCTGACTTATGCCGTGGTGGCGGCTCCTGCGCATGGCTCACTAACCGGCACAGCGCCGAGTCTAACATACACGCCTGCCGGCGGCTTTACCGGTGCTGATAGCTTCACCTTCAAGGCCAACGATGGCCAGCTGGATTCTGCTGCGGCGACCGTCACGATTGATGTGGGAACCAGTGGCAATCGCCGCCCGGTGGCCGTCAACCAATGGCTTACAACCGCTGAGGACATCACCAAAGCCATCACTCTTGGCGGGACGGATCCTGACGGAGATCCGCTCACTTATCAGATTGTTAGTGGTCCGCTCCACGGCCTGTTGATAGGCAGCGCGCCGAATCTCAGCTATTTGCCGGCGGCTAACTATCCGGCGGGCAACTCGCCCGGGGCGGACAGTTTCACGTTCACGGTGAGCGACGGTTCACTGACCAGTGCGCTGGCGACGGTGAATATCACGGTGACTCCGGTCAATGATCCACCTCTAGCCACGGCGCAAACCCTAAGCGTGTCGGCAAATTCCGCCACACCCATCACATTGGCCGGTGTGGATCCGGAAGGCTACGCGCTGGTCTATTCTGTGGTGAGCAACCCAAGCCACGGCACCCTCAGCGGCACGGTTCCCAACCTCACCTATCAGCCAATTGCGAATTACCGGGGCGCGGACAGCTTCACGTTCAAGGTGACCGATAGTGAGGGGGTGGCATCACCCGTTGCGATCGTTAGCATAACCATCATCAATGATCCGCCGGTGGCCATTGCGCAATACGTCGAACTGTTACCTAACGTCGCCAAGGCCGTCACCCTCTCCGGCAGCGACAGTGCGAACGATCCACTGACCTATAGCGTGCTAACCCAGCCAGCGCACGGCAGCTTGACGGGCAGCGCGCCGAATCTAACCTACACGCCGATTGCTGGATACACCGGTGCGGACAGCTTCACTTTCAGTGTCAATGATGGTGTGAGCGATTCGGCCGCCGCGACCGTCACCCTCAACGTGGCGCTGTGGCAGACGTGGACCAACATAGCCTCGGGCACCTGGTCAAGTGGTGCTAAATGGAGCGGCGGCGTCGCCCCCGTGGCAGCAGGCAGCAGCACGGGTTTGCTGGTGTTCAATACCAGTGGTTACTCGGGCACCAGCACTAACGATCTAGCCGGAACATTCCTGCTCAACCGCTTCACCATTGGCAGTTTGCAGCCGGCCCTTACACTCAGCGGCAACGCATTATCGTTTGTTCTTAACAGCGGCATTGCGCCTCAGGTGAACCAGAACAGCGCCAATGCGCTCAGTGTTTCCAACGCCATGACCCTGGCGGCCACCACCACCCTCGGCGGCAGCGGCGCAGGCGATCTGACGTTTTCCGGTGTCATCTCCGGCTCCGGCGGCCTCACCAAAACCACCAGCGGCAGCCTTACTCTCTCCGCTGTGAATACCTACAGCGGCGGCACCACCGTGAACAGTGGCACACTTGCCCTGGCCACCGGCAATGCCAGACTCGGTACCGGAGCCGTCACGCTGGCCGGCGGGACCACCCTTAAGGTCGCGGCGGATCCGGCCATCACCATCACCAATGCCATCAATCTAAATGGTGGTTGGGTGACTCTGCCCATCACATTTGGAGGTGGCACGGATATCACATTGAGCGGTGCCATCGCGGGTAGCGGCGGGCTGAAGGTAACCAATGACGGCAATGGCAGGGGCCTAACGATACCAAATGCGAACA
Source organism: Akkermansiaceae bacterium (assembly GCA_903827375.1). Classification (GTDB taxonomy): domain Bacteria; phylum Verrucomicrobiota; class Verrucomicrobiia; order Verrucomicrobiales; family Akkermansiaceae; genus Luteolibacter. Next base: position 37,197 of record CAIKHZ010000358.1, read on the forward strand.
CGTTCAGTGGCGGCGTGCTGCTGAGCATGATCGGCGGCGGCGGCGAAATGCGGGTGCGCATCGGCAATGCCACTTCACTCGGTAGCGGCACCCTGCGTAGTGAACTCGGGCTAACAAGCGGTGGTGGGCTGGAATGCTCTGTGGCTCTAACCAGTGGAACGGGGGTGCCTAACCCGATCGACCTAGCCTCAGGTGCAAATCTCAACGTGGGAAATAACAGCTCCAACATGCTGCTTTCCGGTGTGATCTCGGGTGCCGGCCGGCTTACCAAATTGGGAACTGCCACCCTCACGCTTTCCGGCAATAACTCCTACAGCGGCGGCACCACCGTGAGCGCCGGCACCCTTGCATGTTCCATCGCAGCATCGCTGGGACACGGGCCGTTGGTCATCAACGGAGGCAAGCTGAGCCTCCCGTTCACCGGTACCTGTCAGGTTACATCACTGTCACTGGGTGGCGTGGCTCAACCTAACGGGGTCTATAGTTATTCCACCTCACCGACATACTTTGCCGCTGGTGCCGGGACGGTGACAGTGGCACCGTCCACCAGCACAGTGATTGCGCTAACCAGTGGGGTCACACCTGCGTCGCCGGGCGACTCGTTAACATTTACTGCAACCGTGAGCGGCAGCACGCCGACGGGCAATGTGGCGTTTTATGCGGGGGCCGTGTTGCTGGGGACCAGTGCCTTGAACGGCTCGTTTCAAGCCAGCTTCACCACTAGCGGTCTAGCTGCTGGAACAAATAACATAAGCGCTGTTTATGCCGGTAATCCGAGCAACGGGGCGAGCACTTCGGCAGTGTTGCCGATTCAAGTACTAGGGCCGCCGGTTGCGCCGAGCAATCTGGCTGCCATCTCAGGCAATAACACCGTCGGTCTGACGTGGAGCGCCTCGGCGAGCGCCACCGGCTATTATGTGAAACGCGCAGTGGCGAGCGGCGGCCCATATATCCCGATCGGCACCGCTGGTGGCACCAGTTATAGCGATTCGAGCGCGATCAATGGCAATACCTATTTTTATGTTGTGTCGTCCACCAATATTGCCGGGGAAGGTGGGAATTCAGGCCAAGTGAGCGCCACACCTGCCCCGCCCCAACCCACCACCACCACGCTGGCATCGTCCCTCGGCAGCGGCGGTTCTTATGGTGCGACGGTCACCTTTACCGCCACGGTTGCGGTGACTGGCGGGCCGGCGACTGGCACGGTGACGTTCAACGACGGGGCGACGGTGTTAGGTACGGCCACGCTCAGTGGTGGCCAGGCGAGCTTGGCGATTGGGACGCTGGCGGCGGGCAGTCATTCGATCAGTGCGACATACGGCGGGAGTCTGGCGTTTGTGGGCAGCACAAGCAGCGCACTGGGCTATGCGGTTAGTCCAAAAGCGGTGACCATCACCGGGGTCACGGCAGGCAACAAGACATATGACGGATCCAATATTGCCACTCTGAGCGGTGGCTCGGTTGCAGGTACCATCAACGGGGATGTTGTTAGCGTGATTGCTGGCACTGGCAGTTTTGCCAGCGCATCGGTGGGCACCTGGGCGGTGACGGCTAGCGGTTATGCGCTAGGCGGTGCCTATGCCGGCAATTATGTGTTGGCTGCGCAACCGGCGGTGGCCAACGCCACCATTTCAGCGGTGACTGGGGTCGTTTTCACCTACACGGCCCTTAACACGGGAGTCGGAGCGACTGGAGCGGAGATTCTCAACACCGGCATGCTCGTCGAGGCCAATCACTTTTTTGGAACCAATGCCTCGGTCACCTTGGCGAGCGGTTTGACGTTTGGCACCAATTGGTCCCACACGAGCCCCGCCGGATGGAGTGGTGGCCAGAATACCAGCACGGATTCGAATAACAACGTGCCGCTGCTAACTGATGCGACGGCATTCGGCAAGTTGATGCGCAACTACACGTGGTCATCAGGTGAGACTGATACATTAACTGTCCCGGGGCTGACGCCAGGTCATATCTATCGGCTCCAACTGATCTCGGTGGCAGGCAAAAATGCAGGGGTGGTGGTCGAGTCCAGTTCATCGACAACATGGACCGACACCTATAGCGGCACGCCTTCCTTGCTAACTGCCATTTGGGTGCAAGGTGCGGCTGATACGGTTCTCAACGTGGTGCTCACCAGGAACCACAGTTTCTCAGGCGCACATGACAACGAGCTTGAAGCCAACGGCTACGCTCTGCATGACATCACGCCGAACTCACCCCTCAATGACATCCTGACGTTCACGTTTCCCACTTACGGTGCCGCGACAATCTCTGGCACTAATATCTCCCTGACCGTGCCGCTGGCAACGCCAATCAACGCTCTGGCTCCTACTTACACCGTCTCTCCTAATGCGATAGGCGCGCCGGCATCCGGCACCAGCCGGAACTTCAGCAGCCCGCAGACATACACCATCACCGCGCAGGATCTCTCGACCAAAACCTACACCGTCACCGTAACACCGCTGGCCGCACCGGTGCCACCTACCAATTTGCTCGCCACCACTGGCAGCAACACCGTCGGTCTGACGTGGAGCGCCGCCAGCTCTGCCACCAGCTACAACGTTAAACGCTCGGTCGTCAGCGGTGCCTCTTATATCTCACTTGGAACCACTAGCTCGACGAGTTATACGGATGCGACGGCACTCAACGGCACGACGTATTTTTATGTGGTATCCGCCACAAATGGCGGTGGCGAAAGTGCCAACTCGTCCCAAGTCAGCGCGACACCGGCGTTGATAGCAACCACTCCAATTCTCGCCTCATCTCCCAACAGCACCGGGGCCTATGGCACGGCTGTGACCTTGACTGCCACAGTGAATGTCTCCTCCACTGGCATCGTGACCTTCAAGGATGGCGTCACCGTGTTAGGAACGGGTGCCGTGACTGCGGGTGTGGCAAGTTTCACCACTGCGGTTAACACGCTGGCAGTGGGCAGCCATTCGTTTAGCGCCGCCTATGCCGGAGACTCCACCTATGCGCCGGGCAGTTCTGACGCGCTGGGTTACACGGTGATCCCAAAGGTGCTGACTCTCACCGGGGTGACTGCATCTAGCAAAATCTATGATAAGACCACAAATGCCACATTGAGTGCCGGCACTCTTTCTGCCGGGCTAGGCGGGGAGATCGTTAGCGTGAGTGCCGGCAGTGGCACCTTCGCCAGTGCCAACGTCGGCACATGGGCGGTGACGGCCACCGGCTACTCGCTCGTCGGTACTAACGCCGGCAATTACCAACTCTCTGCCCAACCCATCGTGGCCAACGCCAGCATCACCGCGCGGCCGGTCCAGCTTGCGGGCAGCCGCATTTACGATGCCACGCTCAGTGCGGCGGCGGGCATTTTGTCGATAACAAACAATCTGGACGACGCTAATCTGACGTTGACGGGCAGCGCCACTTTGGCCGCCAAGGATGTTGGGTTGCAGGCACTCTCAAGTGCTGCTGCGGCGGCACGGGTGCAATTCGCGACCGCAAACACGGGTACTGGCACCGCCTCCACGTCATTCACCGCCACACTGACTGCCGCTCCCATGAATGGCAACACACTCATTGCCGTTATTGCAACCCGCAGCACGTCCCAAAGCCGGATCACCGCCATCACCCAGACAGGGGCAACTTGGTCCCGGGCCACTCAATCGGGAGCCGGTGCCTCGACCGCCTCGACCACTGAAATCTGGTATGCTCCAAACGTGTCAGGGGCGGGAACTCAAGTGACTATCAGCCAAACATCTGGTGTTAGATCTGCCGCAGTGGTCATCGAATATAGCGGCGTGCTCACGGCCGGTACATTGGACGTGGTTGCCAATTCATTGAGCGGAGGAACGGCTGGCACATCGGCGGTCACCGGCACGACCTCGGTGGCCACTGCTCAACCTAACGAACTGTGGATTGGTGGTATCGGTCTCGTCAATAGCAGCTATACATTGGGCACGCCGAGCAATGCGTTTGTCGCGGTTGGTAGTGCCAACTCGACCAGTGCCACTACGGCTAACAACGCCAAGGTTGTTGCCCTAGAATACCTGGCCACGGTCAGCGGATTGGCAGGTTCCGGCGGCACGATTGCGTCCTCACAATGGTCCGGAGCGATAGCCACCTTCAGGACGTCCACACCAAGCACTCTGGCACTGGCTGGCTTGGCAGCCACCAATTACACGCTGAGCGGGTTGACCGGATCGGTTCAGATATCAGCAAAGGCTATTGCAGCCAGCGGGTTGGCCGCCAGCGACAGGGCCTACAACGGCACACAGATTGCCGCTCTATCGGGCTCTCCGGCACTGCTTCCAACGCAGAGCCCGGGAAGTGGCAGCAGTGCCGACGGCAAGCCCTACAGCGGTGACGTTCTCACTTTGGGCGGCGTTGCTGCAGGCACGTTTGCTGACAAGAATGCCGGAGCTGGCAAGCCGGTGACAGTCACGGGTCTAACTCTCGGTGGTGCGGCGGCGGCCAACTACCGGCTTATCCAGCCCGCTGGCCTAGCAGCCACCATTGCGCCGCTGCCGCTCACAGTGGCGGCGGTGATTGCCACCAAGACCTATGATGGCACAACGAGCGCTGCAGGGATTCCGACGCTTTCTCCGGCGCTTTTCGCAGGCGACACGGCCCCTGTTTTATCTCAGGCATTTCAAGATCCCAACGCCGGCGCAGGGGACAGGGTGCTTGTGCCTACCCTAACTATCAATGATGGCAATGGCGGTGGCAATTACGCGTTGACTCTGGCAAATTGCAGTACCGGCACCATTGACAAGGCCCCAGCAACCGTAACCCTCGGTGGCTTGGTTCGCGGATATGACGGCACTCCAAAAGTAGTCAGTGCGACGACGGTTCCGGCCGGGTTGGCGGTCGTGCTCACCTACGACGGTGGGTCCACCGCGCCGAGTGCCCAAGGCAGTTATGCGGTGGTTGCATCTGTGAACGATGGCAATCATAGCGGCACGGCCAACGGCACTTTGGTGATTGACGGTGCTCCTCTCCTGGTCTGGAGTGAAGCCCATTTCAGTGCCGCAGAAATCGTCTCTGGGCTGGCGGCAGATTCGATGGATGCTGATGGCGACGGTTTGAGCAACCTCCTTGAGTACATCTTAGGCACCGACCCACACGGATTCACCCCGCAACCTCTAACGGTTACTCCGGCCGTCGCCAACCAATTCAGCCTCACCTTCGTTGCCCGGCGCGCAGTCGGTGCGGGCTATGAGGGCCTCACCCGCAAGTACACTGTGGAGGTTAGCGCCGGCCTATCCGATCCAGGTTCTTGGTTGCCGGTGAGCGGCTACACCACGCTCGTAGGCAGCGATGGGACCAGTGATATCATAGGTAACGACCAGTCCGTCACGCTCACTCTGCCCGCCACCGAAGCCAATCAGTTCTATCGTCTCAATGTGCGTCTGGAATAGTTCCGGCACCACCAACCGCAAGCCAATACGCCGATGAGTCCACTAAGATACACGTTGGAGGAGCTCAGCGGGCTGGTCGCCTAAGCGGATGTGCGCAACGTGACGATCGTGCCAGAGTTCGATATTCCCGGTCACTCTGCGGCAATCAACCGCTCTGACCCGGATTTTTGGATGATCCGCGGCACCAAGCCCTACGAACATCATGCAAGCATCAACTTCGCCCGCGACGAGGTCATTGCCGCCTGCACCACGATATCGAGCAACCGACGTTTGTCAGAAGCGGCCTCTTCGATGCATCCGGCAAACTGCTGGGCACACTCACCGAGGACCATTTCCGCAAGACCGGCAAGTGAGGACAAACTGAGCGCCCACAAACTCTGCCATGCCGGTGGATTGGTACAACCACCGCAGAGAAAATGAGATTTTTTTATTTTATACAAACTCTTGACCGGTTGCCCATACGCATCCACGTTGCTCGCGTCTCGCTGACAAGACTCTCGAGAACCCAATAACAGCCAACCATGAATCGTCGTAAGTTCCTCATCAGTTCCTCCAGCACTTTGGCCGCCGGTACCATCAATCTCACGGCTGCCGACGCCGCTCCGCCCGCCGGGGGAGACCCAGTCATCAGCGGATCCGGCTCGTTTCGTTACCAATATTTGCCAGACAAACTGGTGTTGCCGCCGGAGGTTCAGATGCGCAACGGCCACGGTCTCTGCCACGATGCAAAGGGCAACATTTACTTCACCTACGAGCCGGAAAAAATCGAGGCAGCCACCCGCTGTCTGCTGCGGTTTGCCCCGGACGGCACCCGTCCGCAACTTCTCGGTCCGGACAATGCGCTGGCCTTCGGGACCCCGCACGGCCTCAATATTCACGCTGATGCCGACGGCACCGAGCATCTCTATCACGCTAACAACGCAGCCACTATCTTCAAAACCACTCTGGATGGGCAAGTCGTCTGGACACAGAAATGGCCACCAGCGATGGGCAATTACCATCCTACCGACACCATCGTCACCCCGGATGGCAAGCACTTGCTAGTGGCCGACGGTTATGGCAGCAGCATGCTTCATGTATTCAACACAGCCGACGGTGTTTATGCTGGAAAGTCATGGGGTGGGAGTGGTGCCAGCCACGGTGAGTTCAATTGCCCCCACGGCATCACCTTCGACCCTCGCCGCAACCTTGTGCTGGTGACGGACCGCGGCAATCGGCGTGTTGAATATTACTCGCTCAACGGCGTTTATCAAAGCAGCCTGGAAATCCCGGCAAGCAAGGCCCCCTGCAACGCGGATTTTCTTGGCGACCATGTGCTAGTTCCCGACCTCGACGGTCCGGTAGTCATCCTTGATAAGGACAACCAGGTGGTTTCCGTGATTGAAGTCAGTAAATTGCTTGGAGCGCAAGGGTTTGTCCATCCGCACGACGCCATCTGGTTGCCTAACGGAGACATTGTCGTCTGCACCTGGAACCCCGGCCGCCTTGGCTACTGGAAACGGCTCCCGGCCTAGAGGCGGAAGACAGAAGAGGGGAAGACAGAAGCAAGGCATCTGAGGTGGATTGTAGCGGCGCTCTGTGAGGGCCGATGTGAATGAAATGGCGCTTGTCGAATAGGCAGCTTCATTGGCGGTTCATGGTCAGCGGCGGTCATGTACACGTCGCTACAATGCGACAGATATTTCTAGCGAGGCACATTCAAATAGCCATTGACATGCCCCCGTGGGGCACTGCACCTTCGGCGCATCTGGCACCCGGGTTGAATTGGCATCTGATTGGCCAAGGATTTGGGTACGCCTCACCTTGAAAGCCATGAAAATAGTAGATCACGTATTTTTTGGAGTGGTAGCGCTGTTGATTATCCAGTCGCCTATTGCCAGGGCCAGTGCCTCAGCGGCGGAGATTTCGCCAGTTGGGCTGCGCTGTGAGTATCGGGCGAATCCGCTGGGAATTGATTCGGAAAAGCCGAGGCTTTCCTGGACGATTTCTGATTTGCGCATGGCTGAAGCGCAATTAGGCAGCGGTCAATCAGCAACCGGCAATCTGCAATCGGCGATGCCTCGAGGGCTGAAGCAAGTCGCCTATCAAATTTTGGTGGCCTCAGGGGAGGAGTTGCTGAAGAGAGACAAGGGTGATTTGTGGGACAGTGGCAAGGTGACGTCTGAGAAGAGCAACCAGATTGAATACGCGGGGAAACCCCTTATCTCACAAATGCGGTGTTACTGGAAGGTTCAGGTATGGACGCCGCATGGAACGGCGTGGAGCACCCCAGCGTCCTGGACGATGGGCTTGCTCAAGCCTGATGATTGGAAAGCCAAATGGATTGGCTATGATGCGGCTTCGCTGGTGACGCCGGAGGCCGCTGCGGATAAAAAGCTGTTCAATATTCAGGGGCTGAGCTGGCTGACGCTTGCTGGAAGCAAGGGCAAGGTGAGTGTTAACACCTGTTTCAGGAAGCAGTTTGATCTTCCGTCCGACCGCAAAGTCAAGCGGGCAGTTCTGGCTCTATCAGCATACAACTATTGTGAAGCGACAATCAACGGCACTGCGATTGGTTACGGTGCCAACTGGGAACGCACCGCTCGATTGGATGCCACCAAGGGCCTGAAGCCGGGTGCTAATGTGCTGACTCTGACGGCAGGTCACACGGATCCATACATGCCGGGAGTAACGGGCCGGTTGGTGATTCAGTTTGAGTCCGGCAATGACATGGTTATACCAACGGATAAGACGTGGAAAGCATCACAAGAACCTCCCGCCGGGTATGAGAAGCCTGGTTTTGACGATTCGGCGTGGCCGGTTCCTGATGCTGGGGGTTCTCCTGCGGGAGGAGGAGCGCCGGTCTCGGATTTGGAGCGGGTCCCCGCGCCCTATCTGCGCAAGGGTTTCACGGTGGATGGAGCTGTGAAGCGAGCGATGGTGTATGTGACTGCATTGGGAACGTACGAACTGCGTCTCAATGGAGCGCGAGTCAGCAAGGATGTATTTGCCCCGGGCTGGACGGAGTTTCGAAAGCGGGTGCATTATCAGACGTATGATGTGACCTCACAGATTGGGCAAGGAGCTAACGCAATCGGCGCCATTTTAGGGGATGGCTGGTACGCCAGTGATCTGGCCCATCTTTGCAAGCGCAACTTCTATGGAGGGCAACCGCGGCTGCTTGTCCAGCTGGTTTTAGAGCTTGCGGATGGCACCACTCAGGTGGTCGTAAGTGATGCAAGCTGGAAAGCGTCTTATGGGCCTATCAGGCATGGTGATATCATTATGGGTTGCGAGTATGACTCACGATTGGAAATGCCAGGCTGGGATAAATCGGGCTTCAATGACGGCAGTTGGAGTCCTGCGGTAGCAAGCGCGGCGGAGGAGGGTGAGGCTGATGTAACCCGCATTGTCGCGGCGGCAGTGAAGGATGGCCGTGTCTCGTTGAAGGTGGAAAACGAGTTGCTCGGAGGAGATCCGGCTCCTCTAAAAGTCAAGTCACTGCGGGTTGAGTACCGGCTTGGCGGCAAGGATGAGAGCCAGGTGCTGGGTGAGCACGCCATGCTTGAACTGGCAGGAGCTGACTTAAAGATCATCCGGGCAAGATATGGCAACCAATCCACTGTCGAACAGGCATTCAAAGTGCAAGCCTCGGTGGTTGAGCCGTCGCGGGTGATCAATGAGCTGCCGGCAATCAAGGTCACGGAACCGCGACCTGGCTGCTGGACCTTCGATCTTGGCCAGAATATGGTTGGCTGGGTGCGGTTGAAGGTGAGCGGTGCGGAGGGTCAGCGGATCACATTGCGGCACGGTGAAATGATTAATCCGGATGGGACCATCTACACCGCAGCGTTGCGCAGTGCGCCGGCCACGGATTTTTTCATATTATCGGGTAAGGGAGAGCAGGTGCTTGAGCCATATTTCACATTTCACGGATTCAGGTACGTGGAAGTTAGGGGGCTTACGAAGAAGCCTGATATTGGCGATGTGACCGGACTGGTGGTGCATACGCCGATGAGAAGGACCGGTAGTTTTGAGTGTTCTTATCCGCTGTTGAACAAACTTTACAGCAATATCATCTGGGGTCAGAAGGGGAATTATCTTGAGGTTCCGACGGATTGTCCGCAGCGCGACGAGCGTATGGGCTGGACCGGGGACACACAGTTTTTCGCGCCGACCGCCGCATATAACTTTGATGTGGCAACATTCTTCAGCCGCTGGCTGCAAACCTGTGAGGACGATCAGCAGGGCGATGGGTCCTTCCCACATGTGGTGCCTGATATCATGGGCGGTGGCGGTGCCACGGCCTGGGGTGACGCCGCCCTGCTGTGTACCTATAATATCTACAGGACCTACGGCGACACTCGGATTGTCGCGCAACGATTTGCCGCAATGGAACGATATATGAAGTGGCTCGACGGCAAGACCAAGGATGGTATTTCGAAGGTGGGTGGATTTGGCGACTGGCTCAATGCGGGTGGTGGTGCCAGCGCCGAGGTCATTGACACGGCTTATCACGCTCATCTGGCCCGGATCATGGCGGAAATGGCCGGAGCCATCGGCCGAGATGGCGACGCGGCTCGTTATGCCAAACTGCATGACGAGGTAAAGGCGGCATTTGTCCGCGAATTCCTCCAAGCTGACGGATCGCTCAAGGGATGCAGCCAGACGGGATATGCGCTCGCATTCTCTCTGGATCTGCTGCCGACTGAGAGACGCGGGCAGGTGGCTTTGAAATTTGTGGATGAGGTCAAGCGTTTTGACTGGCATCTGGCTACCGGGTTCATTGGCACGCCGCGCTTGCTGCCAGCCCTGAGCCTGGCCGGTCGCGATGACGTGGCATACAAGTTATTGTTCACCGACACCTATCCGTCGTGGCTGTTTCCAGTCAAGAATGGTGCCACGACGATGTGGGAGCGATGGAATGGCTGGACTCCGGACAAGGGATTCGGAGATATAGGGATGAATTCCTTCAATCATTATGCATTTGGCGCAGTCGGCGAATATCTCTACGGCGGAGTCGGCGGGATCAAGGCGGCGAGTCCTGGCTATAAGACGATCATCATCAAGCCGGCTATCGGTGAGGGGTTGGCTTGGGCCAACACAGCGTTTGATTCGATATACGGCCGTATCGTTAGCAACTGGAAGCGTGAAGGCGCAGCATTGACCATGGACGTCATGATACCGCCTAACACCACGGCGCTGGTGTACGTCCCGGCTAAGAATGCTGATATGGTAACTGAGTCGGGCAAACCTGCCGCAAAAGCTGATGGTTTGAAGTTTATGAGGATGGAAAACAGTGTTGCCGTCTATTCTGCCGATTCTGGAACCTACCGGTTTCAAACCACGCTGGCGGTTGACGAGTAGTGTTTCGTCATTAAGAGCTGTAGGGAAGTTATACCAACGGTTACACATGGCACTTTACCGAATTCACATCGTAGCTTGCCGCTGACCGAACATGCCCCGCGCATGAACTCGACGATGTCGCAAAGCCGCTGGTCCACTCGTCGCAGACTGCCCTCTGCCACCGCCAGCCACTGGCAGGCCCATTTCAAGGGGTAGTCGTCGCTCGGGTCGTAGAGGACGCCGGTTGCCGACTGCAAGCGCACCTCCTCCAGCGTCGCGCTGAACAGTGCCTCGCGGTAGCCCATCACCTGTGGAGGGGTCGGCAAGCGCAGGTGCCGCCAACCAGCCACGCAACCGGGTTGGGCGAGGCGTAAAACCGCTCAATGCCGGGCCGATGGCATTTTTTAGCCACAATCCAGCCCCTTCGCTACTCGGTTTGCTACGCTATGTTGTAATCCCTTGGAATTACGGGTGATTATGAATGCGTCGGCACCACAGGAAGGATTGTGCGATTTTACCGGCCGACGGGAAGAATTGTTGATTGTTGATTACTGATTGGAAGAGGGAGTGCTCGTCCTTCGGTCACTTAAAAATCAACAAACGTCATTCGTCAATCGATGTGCGCTCTGCCGCCAGAAGAATAAGCCGCGTTGTGGATCACCGTGCAAAAATCTGCGGTGCCGCCGTGGGTGGGAACCGGCGAGGTTCCGGCTTGACGGCAGCAGCAGCTCCTGCCAGCCTTGCCGCCTTGCGGGGCTCTGGTGAGCCGCCGCGGCTCCCCCCCAACCCTCATTTTACCGTGGACATCAAGGACATCCGCAACATTGTCGAACTCATGAATGAGCATGGGCTCACACTCTTGGACCTCAGTCACAAGGACTTTCACATCAAACTCAAAAAGGGACCCGATCTGGACGATTTGCGAAGTCTCATGGCCTGCATGCCTGCAACGGTCGCAGCGCCAGTTGCCGCCCCACTGCCCTCGACCGGAGCACCCGATGGGGTCCCCGCCGTGCCTAGCGCTCCTGCCGCACCCGTCGGCACTGAGATCACCTCGCCAATGGTTGGCACCTTTTACAGCAAGACCTCACCTGATGCGCCCGCACTGGTCAACGTTGGCGATGCCATATCCGTCGGCCAAACCCTCTGTATCATCGAAGCCATGAAAGTCATGAACGAAATCAAGGCCGAGTGCTCCGGCATTCTCAGCGCAGTGGTCGCCGAAGACGGCGCCCCAGTGCAATTCGGCGACGTCTTGTTCCGCGTCAAATAGCTCCGGTTTTCCCCTCTACACCGCCAACCCCCTCCTACCCCAGCATGTTCAAACGCGTTCTGGTCGCCAATCGTGGCGAAATCGCCCTCCGCGTCGTGCGCGCCTGCCGTGAACTTGGCATCGAGTCCATCGCCGTGTATTCCGAGGCCGACGTCGATTCCATGCACGTCCAACTCGCCGATGAGGCCGTATGCATCGGACCCGGTCCTAGCAAAAAATCCTATCTAATGCCAGATCGCATCATCGCCGCAGCGGAGATTACCGGTGCGGAAGCGATACATCCTGGCTATGGGTTTCTCTCGGAAAATGCCCGCTTCGCCAAAATCTGCGCCGCCTCCGGCTTCACATTCATCGGGCCCTCCGCCGAGATCATCGCCATGATGGGCGACAAAGCCACTGCCCGCGCCACCGCCATTGCCCATGGTGTGCCGGTCACCCCCGGATCCCCCATCATGCGGGATCCGGAAACCGCCCTCGCCGCTGCCAAGCAAATCGGTTTCCCTATCATGATCAAAGCCACTGCCGGCGGCGGCGGCCGTGGCATGCGGCCGTGTTTCAACGAGGCTGACTTCATCAACCTATTTTATGCCGCCTCCAACGAGGCGTTAGTGGCTTTTGGCAACGGCGAATGCTACTTGGAAAAGCTGGTCATCAACCCGCACCATGTCGAGTTCCAGGTATTTGGTGATGCCCATGGCAACTTTGTCCACCTCTGGGAACGCGATTGCTCGATGCAACGACGGAACCAAAAAATCATCGAGGAATGCCCGTCGCCGCTGGTCACGCCGGAGTTGCGTGCCCGCATGGGGGATGCGTCTGTGCAACTCATTCGCGCCATCAACTATCAGAATGCCGGGACCATCGAGTACCTTGTTGATTCCACCACTCAGGAGTTCTACTTCATGGAGATGAACACTCGCATCCAAGTCGAGCATCCGATCACAGAGGAAGTCATGGGCTGCGAACTCATCAAGGAACAAATTAGTGTCGCCGCCGGCAAGCCCCTCTCACACCACGTTTACAAGTCATCACCGCGCGGCCATGCCATCGAGTGCCGGATCAACGCCGAAGATCCATATAACAATTTCACCCCAAGCCCCGGCACCATCGACCTGTGGTATGCTCCCGGCGGCAAAGGCGTGCGCGTCGATACTCACGTGTACTCCGGCTACACCGTCCCGCCATATTACGACTCACTCATTGCCAAACTCATCGTTACCGGCTCAACCCGTGAAATTGCCGTGGCTCGCATGAAACGCGCCCTTGGTGAATTTATGATCCGTGGCATCAAAACCACCATCCCCTTCCAGCAGGAAATTATTGCCCACCCGGATTTTGCCGCCGGCACCTATGACATCGGCTGGGTTGCCCGGTTCATCGAAGAACGCAAGATATAGGCCATGACCCGTGTCCCATATCTCTACTGCATCCTCGACCTCGGGTATGTCTCGGAAACCAACGCCGAACAAGTCACAGCAGCCCTGTTGGCCGGTGGGGCCGATAGGCTCCAACTCCGCGCGAAAAACCATGACCTCGCTCACATCGAGAGAGTCGCCAAGCGCGTCCTGCCACTGTGCCGCGCCGCTGGAGTGCCCTTCATCCTCAACGACCACCCGGCGCTCGCCGCAGCCATCGGTGCCGATGGCGTGCACATCGGCCAAGACGATGGTAGCTTGGCCTGGACTCGGAAACTAACAGGCGACGGGATGCTCGTCGGCCGCTCCACCCACTCACTGGCACAAGCCCGCGCCGCGCTGGCGGAGGGGTTTGATTATATCGGCTTTGGCCCCCTCTTTCCCACACCGACCAAGGCGGGGCGGCCAGCCATCGGCCTGGCAGAAATCTCTGCGATGGAGCGTGACGTAGGCGTGCACATCCCGGCGTTTTGCATCGGCGGCATTCATCCCGGCAATCTCAGCCAAGTGCTCGACGCCGGTGCCCGCCGCATCGTCATGGTCTCCGCTTTGTTGCAAGCCGCTGATATCCAATCAGCAACCCGCGAAGTGGCCGATAGGTTATGTCCGCTTACTCAACGATGAGTTCGACGATGTGTACGGAGGGATTGGCGCTGTTCTTGAGCATGTTGACTCGCACGTAACGGGCCTCGGTCGGCTCAAATTTACCAGAGTAGCCCGCGGCGGTGGCTGGCACGGTGTTCTTGGAGAAATCCAGTACCTTCTTCCATTGTTTGCCATCCACCGATACTTCCGCATTCAATTGATAGTAGCGGCCACCATCCCAGTAGGTGATGACGTTGATGAATCTAACGGGTTGGGCCTTTTGCAGATCCACCTGCAGCCAATGGGGTCCCTCGCCGCCATCCCAGTAATCATCCGCATTGTCGGCCTTGCCGTCCACGGCTATCGAGGGTGATTTGCCATTGCCCGGATCCGGCGGCGGCCCGGCAGTGGCCGGTTTGCCAGTGGCCAGATTCGCTTTGATCACCTTTTTGTGGTTGAACCAACTGCCCACCAAGTGGCCTTGCTGGACGCCGCCGCCATCAAAGAGACCGGCGCGCAAATGCACTGTTTCGGTGGCCTTGATCGGAGCTGAGTATTCTTGCCACTTGCTGTTAGGAAGGCTATTATCCAAGGTGTACTTAAGCGTGAGACCCGCGACTCTTGGAACCAGGGTGATCGTGAGCGGGTCTGCGAAGGTGTTTTCATCTTGAGTGAAGGATCCCTCAACTTGAATGGCGATGGGATTGACCAGCAGGTCGAGCAGCGGATCCGTGTGGGCGAGCCGCGCCTTGAACTCGGTGAGGGTGCCAACGGCGGTGGGATTCCAGGCTTTCTCAGCCACGAGCGCGAGCCGATCCCGCAGACTCTGAATCTCAATGTTCTCGGCATTCTCCCACGAGCAAATCTGCGTGCCGAGAATGTTCGTCGTATCCGTCAGCGTCGTGAATGTATCATCTCCCAAATGTCCGCGGCCAAACATCGGCAGCTTCCATTTGAACAAAAATTCAAGCGGCCGCTTGTCGCCGCGCACAATGTAGAGAGGCGTCCACATCGCATTGATCACCGGATAGCCGGCCTTGGCAATGTCCGCCGGGCTACGGCCATGAGTCCATGCCATCACCGTCACATCCTTGGGCAAGGGATAGGTGCCGCCGGGGTTGCAGGCTTCCTCCCACACGATGGATTTTTTCCCACGTTTGGTCACCAGGGTGTTCAAATCGGCGATGAACTTGCAGTATAGATCGTGAGCACTCTTGATGCCGGTGGTGGCTTGCAGTTGCTTGTACTCGGGCGTCTGCTCAAGGCCGCCAAGGCCGACTTCATCAGCACCCAGGTGGATGTAGGGCGTGCTTTGGAACACATCCATCATTTCGTTAAGCAGCACGCTCACAGCCGCCAGGGTTTTGGGATTGGCGATATGCACGGTGGACCCATTGCCGGGCAGCCCGAAGACCTCTGGAGCATCGGCAATGAGACGGCCGCAGTGGCCGGGAAAGTTGATTTCCGGCACCAGATAGACGCCGCGCAATTTGGCATAAGCCTCGAGCCCCTGAAGTTGCTCCAAGGTATAGGGTTTGCAGTGCGGTTGGGAACCGGGTTCAAAACGCGCAAACTCATGGTTGCTCTTGCCAAGTTGTGGAAACTTGCTCGATGCAAACATGAATAGTTGGTCATCCGCCAAATTCAAATGCAGGTATCGAACTTTGTACATCCGGCATAACTCAATGACCTGCTCAATGCCGCCGGGCGTATGATACTTTCGCGCAAGGTCGATGAGCGCGCCACGGTACGCATACACCGGCTCATCCGCTATATGCATCTTCGGAATCGTTAGCGAAGAACCGGAACCGTGCACCGCTTGCAGCAATGTCACCGTGGCGGAAGCCACGCTCTGATAGGAACCGCCAGCAATCGTGACCCCCCCCGTCGTGGATATGGGAGTTACGGATTCCTCGGCATCGAGCGTGTAGGCTTCTCCCTTGAGTTTGGGCTCCAAGCGAAGCACAATATCGACGGGATAATGATAGCCCATCGGCCTGGCTCCAACGCCGGCACCGCTGGGTTTGCGTGCCTCGGTGGAGATGCTCACCCCGGTGGTCTGTTGAATCTCGCTCGCCAGCAACTTTGCCAGGGGTTCCAGATCGGCGCTATCCGCGACGATCCGGCTGTCCTGATTCAAAGTCAGAACGCCCTCTCCGAGAGTCAGTGTTTTGGGTAGCGGCAACAATTGCGGGGCGCTAGCTGCGGAAGCTGCGGCACCTAGCAAGACGGGTAAAAGTGACACCAAACAGGGGAGTTTTCGCATGACGAAAATCAGGTTAGTGCCAATTCACGCAGGTGAAAAGCCCGAAACAGCCCTTGCTGGGTGTTCAAACCATGAACATTCTGCTGGTGCCGCGCCAACTCCATCCATCAAGGCACCGTCACCTGCAAGCGGCCAAACAACGCGCTATGCCCGGTGCTCGGCACATAGGCACGCACCCGGTCAATACCCGCAGCAAAATAATCAGTCGTGGTTAGCACCTTGACCCCGCTCACCCCGTCTTGCGCGTTGATCCAGGCCGAGTCCAATCCGCTGCTGTATTGGCATGTGGCGGTAACGCCCGCAGCCACCGATAGCGCAGTGCGCCGATAGGTGAATTCCAGATATTTGCCGGCCGGCACTCCGAGCGGGTTGGTCACCAGCGCGAGGGTCGGTAACCATGCTGCCTTGCTGGCTCCTTTCGGATCAACGCCAAGCACCATGGCCACTGCGTTAGCCACCCCATCATGGTTGCTATCCCCTGATGCGGGTTGACCGCTGATGCCCATATCCGTGGCCCACGAGGCGTAAGACGAAAGGGCAGCCCCGTCTATATGCAGCCCGTTGAGAACCACGTTACCGTTGTTCACTGATAGACTCAAGGCGCCCACGTCAAAGCCTGCTGGCAACCAACTGGCCGCTACCAGTGCGGACACGTCATAGCTGGGAACATGGTTGAAGCTGCCCACCGTGCCGCAGTGCATCAGGGTCATGCTTCCCCCTGTGGCAAGATGCTGGCCGTCTGCCTGCAACTTAAGTGTCCAGCCGTTACCCGCTGTTAGCGTGCCGCTGACGCTGACCAAATCGCCGCCGCCAAACTCGCAGATGGCACCATCATCCAACTGCAGGTTGCCGTTGATGGTGAGGGTGCCGACTGGGCTTCCCGGGGCGATGACCGAGTTGCCACCGATTTCCACCTTGTCCAGGACATTCAAAGTGAGGTTGCCACCCAATTTTGCCTTGTTCCAAAGATAGACACCATTGGCACTCACGGCGGCTACGCCATCCAGCACACCGTATCCTGCAGTCGGGTTGTTAGCATTGATGCTGATATTGCCGCTGCCGCCGTTGATTACGGCACTTGCGCCGTTCAAGTGGATGTTAGAGACACGGCCGGTACCATACCAATAGTCGTATTCACTGGCTTCCAGATAATTCGCAGTCAGGTTCCCGGCCACGGTGAGGTCCGCCCCATAGCGGACGTACAGGTTGTCATTGGTGGTCAGATTGCCGGCCACTGTCGAGGAGCCAGTCCGCAGGTCCACCTGACCGTTGATGTTCAGGTTACCCCCAACAGTGATTCCGGGAAGTTGTCCATTGCCGGTCGGCGCAGCCTGCTCAGCGTATAGATAATTGGCTTTCAGGTCACCGCCAATGTTCAGCCTGCAAGCCTGCCAGAGATATATGTCTCTGTCCGGGGTGCCCGAGCGCAAGCTGCCATCCACGGTCAATACTGTGGCGTTTCGAAGATATATGTGGTCGTCTCCAGTCTGCAGGTTTCCGCCCACGTGACCGGTTCCACCATTTTGCTCCCAGCGGCCACGCAGCGTCACATCCCCCGTGGTCTGGATGGAATTGGCAGTGTTGCCGTCGCCGTACATGACGCTCGCTTGGACGTTTCCGATCACTAGCAACCTGCTATTATCATAAACCTCGATTTGATTCAATGCGCTTCCGACATAGCGCGGGTCGCTTTCGGTGTAGAGTGCCCCGGCCTGCAGGTTGCCGCTGACCTTCAAAGTGCCGCCGCCATGCACCCGGACTTGGTCGCCAATCGTAGCGAATCCATGCATCTCAAGCGTGCCGTCGCCTTGCTTTTCAAAACCGGAGAGATTGCTGATGGTTCCGGACAGCAACGCCTTGTCAGCTGTGGAGTTCGGATTGTCGAATACCTGGACAACCCGATATTGGTTTTGGGCGTCAATATTATTAGTTAGAGTCACGACGTTATCAGCCGTGCCCGAACCGAACATCAAGTTTCGCCCCCGGAAACCGCTTGGATCATCGTTCCAGTGGATCGTTGCGCCACCATTGAGGGTGACGCTCAAACTGCCGCCGCGGGCTGCGAAGCCGCCACCGTTATCTTCCCAGTGGAGGTTGCCGTTATCGTTGCCGATGGTCTTGTTCAACACCCCGTGGGCTTGCAAAATCGCGCCTTTCCAGTAGGGATCGCTGGTGTCTGCCTGGAGGTCAATCCGGCCGCTGCCGAGATTGGAACCATTCAAGCCGACGTCGAGGACGCCGCGCCGGATGTATTGGCGGCCGCTAAAACCACTGTTATCACCGGTCAGAACCAATGTGCCCGACCCTTGTTTGTCGAGCGTCTGGTCGCCGGTTAGATTACCTGTCAGGGTGGCAAGTGTGGTGCGGCTCGATGTGTTAATCTGGGCGTATGAGTTGATCTCGATGGCATTGGTCAAGGTCACGTTGTTCGTTGCATTTGTCGAACCGAGGAAGAGTCCTTGGTTGTTGAAGCCATCTGTGTAGCTGTTCCACGCTAATGGCGCATTAGCTCCGCCGCCGACCGTGGCCAGCGAAACCGTTAGATCGCCTCCATAACCGGCGAAGCCACCCCAACCACCATTCCAAACCACCTGTCCACCCTGCGCATCACCGATGCTTCGGGTGAAACTGCCGTGCGTGCCCAGTACCCCGCCGTTGTTGAACTGAATGCTCGATGCGCTGGGTAGCCCCACGCCGTCATCGGCCACCAACACCGTGTTGTCCAAAATTTGGGTGATCCCGGCATAGCTGTTTACTCCGGTTAGATAGATGTCGGTGCTGCCATCGGATGGATTGCGGTCAAAGCCACCGCCGAAAACCCGGATATATGACGATGTGCCATTGTGGCCGGCAATACTGAAGCTATATGTGTTGTTGCCGTACCTGCTATCCGTGCTGTGGAAATCGATCCGGTCCTGAATGGTGACACTCGGCGCGTTGAGTGTGCCGCCATCCCAAATTTGCAGAAAGTTCACGTTGAGATTGCCGCCTACCGTCAGTTGGGTGCCGCTGCCTTGGATATACACGTTCTGCCAGTTGGTGTTGAGCGTGTGGTCGGTGAAATTGGCCGTCGATGCATTATATATCTCGATCTGGCCGTTGATGGTGGTGGGCGCACCCGGGTTGAACGTGGATGTCCCGTCCATGTAGAACGAGTTGAACGTCAGGGCGTTGCCACAGGTCAACGTGGAATTACTCAACTCGATGCGGTCTCCAACGCTCAGAGTGGCACCTGTGGTGTCCATCGTCTGGTTGTTCAGCCGCAGTTTGCCGCTCACGGTGATATTCTTGGCGCTACCCGTGCCGCTGCGGTTGAGCGTGCCCGCGCTCTCTATCGTCAAATTGCCCACGTTCAAGGACTTGTCTGTGGTGAGGGTGCCAGCCACTAGATCAATAGTCGCATTTGAAGTGCTCGTCAAATTGGCTGCCCCGGTGATTTGGAGGTTGGTGGCCGGGTTGTTGACGGTGAGGGTGCCGCGCACGTTCAAATTTTTGGCTGCTCCGTTGCCGGTTTGTGTGAGCAACCCGCCGTTGAGGTTTAGGTTATACACGTCGAGAGCCTTGTCGGTGGTTAGGGCTCCGCTGTTCAGATTGATGGTCGAGTTGCTTCCCATCGTGAGCGTGGTGGCACCCAGATTGTTGATGTTCACCCCAGTGCCGTTGACCGTCAGGCTCGCATTTTCCTGGAGGTTGATGCTGTTATTGATGTTCAATGCGTACGAATCAGTCGCAGTTACAGTGAGAGTCTGGCCGTTCTGAATACTCAACACCTTGCCCGCCGATCCCAGCGAGACAGTTAGAGGGCCGTTGGTCCCGCCGGTGGCTTTGCCTGCCGTTAGCGAACTGTTCTGAGTGACAGTGGTGGATAGGTTGTAACTCACGTCACCGCCAGTGCTCGAGAGCATCAGGTTGCCACCGGATAGTTGGTCACTGGTGGAACCGCCCAAGCTGTTAGGGCTAACTGCTGCCAGGGAACCGCCTTGGACGTCGAACATCACGTTAGCCAAGCCTGTATTCGCGGAATTGAGCGTCAAGGTGCCTGCGCCAGCCTTGACGAAGGTGGCAGTGGCTGAGTTACCGGTGATCGGGCCGGCAAGGATGGCAGCGGCGCTGTTGAAGCCAATTTGGGTGGCAGCGGCGCTCACCGAAGTGCTGGCAAAACTGGTGGACGGAGCGCCGCTCAATGTCAGCACGCCATTGTTAACCGTCAGCGTGTTGAAGGCCACTGCGGAATCCGACATGGTAGCAATCTCGGAACTGGCGTCCAGGCGGACGCTCCTGCCACTCAGGTCCAGCGCGCCGAGCGTCTGGGTCCTCCAATCGCCCAGGGCAAAACCCGACATGGTGATATTCTTCCACGAGCTATCGACATTCTGCCGCTGCATCACCGGATAGTCGTGCGCGCCACCGCCCCAGTTTCCATACATGATGGCAATATCGTACCAGACGCCAGCCGTCAGAGCACGCCAACTGCCGCTGAGCTGCTGCCATGTCCCGTCAATCTTGATCCAAGTGGTCTCGGCGTCGTCGGCCCCGTAGTCGCCGATGTTATAGTTATCAGTGGCCGTCGGCCGGAACTGCCCCTGCCACATCACCTCAAAGGCATGGGTGGTAACGAGTCCGGGAAAGGTCGACGTCCATAACTGCGAACTACCCCAGTCGCCGGCATTGTCGCTATAACGAACCAAACCGGTTTCCATCGCCGAGCGGTTCGACGACTGCGCCAGCAGGCTATTGCCGGATGGGACATACATCAAATCGCCACTCGGGGAGAGATTGTATTCAGTGATTTTGAGGGCATCATTGGTAATCATCTGTTGTCCCTGCAGCAGCAACTTGCTGTTGGCCAATTGAAGGGTCATGGCACCGCCGAGGGGGTCATTAGCGCCGGCCGCCGTGGCGGTGGTATCGAGGCTGCCGCCGGTGAGTTGGAGTGTGGTATGAGCGGCTACGATGCCGCCGGAACTATTGTCCATGACCTTGGTGCCTGCGCCTCCAAGGGTCAGGGTTTTAGGGCTGCCGCCGTCGCTGTAAGTTCCAAGATTGAATCGACCCTCAGCGTTGATTCCACCACTGGCCCCGCTCAGGGTCAGGCTCGTGGCACTCTTGGTGCCACTGCCGTTAGCTATCAAGGTGCCGCCGCTACCCAGAGTGACAGGCCCGAGAGTGACGGCGGCGCCGCTGGCAATGCCGCTGGTCGCGGCGGCTGCCACAAAGGTGCCGGTGAACGAGAGGGAGGGCACCACACCGGTGATGGTGGCAGTTCCCGTGTTGGCGTTGAGCAAGGCAAATGGAATGTTAGGACTGGCATTCAACTGCAGCGTCGTGTCCGCATTCACATTGAGGTTTTGCCCGGCGAAGCTCAGCGGCCCATAGGTAATGTTGCTAACATTCCAGATGCCAGCTTGAGCCGGATCACTGGGATTGATCACCGTCGCGCTGCCACCGGGCGGGGTGAATCTCCACCAATTGTTTTGAGCACCCCCAAACTCCTGGGTCATGTAGATATACGTGTATGCCGTGCCAGCCGTCAGGGTCACGTTGCCACTGCTGGTCCACGCATAAGCGGCAACCTGCTCGTCATTCGTTAGTGTCCGGTCGTGGTTCAAGTCCATGTACATGAACCCTCGGTCGTCGTTGCTCCATTGGAAATTGTAGCTGCCGCTCACCTGCGGCGTGAAGGTGCCGCTGAAGGCCGACACAAAGTGATCAGCGTTGCCGTTGAAGCCGCTGAACCCGTCCCAGTTATTGATGGCACCGATGAGCAGCGCGTTGTAGTTCGGGGTCGTCGCCAGAATTGTGTTCGCTTGGGTGCCTGCCAGGACCCGATCCAAAGGCATTGTAAAACTTGCGCCGTCCAGATTGACCGGTGTGAAGTTGTCTGGGGTATTGAGGAAGACCGAGCCATTGATGCCGGCAATCTGGGTGCCGGTGGCAGTGCCCGAGTAGGTCACCGTTCCGCCGCCAAGCACAATGTCAGTGGCTTGGGCCATGTTGCCGCCAAGCAGGACCGCGATGGCTAAGGCGAAGTGACGGGCCGCATCTGAGCCGGTACGGACGAGACGATGAACGGAGCTAGGTTTCATGGGATTGTACTTGGGTATCGGTTGTGGTTTGTTTGAAAATGCGTTGGGGTGCAATGCGCGAAGGCTAGGATTTCGACCCGGTTTGACAAGGAAAAAGGTTTCAAAGGATCATGCACGGCCAAGACTTCAAAGTTTGAATCTGCTAGGCGCTTATCGAAACGGAAAAAGCGGCGCTCGATCGGGATGTGTCGCGCAAGGACCCGCTCATCGACCAGCAGATGATGCGGCTGGACACCGCTAACAATACCCTCTTGGACACCATCAAGATCTGTGCCAGGAACCGTGCTAAAATCCGCCCTGCCAAGGGCGGCTTCCCGCATCCGTCACACCTCCCCAAAGCCAATGTCCTCCAACAGAATTTGGTTTTTCACCGCAGCATTGGCCAGAACGTCGCAGCGTTCATTTTCGGGATGGCCGGCGTGACCTTTCACCCAGTGCCAGCGGATCGTGTGCGGCTTTATGGCGGCGAGCAGCTGCAGCCATAGGTCGCGGTTTTTTACCGGTTGTTTGGCGGCTGTCTGCCAACCGCGGCGTTGCCAACCGGCCAGCCATTTTTTGTCGAGGGCATCGATGAGGTACTTGGAATCCGAGTGGAGGTCCACCTCGCAGGGTTCGCGGAGCAATTCCAACGCGGCAATGGCCCCACGCAGTTCCATCCGGTTGTTAGTCGTGAGGCGGTAGCCCGCAGCGAGTTCCTTGCGGTGGGCACCGCTCACCAGCACCACACCGTAGCCGCCGGGGCCTGGATTGCCCTTGCAGCCGCCATCTGTATAAATCACCACACGTTTCATCGGGCGGCAAGGTGGCCTAATGAGTGGGATTTGCCAAGTCCGGCGTGCAGGGATTCAGCCATGCGCAACGGGCAGCGCTGGAGGCAACGCTGTGGGCTGCGCAGACTTTTTCGAACCAAATGCACGCGACACGAGCACAAAGAAGAACGGGATGAAAATCAGGTCGATGAAGGTGGCCGAAAGCAAGCCGCCTGTCACCGCCGTGCCGATGGCGTTCTGGGCGGCCGCACCCGCTCCATGGGTCAGCGCCAGTGGCAGGGTTCCGAAGAAAAACGCCAGCGACGTCATGATCACCGGCCGCAAGCGGATGCGCACAGCGGTGAGCGTTGCGTCCACCAAATCGTGGCCCTGATGCATGAGTTGTTTGATGAACTGAATGATCAAAATGGCGTTTTTGGTAGATAGACCGACGGTAGTTAGAAGTCCGATTTGCAGATAGACATCATTGGGGAACATGCGCAATTTGACGGCAGCCACCGCGCCTAACAATCCAAGTGGCAGCATCAGCAGATTGACAAACGGGATGGTCCAACTTTCGTACAAAGCCGCCACCGCGAGGAACACCACCAGCAGCGAGATGGCATACAGGGTCGGGGCCTGGGCACCGGCATGTTTCTCTTCGTAGGAAAGGCCGGTCCACTCGTAACCGATGCCAGCCGGCAACATGGCCGCCAATTTTTCCATTTCGGCCATGGCTTCGCCGGTGCTGACGCCCGGCGAAGCCTGGCCTAGCAGTTCGACGGCGGGAATGCCGTTGTAACGTTCAAGCCGGGGCGAGCCATACTGCCAGTGGGCGCTGGAGAAGGCGGAGAAGGGCACCATTTGGCCGCCCTTGCTATTGACGTACCAACTATTGATGTCCTCCGGCAACATCCGGTAACGGGCATCCGACTGCAGGAAGACTTTTTTGACGCGGCCGTTTTGAATGAAATCGTTGACGTAGGAGCTGCCCCAGGCAGTGGCAAGGACGTCGTTGACCTGCGACAGGGAGACCCCCAAGGCCCCGGCCCGCACATCGTCGATGTCGAGGTTGAACTGCGGCGAATCGTCCTGGCCGTTAGGTCGTACCCAAGCGATGAGTTTGGGGCTTTGCATGGCCATGCCTAGCAATTGGTTGCGAGCCTCCATGAGTTTTTCATGTCCGAGGGCCCCGCGGTCCTGGAGTTGGAAGTCGAAGCCGCTGGCGACCCCCAATTCGATCACCGCTGGAGGGACGAAAGCGAAAGCTATGCCATCGCGGATCTGAGAGAAACTCTGCATGGCCCTGCCTGCAATGGCCTGTGCCCTGAGTTCCTTGCCTTGGCGCAGTTTCCAGTCCTTGAGTTTGACCCAGGCCAAGCCCATGTTCTGGCCGCTGCCGGCAAAGCTGAATCCCGCCACGGTGATGATGCCCTCCACGGTGGCCGCCTCATCCACAAGGAAATGGCGCTCCATTTCCCGCATCACTTCGAGGGTGCGTTCCTGAGTGGCACCGGCCGGCAACTGGACCTGACAGATGATGAATCCTTGGTCCTCTTCTGGTAGGAACGATGTGGGCAAGTGCATGAAAAAATAGCCCATCGCGGCGACGATGCCACCGTACGCCACTAGATAGCGCAACGGCTTGCCGAACGAGCGGCCGACGATGCCTTCGTACTTGCTTCGGCAGAAGTCGAACACCCGGTTGAAGTGGCGGAAGAACCCGCTGAACCAGCCGCTCTCGCCGGCAACATGCCCCTTGGCGACGGGTTTGAGGATCGTGGCGCAAAGGGCCGGGGTTAGGATCATCGCCACGAAAACCGACAGGATCATGGCCGAGATGATGGTGATGGAAAACTGACGGTAGATCACTCCGGTGGAGCCGCTGAAAAACGCCATCGGCAGGAACACAGCCGTGAGCACCGTGGCGATGCCCCACAGCGCACTGGTGATTTGCCCCATCGATTTGATGGTGGCGTCATGGGGGGAGAGCCCCTCCTCGGTCATGATGCGCTCGACGTTTTCCACCACCACGATGGCGTCATCGAC
>CAIKHZ010000359.1 GCA_903827375.1 Akkermansiaceae bacterium
CAGTGGCTGGTGGCCCACCAACTGAAGTGCAAGCGCATGGATCTGTACGTCCAATTCGACCGCCCACTGAGCGAAAGTGACCTGCAACCCTTGAGGGAAGCCCTGAAACTGCGCGGCGAAGGAGTGCCACTCCAGCATTTGCTAGGGCGTGTTTCCTTCCATCACCGGGAGTTCAAGAGTGATGCCCGTGCACTCATTCCCCGGCCGGAAACTGAAGAACTCGCCGAATGGCTGCTGGGGATGAGTTTTCCCGATGACCAATCGCTGCTGGACATGGGTTGCGGATCAGGCGTGCTGGGCTTGACGCTGGCCGCCGAACGACCGGCCTGGAGGGTGACTCTGGCTGACATCTCACCTGCCGCCCTCGCGTTGGCTCAGGAAAATGCGGCCGCCCTGGCCATTCCCAACCTGCATTGGCGCGAAAGCGATTTATTTGCAGCCATTGACGGGACGTTTGACGGGATTGTGGCCAACCTGCCCTATGTTGCCGAGTCCGAGCGGGCCGAGTTGAGTCGGGAAGTGCAGCACGACCCGCCGCTGGCGCTGTTCAGCGGGCCGGATGGTCTGGATTTGCTCAAGCGTTTCATTCCAGAGGCATTCGAGAGGCTCAAGCCCGGTGGTTGGCTGGCCTTGGAAATCGGACACGATCAGGCTTCCCAGATCGGCGAAATTCTAAGAAGCTCCGGCTTCAGCGAGATCGAAATCAAAACCGACCTCTCCGGCGTGGCGCGTTTCCCCTTCGCCCAGCGGCCAGTTCTCTAGGCGAGTCTCGCCACCACCACCTCCCCCCCCCCGAAGCCACTTTCCCACTCTATTACCTATGGACAAATTGCTTGTTCACGGCGGCGCTACCCTGCGCGGAGCCATCAATATCTCCGGTTCAAAAAATGCCTCATTGCCGATTTTAGCAGCCAGCTTGCTCACCGCCGAGGACTGTATTATCGGCCGCGTGCCTGATGTCTCGGACACCAATTACATGATTCAGATCCTCAGCGCACTGGGGGCCAGCGTCGAGCGCTCGTCTGGCACCGTGCGCATCTCATGTGCTGAGTTGGCGGTGGAAGCGCCCTACGAACTGGTGCGCCGGATGCGCGCCTCCATCTGCGTGATGGGCCCGCTGCTGGCTCGCAAGGGCCGCGCCGTGGTGTCGCTGCCCGGGGGCTGCGTGATTGGCGACCGCCCGGTGGACCTTCATCTGCGAGGTTTGCAGGCGCTGGGTGCCAAGGTCGAATTTGAAGGGGGCAACATCATCCTAACGGCTCCTGATGGTTTGCGCGGCGCGGAAGTGGACCTTTGCGGGACGCACGGGCCGACGGTGTTAGGGACGGACAACGTGATGATGGCCGCAACGTTGGCCGAGGGCCTCACAATTATTGAGTCTGCTGCGGCGGAACCCGAAGTGCTGGACCTGGCGAATTTCCTCAATGCCATGGGCGCAAAAATCGAGGGTGCGGGCACCCGTCGCATCCTCATCGAAGGGGTTAAAGCCCTCCACGGTGCCCAGCACACGGTCATTCCTGACCGCGTTGAAGCGGGGACCTTCATGACGGCCGCCGCGCTGGCTGGCGAAGGCGTCACCCTGCGGCGCGTTTGCCGCGATCACCTCAAGGCGGTTACCGCAGCGTTGGTGAAGGCCGGTCACCGGGTGGACTTCAACGCCGCCGGTGATATTTGCACGGTGCACCGCGGGGATGACCCCAAAGGCTGTGACCTGGTCACTGCGCCCTACCCCGGTTATCCCACCGACATGCAGGCGCAAATGACCGCGTTGCTAGCCACCACCCCTGGGTTGAGCGTCGTCAAGGACACGATATTTGCCCAGCGCTTCATGCATTGTGCAGAACTCAAGCGGATGGGTGCCGACATCACCGTGGACAGCGGCACGGCGGTTATTCGCGGCGTCGCTCAACTCTCCGCCGCCCCGGTCATGGCCTCCGATTTGCGTGCCTCCGCCGCGCTGGTGCTCGCCGCACTGACGGCCAAAGGCACCACTGCGATCCACCGCCTCTATCACATCGACCGCGGTTACGAGCACATCGACGAGAAGCTGTCGATGCTGGGGGCTGACCTTCAGCGCGTTAGAGATTGATTTCCGTCCGCCTATCCAGGGATGAACACCACCGCCATCATCGTCGCAGCAGGTAGCAGCCAGCGCATGGGTTTTGACAAGCTCGCTGCGCCATTGGCTGGCCTGCCCGTGTTGCGGAGGACGATTGATGCTTTTCTAACGTCCGAGTGGATTGCCGAGATCATCGTGGTGGGACCGCCGGAGCGGTTTCAATTTTTGGAAAGTACCGGGGGTTTTGCCAAGCCGGTGAGGCGGGTGGACGGTGGGGCCACCCGTCAGGAATCAGTGGCCAACGGGCTGGCGGCACTCGCAACGGGCACCCAATGGGTCGCTGTTCACGATGGGGCCCGGCCGCTCGTCAGTTTGGAAGACATCGCCAGTTGTGTGGCAGCGGCGCGGGCATTTGGTGCGGCCACCCTGGCACGGCGTGTAACGGAAACCTTGAAGCGCTCCGACGCCGATGACTTTTGCGCCGAGGCAGTACCACGCGACCAACTCTGGTTCATGGAAACCCCTCAGGTGTTTGAGGTGGCCCAACTGCGCGATGCTTATGCCGCAGTGCAAGCCCGCCACCTCGAGGTGACCGACGAGGTCAGCGCCCTGCAAGCCATCGGAATGCCCGTGAAATTTGTTGAAGCCCGCCACCCAAATCCCAAAATCACCCGGCCGGACGATCTGACGCTGGCCAGCGCCATTCTAGCAATCCAATGAGTTCTGCGAATTATGCATGGCGGCAATTGCCGGGCGGGCCGCGTTTGGCGGTGGCGACGCTGGCGGATAGCGAATGTGCCGCGCTATCGATTTACGTGCCGGCGGGCAGTCGGGATGAGGTGGGATTGCCGTCGGGCTTGGCGCATTTTGTTGAGCACATGGTGTTCAAAGGCACGGCCCGCCGGAGCGCACGGGAGTTGAGTTTTGAGATTGAAAATGGCGGCGGCCAGCTCAATGCCGGCACCACCGAGGACCACACGGTTTACGAAGGGCGCGGCGAAGCGGGCTTGCTGCCGGTATTGGCTGATGTCCTAACGGATATGGTGTGGCACGCGGCGTTTGCCCACCCGGAAATCGTCCTGGAGCGCGAAGTCATCGGCGAGGAAATCACGATGTATCGCGAGTCGCCCTCGGATCACATCGCCGATTTAATATCAGGCGCGCTGTGGGCACCTCATCCGCTAGGCCACCCGATTTCCGGCACCCTCGGGTCGATTGCCCGGATCACCCGCAAGAAGTTGCTGGATTTTCGTGACCGGCATCATTTTCGTGAGGACATGGTCATTGCTGCGGCCGGGCCGTTCACGCTGGAGCAGGTTCAGGCGTTGATCGAGCCGCGCTTGCCCGGGACGTTTCAGCGGGTGGATCGGGCGGCGGCGTTTGTCCGGCGGGAAGGGCCGCCGCTTCGGGTGGTGGAGACGCGCGAAACCGAGCAACTGCAACTTTCGCTGGCCTGGCACACGCCGGGGCGGCAGGATCCAATCCGCCATGCGTTGCGTCTGCTCAGTTTGATGCTTGGGGAGAGTGCCAGTTCGCGGCTGTTTCTGGAGCTGCGCGAGGAGCGGGGGTTGTGTTATCAGATTGCCAGTGATGTGACGTTTTTCCATGAAACCGGGGCCTTCGAGATCAGTGCCGGCCTCGATCCAGATGCCCGCGAGCAAGCCATCGCCTGCATCATGCGGGAAATGAATGACATCGTCGCCAACGGCCCTCGCCCCGGCGAATTGGATCGCGCCAAGCGCCTGGCCATCGCCCAAAGCAAACTCGCCTTTGAATCCACCGCCGCCCACGCGGCTTGGGCCGGCGAAGGGTTGCTGGATTTCGATGGAATTCCGACACCCGCTCAATGGCGCGAGCAGCTGGTGACTGTGACCGACGAGGCCGTCCAACATGCGGCTGCACGGGTTTTCGGCGGCCAGGAGCCCGCGATGGCGGAGATTGGCATGGGATGAAACCCTTTTCCTTTTTAGCATAAAACCAGAGGAAAAAATGTTAGCAAATCACCCACATGCCGGAGGCGCGATGAACTGGCTGTCTTGGCGGCGGTTACGGGCGCTGTGTTGGAAGGAGACGTTGCAGATATTTCGCGACCCTAGCAGCATCCTCATCGCGTTTTTTATGCCGCTGCTGATGCTCTTCATTTTTGGCTACGGCATCAACCTGGATTTTTCGCGGTTGCGCATCGGTTTGCGGATGGAGGATGGGGGAGCGGATGCCACGGCTTTTGGGGCGGCGCTGAGGGGTTCGCCGTGGCTGGACGTGCGTGCCTATGACTCCCGGGAGGCGCTCGAACTCGCGCTGGTGGACTCGCAGATTCGCGGCTACGTCATCGTTCCGGGGGATTTTTCGCGCAAACTCAAACAAGCCGGGGCCACTGCGCCTGTGCAACTGGTGGCCGATGGCTCGGAGCCTAACATCGCTCAGTTCGTGCGGGCCACCGTCAGCGGCGTGTGGCAGATGTGGCAGGAGCAGCGAGCCGGGGATCATGGCGAGGCCCTGCGGCGCGAAATCGCGTTAGAACCGCGGGTGTGGTTTAACTCGTCGGCCGAAAGCCGCAATTTCATCATTCCCGGTTCGATCACCGTGATCATGACGGTCATCGGTGCCCTGCTCACCTCGCTGGTGGTGGCACGCGAATGGGAGCGCGGCACGATGGAGGCGCTGCTGGCCTCGCCGGTGACCCGCGCAGAATTACTGCTGAGCAAGATCTTGCCGTACTATGGGTTGGGAATGATTTCGCTGCTGCTGTGCGTGGGCGTGGCGCACTGGGTCCTGCAAGTGCCGTTTCGCGGGACCTTGCTGGCCCTGTGGGTGGTGGGCTCGTTGTTTCTGTTGAGTGTGTTAGGTATCGGGCTGGCAATCTCCACCGGAATGCGCAACCAATTCAACGCGGCGCAGGCAGCGTTGAATGCGGCGTTTTTGCCAGCTGTGATGTTATCTGGATTCATCTATGAAATTTCCAGCATGCCAGTATTTTTGCGCGGGGTGACGCGGATCATTCCAGCCCGCTATTTCGTTTCGTCCATGCAAACCATCTTTCAGGCCGGTTCTCTGTGGAAGCTGCTGCTGCCAGATATATTTATGTTAGGTTGCACCACGGTGGTGTTTATCGGGCTCACTGCCAAGCTAACAAAAAGGAGGATGGAATGAAGTTTCTCAGCCGCATCGATGCGCTGGTGCGCAAGGAATTCCAGTCGCTCTTCAGCACCAAGAGCGGGCGGATGCTGTTGATCATGCCAGTGTTGCTGCAGACGGCGTTGTTTCCATTTGCTGCGACGCTGGAGGTGAAAAACGCATCGCTGGCGGTGTTCAACGAGGACCGTGGCCTCGCCTCAGTCGAGATGATGCAACGCTTCGCCGCATCGGGTGCCTTCACACGCATCGTGCCGGTGTGGAGTGCCGACGAGTTGGACCAATCCATCGGCACCCGGGAGGCACTGTTGGCTGTTCACATCCCGGCGGACTTTTCCAAGCGGCTGATCACGGCACAGCCCTCGCCGGTGCAGGTGATTTTGGATGGCCGCCGATCCAATAGTTCGCAAATTGCCTTCAACTATCTGCAAAATGTGTTAGATGGTTTTCTGAAGGATCGGGCGGCTGCGGCGGGGCGGGTGATGCCATCCGAGATCGTGGCGCGCAATGCGTTTGTCCCGAATCTGGAATACACCTATTTCATCCTGCCCAGTCTGGTGGCTATCATCACCACCATTGGCTCGCTCATTGTCACGGCCCTATCGGTGGCCCGCGAACGCGAGCAGGGGACGTTTGAGCAGTTGCTAGTGTCGCCGCTCTCGCCGGAAATGATCATGATCGGCAAGGCGGTGCCGGCGGTGGCGGTCGGGTTTTTCCAAGCCACTCTCATTCTCATTGCTGCGGTTTTTATCTATCACATCCCGTTTCGCGGCAACCTGTTATTGTTATACGGGGCGATGTTTTTTTATGCGTTGGCGTTGGTGGGGGTGGGACTGTTTATTTCCTCCATCAGCAAAACCCAGCAGCAGGCGTTTCTCGGTGCCTTCGTCTTCATGGTCCCCGCCATCCTGCTTTCCGGCTACACCGCACCGGTGGAAAATATGCCACTATGGCTCCAGCACCTGACATGGGTCAACCCGGTGCGTCACTTCGTTGAGGTCGTCAAAGGGGTGTTTCTCAAGGATGCCTCGTTCGCCAGGGTGCTCACTCTGGTGTTGCCGTTGGTGGTCATCAGCTTCGTCAATCTCCTGCTCGCCGCCCTCATGTTCCGCCGCAAAGCCGCCTGATACCCCGCCCATCCGGAACGCCTCCCCTTGTAGCGTCGCTCTGTGAGCGTCGCGAGCCAATGAAACGCCCAATCTTGCCCAGCGACGGTCACAGACCGGCGCTCCCCAACCTCTCTAAAACATGAAATTATCTGAGCCGCTTGCGGCAAGCCCGCGATACGAGGCGGATACGGCTCGCCGTGGGCATCGTTACTAACCGCCGCCGATGATGCTTTACCAAGGATGGATTGTTCTAACGAGGAGCACCACCGCGAGGCGGCTCTCTTGCATCCAAAATTCAAAAATTGATGTTGTCTCCTGTGAAACGCTATCTTGGGTTCGATGGGATGCCGTGCATGAGCGCTTGCAAGCGAGTTTCCGTTATGTCACAAATCGGAACCGGAACATCGATGAGAGAAACACCCACTGGATTCATAAATACCCGCAGACCTATGCACATCCCGCAGTTCCCACGCCGAGCCCACCCCATGTTTTCGCCAGAACGGGATCGATCTACCCGTCATTCAGGATGCCGCGCGAACCACGTGGAATTGAAACCAGCGATGGCATGGCTGATAGGCGGGTTGACAACACTGGCATGTTGCGCCGGGCTAGCTGCTCAAGACGTCGCTACGGTAAACTACAAGGTGGATCCGTCCAAGGTGGAAAACACCGTGGATGCAAGGATCTACGGGCAATTCCTTGAACACATATTTAACTCGGTGCATGGCGGACTGTGGGGTGATATGATTCTCAATCCTTCACTGGAAGCGCAGGGCGGAGGTGGCTGGATGATCAAGGATGACTCGGTCATGAGCAGCCAGTTGATCACAGACCAAAAGCTGATTTTCGGTGATGACAAGTGGGGCGACTACGAGTTGACCCTGGAGGCTCGGAAGATCGAGGGAGCGGAGGGATTCATCGTGATGTTCCGGGTGGCCGACCCCGGCCGCTTCTATTGGGTGAATTTCGGTGGCTGGGCCAACCGTGAGCACGGCCTACAAAAAAACGGTGGGGCGATGGGCAAACACGCGAAAGGAAAGATCGAAAGTGGCAGGTGGTACAAAGTGCGGATCCGTTGCGAGGGACCCCGAATCCAAGCATTTTTGGATGACCAACTCCTGTTGGATGATACTGACGCGGACGGCCCGATCCTCAAGGGCGCAGTAGGCCTGAACGGTTGGAATAGCAAAGTTGAGTTTCGCAATATCAAGGTGACGGATCTAGCCGGCAAGACATGCTTCATGGGCTTGCCGCCGCGCAATGCACTCGCCGCCAAACCCGCCTACTGGCAGTTCTTCGGCGATGCCACATTCTCTAACGAAGGAAGCGAACCGTTCAACGGCGCATCCTCGTTGCGCATTCACAGCCAGCAAGCGTCAGGCGAATCGGGTATCCGCCAGTCGCCCATGATGGTCCGCAAAGGCGAGCATTACACCGGCTCAATCCATCTGAAGGGTGAGGCCACAGCGGGGGTAAAAGTGCGCCTGCTGGATGACAAGGGCGATGAGGTGTTCGCGACCATCCTGCGCGATATCGGCCCATCATGGAAAAAGCTGGCCTTCGAGGTCACGGCCGACCGAACGGTGGAAAACGCCGTCTTCGAGGTGGCCTTGGCGGGCACCGGCGATGTTTCCCTGGATATGGTCAGTCTGTTTTCCAAGAGCGCTCTGAACCACGGCGGATTCCGGCCTGACGTGCTGCAAGCGATCCAGGATCTCAAGCCCGCCACAATCCGTTACCCCGGGGGTTGCTTTGCTTCGGCCTATCGCTGGAAGGACGCCATCGGACCACGCGAAAATCGCAAATATTTCCCTAACATTATCTGGGCCGATCAGGACCCTAACCAGATGGGCACGGATGAGTTCATGGACCTGTGCAAGCGAGTGGGCGCAGAACCGATTCTGCCGGTTAACATGAACCTGAGTGTGCAGGAAGCCCTCGACTGGGTCGAATATTGCAATGGAGACGCCAGCACGCAATGGGGGGCTCAGCGCGCAAAAAACGGCCATCCAGAGCCCTACCACGTGAAGTTATGGGAAATTGACAATGAGACGTGGGGCATGGGACCCGAACGATACGGCGAGGTGGTTAGCAAATTCAGTCAGGCCCTGCGCGGCAAGGATCCCTCTATCAAGATCATCGCCTGTGGCGGCTATGGCTACGACGATGGCAAAGGCAGCTCTAACGGATGGAACAAGCATCTTCTCGACAAATGTGCCAAGGACTTCGACTTCTTAAGCATCCACTATTACAACGGTATTATGTATGCGCAGGATTTCATCGATGATCCGAGGCGCTACGAGGCCTACATGCGGGATGACGTCGGCAAGTTGATCAAGGACTCGGCCAACCCGTCCATCCGTATTTACTGCTCGGAATGGGGCATGATGAATGACGAGTGGTGCTCGGGACTCTACACCGGCGGCATCCTCAATGGCTTCGAACGGCAAAGCGAACTCGTGCCAATGACCTGCCCGGCGGTGTGGTTGCAAACAGTGTCGGCTAACAGGCAGCGGCCGCGCTGGGCCAGTTGCCTCATCCTCTTCGACCACAAAACATGCTACGGTGCCCCCTCGTGGGTCGTGGAAAAACTCTGGCGGGAACACTTCGCGCCAAAGCGCTTGCTCCTCGATGGCCCGGACCTTCCACTCAACACCGTGGCCACACAGAGCGAGGACGCTCACACGCTCTATCTAAAATCCGTGAACCCAACAAAACATCCGGTCAACGTCAGACTAGCAACTTCCAAGGCCTTCACGAACCCCCAAGCCGAACTACTGGTGGTGAGCGGGCGGGAAAGCGATCGCAATAGCCTCGCTGAGCCGACGAAATTGGCACCCAGGCCACAACCGGTTCGGCTTGAGGCGGGCGTTATTTGTTTTACAATGCCAGCACTTTCGGCAGGGGTTCTGACGCTGAGATCAGCAGAGATAACAGAGCGTGAACTAGGTGCCTTCCAACGTCCCAAAGATGGACAGGACAAGAACTTCGCCGACAAACGCGGAGAGGGCGTGCTGGCCGAAATTACGAAAATGGCGTCATTCGAGAAGTGGAAGACCTTTGAAGATAATTACGTCAAATTTAGCTACCCCGATCACGAGGCGATTATGCTCGAGGTCAAGACTAACGAGCCGATTGCCGTGGACGGGGACCGTGTTTCGGATGTCGATGTCTCATATTCCCGTGCCTATCGGCTCGTTGTGTCTGGAACGACTCTCACAGCCCTAATGCTCAGTGACGCTGTCTGGCTTGATGACGGTATGAGGATCCATTGGTACGCGGGGCCGAGGCGGAAACGATGCCGGAGGACCTGAAGAAGGTGCTGCTGGGCTTCTTTCTGGAGAAAGCGAAAGATGCAGACGCGGACTTCGACGGGCTTTGCCAGGTCCTGCGAACTCTCGTTAGGCAGGGCGTACAGGATGAGCAGGCGCTCGATATCGTCCGGCGACGATTTGCAAGGGAAGGGGGACAGTGCGCTGCGTGGGTCCTTCATGAGGTCGGTCACAAGGAGGATGTTGACCTCTTCATCGAAAAAATTCGCGAGGTCTATCGGGTGGCGAACCAGAAACACGATGACAACATCGGCCTCAGTTCTGACCTTCACAACTGGCTCGCCTTCATCCCTGACGATGACGAACGCTATCCTGGCCTTTTGCGAGAAGGCCTCACAAGCCCGAATGCGTCGGTGCGGGAAGAGTCCTTGTTCTTTATACACACGGCGCCTTTTCCCCTGGATGAACGCCTGTCCTTTGTGCGCTCTGCCCTTCGCGATCCAAACAACGAAATCCGGCGCTTGGCTGCGAGATACTACGACCGCTCCGAGATGTCTGATAATGACTGGAACCTCCTCAAGGACGCCGCAGAACAGGAGAAAGACAAGTTTACCCTCAAGGAGATGAATAAGGTGCTGGAGGGAAGGGAGAAGCAGCGGACCGGAAAATAAACCGAATCAAATCGTGCAGATGGCCCACGAAAAGGCGGCCGAGAGATCATTGGAGGTCGGTTGGAATGGCGGAGCTAGTGCGGAAGTTCATCTCTCTTTTGCTATATTTGTCCTTGTCAGACTATCATCAGCGGCGCTGAATCCCTCTTGTTCGGCAAGAAAATCATGAAAAGAGCATCCTCAACTGTTAGGAACGGCATTATTTTCCTGCTAGTGGCTTTTTCAATCGCGTCATGCCTGGCGACACTTGTGGTATTGCGTGTGGCGATGCACTATTATACGGAAGCCAATGCAATTCGCCTTGATCCGCTTGGACTGAAACAACTGGAGGTTCCCAAGAATCATCGGCAGCCGAGCATCGTCTTCTACGGTGACTCCCGTGCGGCCCAGTGGCCCAAACCCTCATGGGTTGCTGGCGAGTCCCTCAATCTCGGAATTGACGACCAGACCACCGAGCAGGTCCTACTTAGGTTCAATGATCATTTTGCACAGATCCGGCCTAAAGTCGTCGTGATTCAGGTCGGCATTAATGACCTGAAAGCCATTCCGCTGTTCCCACTGAGTGAAGACAAGATCGTCGAAACTTGCAAAGAGAACATTGGGAAGATTGTTAGTCTCTGCCGGGAACGGGGCGCTCATGTAGTAGTGACAACCATTTTTCCTGTCGGGAAGTTGCCAATTGGGCGACGCATGGTATGGTCAGACCGAGTTGCACCTGCAATTGATTCGGTCAATCACTTTATCCTGTCTCTTGGATCGGACGATGTAACCGTTTTCAATACTACAACCATCTTGACCGGCAAGGACGGTATCCTTATTTCAGCCTATAGCCGTGATTTTCTCCACCTTTCCGCCGCCGGTTATGAGAGGCTAAATGAGAAATTAAGAGATCAAATTGATTTGCTTCTCCAAGCAGCAATAGCCACAAATCCCGCCTCAAACAGAAAATGAAAATTGCCTGAACCCGGAATGCCTCCTTGAGGCCCGGAGGATGCCGATGAGATTACAACGACTGTAAATCGACGGACTGCAATGTCCATATCTCATTCACCTTGCCTCCGTGCCGATCTCCGTCTCACCGCGAATGCCCCGGAAGATTACACCTGTCGCTGGTTCGAGCCCAGCCCCGCGCCAGGGGGTAGCTCAGTTAGGTAGAGCAGTTATAACGGATCTTCCCAATCCTTGTCGCGGTTATGTGGGGAGCGCCGGCGTCCCGCCGGCAATGTTCGGCATCCTGCCGAACATCCACCATTGAAACGCTCTACTCCATCCGCAAACCCGACGGGCACGCCGGATATGGTGCGCCGATCGGATGCGTGATGGTATCGCCGACGCATATCTATCCGGGGCCAGTGGGGGTGGATATCAAGTGCTCAATGTCCCTGTTGCAGCTCAACATCCCAGAAGATGCCCTGGTGGACAAGGCACCCGACGCCTATTCGGCATCACCGAGGCAGCCCGCAGCACCCGTATGATCACCGTGGTGGGGGCGTAGAAGTGCGCCAGCGGTGTTCTGTTCACTGGGGCGCAATCAGGGCGCGTTGAGGCCGCCGCCCCTACCGCGTTATTTGTCCGTGGCTTTTTCGATCTGGGCGATGAGTTCCTCTTTGGAAGGAGGGGTTGCGTGGGTGACAAAGAAGGCGGTCACTGCGTTGGCGATGACGAGGCGTTCCTTGAGTGACAAATCGCCGAGCGACGCGCAGAGGAAACCGCCATTGAAACTGTCGCCAGCGCCTGCCAGGCGGACGACGTTTGATTGGCGCTCTTGGATGGCATAGGCTTCACCATCCACAGCACTGGAAGCGGCTGCAAATTCCGGCGTGTGGACAACCAGTTCATCGAAGCCGATTTTTTGACGGGCGACGGTCAAGGCTGAGGAGATCGCCGCCGGTGTCAGTTCCGGGCGCTCGACGCCAATTCTTGAAAACAATTCCAACACCTCATGTTCGTTGAGGCTCAAGGTCATGGGGATTTTGCTGCTGAACGATTGGATCAACTCCAGGCTCTTGATGAAACTCTCGCTGGACTTTTTCTTGATGTCGGCGAAGTCGAAGAACATCCGGCGTGGCGGTGTGCTGGTTTCATACTGTTTCATGAAGCCACTGAAGAGTTCATCAAAGGCTGCAGTAAGCGACCAGTAGCCAAGTCCCAGGATATCGACCCCTGCGAACATTTCCTTGAGTTTGTCTTCTCCGAAGTGCTTTTCAAAGTGCCCCCAAGTCAGGCTGGAGACCGCCTGGATATCACTCATCAGGACCTTGCCGTCGCTGAACTCCAAAACAATCGTCAGGGCGGGGTCGCCGAGGGATGCTAACTCACACATGTCCTTGAATGGCTCGTAGGCCGGATCGAGTGCTTGGTTGCCGAATAGACCTGGCAAAAGGGGCTTGAGGCCCAAGCATCCGGCGACGCGGCCTGTGTTGATGGCAAAGCCACCCTCGCAACGGCGCTTTGCGACGAGTTCGACGCCTACCCCGCCGTCTGCGCGCTCGACGAGGAGTTCGCCGAACTGCTTGAGGTTTTCCATTGGCGTGAACTCGGACAGGCTTTTCCGGACTTCGACAATCACGTAGGTTTCATCGACGAAGCCGTCGCAACCGAGCAGGATTTTGCCGCGAACGTTTTGGAGGAAATCGGTGTATCTTTTCATGGTGGTGCTCATTGCTGGGGTTTGGGTATCTATTTGAGAAAAATGGTATCGACGGCGTGATCGATGTGCGCGCCGCTGGCGGCTTGGAGGCGGATGCCGGTGTCTGTGCGCTGGATGCTTCGGACGGCATCGAAACCGGCGCTCAGAGGGGCGATGCCCATGATGTAGGGGATGCGGGTGCCTTTGCTTTGGGTGAGGGCAAGCGATGTGGGCACGCCCTTTTCCTTCCAAGGATTGTCGGCCAGCGATGCGGCGAGACCGAGGTGGAAATAGGCGGTGACGTCCTCGATGCCGAGCACGCCGCGATGGCGTCCGTTCCATGGGGCGTAGTGACGGCCGCCGTTCGAGTGCCACATCACGGTGGATGCGAGATGGGCAGGGTTTTTCAAGGAGAACCAAACGAACTTTTTATCAGGGAAAACGACGGCTGCCCAAGCGAAGTCGTCCGCGTCCTTGTGGTGGAGCATCACGAGGTCCTCGAAGCCCTCCCGGGCGGGGTAGCGGGTGAGATCGGACTTGCCGCCATTGGCCATGGGCACGCTGTCGAGGTGGCGGAACCAAGCGCCTTCTTTGAGTGAGCAATAGCCGCCTTGGACGGGGTTTTCGAATGGAGCAGGGAGGACTTGTGCGAGGCGCAGTTTGCTGGTGGAGATGATGCCCGGTCCGTTGCGGGTGAAGTCGAGCATGGCGTGGTGTCCCAGGCACATCCCACCTTTGAAACCCTCCAGCAGGTGGGTTTGGTAAAGGTTGGTCTCACCTTCACGGGCTTCGATGACCTTGGTGATTGTCCCGAGCCGGACGCGTGTCCGAAGCGTGGCGACCAAGCGCCCGCCTTCGGATGACTTCACTTTCCATGTGGCATTGGCGGACTCGCCGTGAGGTGGATGCGCCTCGCCGTGCCAGGCGGGCCCGGCCCCAAAGGGCGCGCAGAAGAAGTCCCCGCGCAATTCCCGGAGCAGGGGAATGAGCTTGACAGCCTCCGGTTTATCACACCACGGAGCGGTGGAGAAGGGTTCCACGATTTGGCGTCCGACGCGGAATTTAACTTTGCTGAGTTGCCCGCCAACGCGGGTGATGTCGAAAGTAACGTTCATGGGGTGCTGCTGGTTGGTGTGGGGTGATGGCCGCTGAAAGTGTCAATAGCCGTTGAAAGTGCCAATGGCTGGACTGGCAGGCGGGGAAATCGTGTCGAAATATCCAGTCGTCCGTCATTGGCGGGCAGCACCATGGTACTGCTAGCCTATCGATCAAGTAAATCTCTAATATCCGATCCTTGATGGGGTCAGTCCTCGCATTGTAACATTTGTTCGAGGTGTTGCAGGTGTTTTCTCACTTCGTTGTGGTCGGCCGCCTGCCGGATCAGCCGGCTTACTGATCGATCGTGGCCCATTTCGAGTCTTTTTGCGATCCACTGGTTACTGATCGAGGTGTGCGTGCGCAGCAGGGTTGCCAGCGCCACCTTGCGCGGGTCACCTTTGCGGGCGGAAAGCAACTTTTCGTCCTCATCGCACAACTCCAACTCCCTCAAGCCGACTGCGACCAAGCGCTCAGCCTCCCGCTCGCCGTGTGCAGCCACCGCCTTTCCGCTGTGGCTGCCACCCTTGCGCAACGCCTTGTTGCCTTTCTCCACCAAGGCCAGCAAGCGGTCCCGGAACGACTCATCGCCTAAGTACCAACCCCGGCGCAGCGCAGCGCTCGCCTCTGGCGAGAACTTCCCTCCATTCTCAGCCGCACGGGCCTCAAGATAATCCACATACGCAAGCCGACCCCGGGCATCCGTCGCGAGCTGGTGGGCCGCCAGTACGCGGTCGGAAACCTGCCAGAGAGGAGCTTTGCCAGAAAGATACGCAGGGAGGCTGCTCCATGCGTACCCGACGAGCTTGCCGTGTTCGCCGCCGGCCAACCCGGCGCGGGCGGCGTTGAGGTGGATGTAGTCCGCAACGACTTTGAATTGCGAAGCGTCGCCCGCGCCTGCCCCGGCTACCGGCACGGATTTGTAACGGCCTTGGAATACATGGCCTCTTCGACTGTGCAACCGGTTCCATGCTTGGCTGAAAGCGCCGAGCAACAGGCGCATGCCGGAGACGAGGTTGGGCTCGGGCGTTTCCAGCAGCAGATGAAAGTGGTTGCCCATGAGGGTCCAGGCATGTACACGCCAACCGCAGCTTCGGCACACCTCGCCTAGCCGGTGCAGGAACAACAGGGGCTCGTCCTTCACAACAAAAATGGCCTTGCCTCCGTCACCGCGGGCCATGACATGATAGACAGCCCCCGCATACTCGAATCTCAATGATCTAGCCATCCACAAATCCTGCCCGGAAATCTCATCGAGTCAAGAATAATGTTACCATGCGAGGACTGACCCCATCGAGGCGCGGGCTCGCTAGGGATTGGCGGTGATGAGGAAGTTGTCGATATACCAACCGGCGTGGGGGAGGTCGTTCCAATCATCGCTCTGGAGGCGGAATTCGATCTGGATCTGCTGGGTGAAGGCGGCGGCGGGCAGTGCTTTGGAATAACTCTGCCAAACGCCCCCGGAGTTTCCGTCAATGCGGGCCTCAAGCAGCGCCAGCACGCTGCCGTCAGCAGCAGAAAGAACCCGCATCGTGCCGTAGTCATACGTTTTCTCGATATCTATGAACTCTTCCAATTTCAAGGTGCCGGAGGTGTAGGCAGTCAGGTCGATGACCGGAGAACGCAACCAGATATTGGCATTGATGCCGTAGTTGCTGTTGATATTAGTGCCGTAGCAATTTGGGGCGCTGAAGGCGGCCAGAGGGCCAACGTTGATGGGTGTTCCGAGTTGCCATTGGGTATCGACGCCGCCATCGACGCCGCTGGTCCAACCGGTCACGGTGCCATCGAAGTTCTCGCTGAACGCGATCACCTCGGCCGCCGCATATTCTTCGATGACGTAGAACATTTTGGGATCGGCGGGTTCGAGGATCTGCAGGGCTGGGGTGCCCGCTGGGATGCCCTCTTGAACCAGTGTCCATCCGGTAGGAGGCTGGTTGGCGAGGTCCGGGCTGCTCCAAAGTCTGTAGAGCTTTCCGCTCCGGCTGTTCCATTTGAATGTTAGATTTGGCGGATTTCTAGCCACCGTCAACATCCCGTTAAAAGGCAATTCGGGAGGTTTGCCCACGGCGCCGAGGCGAAATCCGAAATCCTCTTGCTCGCTGTATTGCCAGAGTCCGCCGAAGTACAGGCCGTGGACGTCGAGCCCATAAAAACTTGAACTGCCTAACACCGTTTCTCGGATGCCATTTGAATTATAGGTATTCTCGACTAGCTCGCATACATTGTCGTCCTGATTGTAGGTCCCGTAGTAACTCTGGCTGGCAGGCCCGCCACTGCCCACCGTGTTAGGGCTGTTTTCAAAATTATTCAGCACCGCAGTGTTGCCCGTCGGCGTCGTGTAATCGCCACTGGTGCCGACGTTGAAATACCCATCGATGTTACCCAGGGCGTCGAGGTGCGCCTCATTGGGCGGAGTGTCGGATTGGGTGGCATACTTCCAGTAGCCGTTCGTGGTGCTTCCGCCCTTGTAATACGCCGCTTTGAACCACTCGTTCTGGTCTGGAAGGACATAGGTAAGCGGGCCGTTAGCCAGATCGGCATGAACCGGCATGGTAACAGTGCCCGAATTAACTCCGCCGCCGACAATGGTGTAAGGACCCGTCTCGGTGGAACCGTTACCGCGACCGTTATTGAGCCAGTTGGTAAAACGCATTGCGTCGTAGCGGCAAACATTATTCACCGGTTTTTCAGCCATGTTAGGTTTGACGGCATAGACATAACTGCCGCTCGAACCGCTGCGGGTGATTCCGCCGGAAGGCAGGTTTCCCATATCCGTGTTGTAGAGCCCGTAGGTGTCGGTCGCTGCCTTGGCATTGAGAAACTCACAGTACTGGGCATTGGTCACCTCGTACTTTCCCATCCAATAGCTGTAGGTCACCATCCCCAATTTCCAAGGGGTCAATGCCGTCCGATTGTTCTGCCATGCGGGACCCGTCGTTGTGTTGCCAGCATCGCCGACCGGCACCAATGCGTAGGGAAATTCAGAGGCAAGCGTCCGGCTACCCAGGAACAATAGCGCAGCTAACACCGGGCAAACCGTCTGCACGCGAGTAGGGGAACGGGTGGTCGCGGCGAACATTTGGGCGCTTCGGCAGCTGGGAGTGTTGCTTGGCGCGATGGGTGAGGGGAGGGGGCTCGAGTGAAACGTGAGTGATCCGGAGGATTGCGTGAGATAGGGGTTTATGGATGTCTTCATGGCAATTGGGTTTGGGATTTTATGTCAATAGGCAAAAGTGTTAGAAAGAATATTACTGATATCTCTGGTTAAGTGAGACCACGTCAACCACTTCCACGTATCGTTTACGGCTTATCGGCGGGGGATAAAACGGACGGTTAGAGAATCGTAGGCGAGTGGCCGGTCATAGCGCTCCTCATGTTCGACCTTCTCTTTGGCATCGATGGTTTGGATAGCGCCGACCTGCTCGCACAGGCACTTCAGGAGGCTGCGAACGACCAAGCGGGCGTGGGCCGCCCCCAAGCAAAGATGTGGGCCGAAGCCGAACGCGACGTGAGGGTTAGGTTTGCGATCCAAGCGGACCTCATTGGGTGCCGGAAACACACTTTCATCATAGTTGGCCGAGGCGAAACAGAGTGAGACGAGCGAACCAGCCTCCACACTCACTCCGTGGACATCGGTTTTTGCGGGGCATAGCCGTCCGATGTGGGTTACGGGAGAGATGGCCCGAAAGAATTCCTCGGTGGCGTTGACGATGCGCCTGGGATCCTCCCGTAGAAACTCGAGGTCCCTTGGGGATGCTGATAGGTGGCCGATAACACCGGTAATCGAGTTGATGAGCGTATCGCGACCACCGGCAAACATGATGCTTCCGAAGCCGAGCATTTCCTCCCGGGTGAGCGGGCGTCCGTGGAAGGTTGTCCGGAACAAACTGCTGAAGAAATCGTCGCCTGGGGAAGCCTCAGCCCGGTCTAAAAGAGAGTTCATATACGTTTCCAGTGCGGCACCTTTGGACTTGCCGTCGCCCTCGCGAAAAACATGCGTGCCCCAACCAATCCAGACACTTGCTTCGGAATCCGCCATATTGAGCAGGCAGGCCAGGGCGCGGGATTGCAGCGGGATTGCAAACTCACGGACCATCTCGATGGTGTCGCACTTGAGCGCCTCG
Source organism: Akkermansiaceae bacterium (assembly GCA_903827375.1). Lineage (GTDB taxonomy): Bacteria > Verrucomicrobiota > Verrucomicrobiia > Verrucomicrobiales > Akkermansiaceae > Luteolibacter. The sequence goes on from CAIKHZ010000359.1 coordinate 18,095, forward strand.
GCGAGCAGACACTGAACTAGAGACTCGACTTTAGCGACCACCTCCGGATGTTTGGCCCGGTTGAAAAATGGCTCGGCTATCTGGCGGTAGTCGCCGTGCTCAGGCGGATCAATCTCCAAAGGCAACTGGCGGACTGTTCGCACAGCTTCCTCCGAGGGAATCGGGATGCGCAGCGGAGCATCAGAACTGAACGTCTGCCAGTCCTTCGCAACAGTCCGCACGTCCTCGTGCCGAAGGATCATCGGCACCGGCTTGCCTTGAAAATTGTTGACGAGGACGCCGTGATTGCGACGGGCTTCGCCAAATGGATCCGGCTGGCTGTGAATTGGGCAGGGCATGGCAAGAAAATATTAAATTTCCAAGGGGTGACTTAACGCATGATAGTGGCCTCCCACTTCCGGTCATTTGTAAATCGAAATACCAGCTTGTCATCTTGGCCGGGCATTTTGGTAGCATCAATTACTAGTTTTGTCGTAGAGTCGGAACCATTGGGTTTGTATGACCAATGAATGACAACTTCGTGAGGAATTCGCGTGCTATTCACATCTGCATACGTGGCCATGCCGCTACCTATAGCCCCGACCGTTGGCTCGCTTTTGAATCCTTCGACGTGAGCGACCCAGACATCCCTGTCGCACTTGTTCTCAAAGCCAACTCTTCCGGAGTAGGTGCCACAACCAGTTAGAACACTCGCCGTGATTGCCAGGATATGGATGTATTTCATAAGGTCGGTTTCAAGCGGCTGAGTATAGCCCGAGAAGTATCCGGTCAAGAGCAAATTCTTCGATCCCTACACGAGCCACCACCACCGGCAAGGCGTGTCTGCACGCGTGAGCTTAGTCGAACGATTGATGATTGCCGACCGATGAACGTCGATTTCTGATGTGAGCTTGGACACGAGATTCAGCACGAACTAAGCTCACTTCAAAAATCGTTGTGAACGGCTGGTGGTTTTGGTACGTCTGCCGGGCCGTCCTTCCTCACCGCGTGCTGCCACTCGTCGAAACCGTTGATATTGTCCTGCCCTTGGAGCGCTCCGAGGACGAGGGCGCGCGGCGATCAGCGGCGGCCGCCAAGCTGGGAGTGGCCGTCTCGCGGATTGGCGCGACGCGTTTGCGCAAGCATTCCATCGACGCCCGCCAGAGCAGCGTCAAGGTGCAACTGCGGTTGGATATTTCGTTAGACGGACCCTTGCCAGAGGAATCCGAGCCGAGCTGGGCAGTGCCGCCGCTGCCGGCGCAAGCCCGGCGGATGCTGATTGTGGGCTGCGGGCCGGCGGGGATGTTTGCGGCGTTGCGTTGTTTGGAGCTGGGCATTAAGCCGATCGTATTGGAGCGGGGCAAGGACGTGAGTGCCCGCCGATTCGATCTGGGCCCGTTGTTGCGGGAGGGGCGGGTCATTGAGGAGAGCAACTACTGTTTTGGGGAAGGAGGGGCGGGTACGTTTTCCGATGGCAAGCTCTACACTCGCGCCACCAAACGCGGGCCGGTCGCCAAGGTGTACGAGATCCTCGTCGCCCACGGTGCCCCCGCCCGCATTCTCACCGATGCCCATCCGCACATCGGCTCGAATCTACTGCCCAACGTCGTCAAAGCCATCCGCAGTTCCATCATCGGGGCCGGCGGCGAAGTGCACTTCCAGACCAAGGTCGTCGATTTTTTGGTCAGTGCTGGACGCCTCCACGGGCTGCGCAGCGAGGGCGGCGAGGAGATTTTTGGCGACGCCCTGATCCTGGCCACCGGCCACTCGGCCCGCGACATCTATCGACTGCTGGCGGACCGGTCGATTTTATTGGAGCCGAAGCCGTTTGCCGTCGGCTGCCGCATCGAGCATCCGCAGGCGTTCATCGATCGCGCCCAGTACCACTTGGGCAGTGGCGTGCCGCGGCCGCGCCTGTTGCCTGCCGCCCGCTACCGACTGGCCACCAAGATTCGCGATCGGGGTGTGCATTCGTTCTGCATGTGTCCCGGCGGCTGGATCGTACCGGCTGCCACTGAAAATGACGAGGTGGTCGTCAATGGCATGAGCCTTTCGCGACGCGATTCGCCATTTGCCAATTCCGGTCTCATCGTCACCGTGGAACCGGCCGACCTGCCCGGGTTTTTTCAACAACACGGGGTGCTGGGTGGGATGGTTTTCCAAAAATTGCTGGAGCAGGCTGCCAAATCCGCCGGCGGCGGCGGCCAGGTTGCCCCTGCCCAGCGGGTGGCCGATTTCCTGAGCGGCAAGCTCTCAGCGGACCTGCCGGACACCAGTTATTTTCCGGGTATTCAAAGCGCCCCGCTCCACGAACTGTTGCCGACTTGGATCACCGGGCGGCTGCGCGAAGGTCTGCGGCTGTTCGGACGGCAAATGCCCGGCTACACCGCAGACCCGGCATTGTTGTTGGGATTTGAGACCCGCACCAGCTCGCCGCTGCGGATTCCTCGCCGCGACGACACCCTCGAACATCCACAACTGCGCGGATTGTACCCCTGCGGCGAGGGCGCGGGATACGCCGGCGGCATCGTAAGTGCCGCGCTGGATGGCATGCGCAGCGCCGAAGCTGCCGCACATTGAGCGGCTCGTGCCGGGTGGCCAGGAAAATTTCCTCGTTTCTCGCCTCGACAAAACGAGTCGGCGATCTAGCGTCGCTTCTTGTTCGCACTCGCACCCTCCATGGATCCAAACACCACCCTCACCAGCCAGCTGCCGCCCGATGACGTTGCCGCCATCGATGAACTCGGAAAAACCTACCAAGCGTTTCGCGCGGAACTCGGCAAAGCCATTATCGGCCAGGACCAGGTGATTGAGCGGTTGGCCATTTGTCTGTTTGCGCGGGGCCATGCCCTGCTGATGGGCGTACCCGGCTTGGCCAAGACGCTGTTGGTGTCTTCGGTGGCTCAAACCTTTGATTTGAGTTTCAACCGGATCCAGTTCACCCCGGACCTGATGCCCGCTGACATCACCGGTACGGACATCATTCAAGAAAGTGGCGTCGGCGGCCGACGGGAATTTGAGTTCATCAAGGGACCTGTCTTTGCCAACATCGTTCTGGCCGACGAAATCAACCGCGCCCCGGCCAAAACCCAGTCGGCTATGCTCGAGGCCATGCAGGAAAATAAGGTCACCGTGCTGGGCAAAACGTACACGCTGATGCCTCCGTTTTTCGTGCTGGCCACTCAAAACCCGATTGAACAGGAAGGCACCTACCCCTTGCCCGAAGCCCAGCTGGACCGCTTCATGTTCCTCATCGAGGTCGATTACCCGAGCGTCGAGGAAGAAAAACGCATCGCCCGCGAAACCACCGGTGCCGCCCGCCAAATCCTCAGCCACCTGCTGGACGGCGAGAAAGTGCTTGCCTATCAACAACTCGTGCGCCGCGTCCCCGTCCCCGAACACCTCTACGAATACGCGGTGAACATTGTGCGCAAAACCCGCCCGCACCAACCCGAATCTCCGCAATGGATCAAGGATACCGTCGGCTGGGGTGCCGGCCCGCGCGCCGTCCAATACCTCATCCTCGGGGCCAAATCCCGTGCCGCCCTGCGCGGTGCCTACATGGCCTCACTCGAGGATATCGAGGCAGTCGCCTCGCCGGTGCTCTCCCATCGCGTCATCACTAACTTCTCCGCTGAAAGCCAAGGCATGACCTCCAAGAAAATTGTTGAGCGACTGATCAAGGAGATGCGGGAAGCATGAAATACGACTTCCTCGACAACCCCTTGCTGTCCCGCCTCGGTGCCCTGCCCATCGAGGCTCGCGTGCCGATGTTGGGCAACGTCGCCGGCAAACACCGCTCGCCACACCGCGGCTCGTCGGTCGAATTCGCCGAGTACCGCAAGTACGTTCCCGGTGATGATACCCGCCGCCTCGACTGGAAGGCGTTTGCCCGCTCGGACCGGTTTTACATCAAGGAATTCGAGGCCGACACCAACCTGCGCGCCTACTTCGTCGTCGATGCCTCCGGCTCGATGAAATTTGCCGGCCGCGGTGAGGCAAAGATTCAGTTTGCGCGGCGCATCGCCGCCTCCCTGTCCTATCTGCTGGTCAACCAAGGTGACGCCGCAGGCTTGTCCATCTGCACCGACAAGTTGCACATGGAAGTGCCGCCGAGCCGCCGTGCCGCCCATCTCGACCGGCTCTTCAGCACCCTCGGTGCGCTCACACCAAGCGGGCCCACCGGCCTGATTGAGGCGCTGCACACGATCGCCGAAAAAGTAAGCCAGCGGGCGTTTGTGGTGGTGTTGTCGGATTTATTCACCGATCCCGATGCCCTCGGTGACGCCCTTCAGCACCTGCGCTACCGCAAGCACGACATCTCCGTGTTCCATTTGCTCGACCCGTTGGAGATCGGCTTCGAGTTCGACCGGCCGCATCGCTTTGTCGATTTGGAGGACAACACCGCGCTGGTGGTCGAGCCCAACCTGATCGCCGAAGAGTACAAGGCGGCCCTGCGCGACTTCCTCACCGCTGTGCGCGCCAAGTGCCACGATGCCGCTGCCGACTACCAACTTGTCCTGACCGACACCCCACTGGAGCCCTTGCTGCGTGAATTCCTGACCGCACGATTGCCCAAATCAAAGCACTAGATCCTAAACAATGCTGTTTTTAAATCCATTGTTGCTGTGGGGCCTGCTGGCCGCGAGCATCCCGATCATCATCCACCTGCTGAATCGTCGCCGCCACAAGACGATCCACTGGGCTGCGATGCAGTTTTTGCTCAAGGCAACCCGCGAGAGCCGGGGCAAGAAAAAGTTGCGCCACTTCCTCATTCTCGCTTGCCGCACACTCGGACTGGCCGCCCTCATTTTTGCCGCAGCGCGGCCGATCGTCTCCGGCCTTCTCGGCTGGGGCGGTGGCGCAATCGATGTGGTGGTTTTGGTGCTCGACCGTTCGGCATCGATGGAAACCAAGCCTGGCGATGGACTGAACTCGCGCCGCCAGATTGTTTTGGAAAAAGTGCGCGATGCGATGAAGAACCTCGGTGGTGCCCGCTTGGTCCTCATTGATAGTGCCAGTGGCCAACCTCAGGACGTGCCCTCGCCGGATGTTCTAACTGAGCTTGCAAGCACCGCCGCCACGGATAGCAGCGCGGATTTTCCAAGTTTGCTCATGCGAGCCGCCGAGTTTCTAGCGGAAACCCCCGGTCGCGCTGAAGTCTGGCTCGCCTCCGACCTCCAAACGTCCAACTGGCAACCTGAAAACGAACGCTGGGCCGCCGCCCGCGCCACCCTCGCCAACCTCCCGCAAAAACCCGCCGTGCGCGTCCTCTCGCTCACCGGCAGCACCGCTCCCAACGCCTCCATCCGCCTGCTCGCGTCGCGCCGGGTGGCCGATGAGCTGCTGGTGGATCTGGAGGTCAGCCGCTCGGCCGACTCTCAAGTCGCAGCCAATTTGCCGCTGACCACCACCGTCAACGGCACCCGCACCACCGAGACCCTCATTTTGCCCGGGCAGTCCCTGCGCTTCCAAAAACGCCTCGCCCTGCCCGCAGGCAGCGAGTCCGGCTCCGGATGGTTCTCCATCCCCGCCGACGGCAATCCGCGCGACAATGCCGCCTTCTTTGCCTACGGCCCGGCCCGCCAGACGAAGTCCGTCATCGTCGCCCCTATTGGCGAATCCGCCGACTACCTTGCGCTGGCTGCCGCCCCGCCTGGATTCGGCAACCAGCACACAGAGCGGATCGATCCTTCCCAAATCGCCAGCCTGAGCACCGCAGAGGTTGCCGCCATTCTGTGGGCAGCCCCCCTGCCCACCGGTGCCGCCGCCGATCAACTCAGCCGCTTCATCTCAGCCGGCGGCCAGGTGATTTGCTTCCCACCCGGCACCCCCCCGGCCAAACCATTTCTCGAATTGAACTGGGGACCACCAACCCCAGCTGAAAAAGACAAGTACTTCATCCTCAAGGACTGGAACCACAATGACGGGCCACTGCGTGATGGCATCGACGGCACCCCGCTGCCAGCCGATCGCCTCAAAGCCATCCGCCGCCAAATCCCCGTCGGCGATGCCAGCCAACTCGCCCGCTGGGAGGATGGCGAGGCTTTGCTGACCCGCCGCATCGTAGATCGCGGCACCCTCTGGTTCCTTGCCTCCACCCCGGACTACACCTGGTCCAACCTCGGAGATGCGGATATCTTGCTGCCTCTGGTCCAGCGCATCCTCGCCCTCGGTGCCGAGCGCTTCGATGCTTCCTACCTCACATCCGTCGGAGCCGAACCCACCAAAACCCTGCCAGGCGAAACCCGCAGCCGCCTCGACGACTTCGGGAGCCCAGACCCAGCCAACGACCCCTACCTAGCCGGCATTTTTAAGCTCAACGACCGACTGCTCGCCGTGAACCGCCCGCCCGCCGAGGATACCCCGGAAGTCCTCACTCGCGAAGCCCTCGATACCGCCCTCACCGGCACCGGTTACACCCTGCTCGAGCAAGCCGGCCAAGCATCCGACCCCTCGCTCTCACGCGACGTTTGGCGCGCTTTCCTCATCGCCGTCCTATGCTTCTTCCTCGCCGAGGCCATCCTCTGCCTACCAAAAAAAGTCTCCGTCCAAGTCCTTCCCACTCCTCTAAAAGCTGAAAGTTTGAAAGCAGATATTTGAAAGCAGAATCTAACACCCGCTCGATCCCTCCACCCCATCCAGTCAATTGCCTGCCCATCATCTCCCTGCCTAACTCTTCTCTCCGTTTAGAATTTCATGCTTAAGATTTAATGCTTTCCATTTAATGCTTCATTTATCCCCCACTCCACTCACCCTCGCCATCGGCATCGTCGCGCTGATTCTGACCGGCGGGCTGGCGCTGCTCGCGTGGAGACGCAGCCCGCACCGCCGACGCACCGCCATCCTTGAGTGCTGCCGCTGCCTCGCCGTGCTCGTCGTCGTCATCTTGCTGTGGCAACCTGAATGGAGCACCACCCTGAATCCCGAGACCAAGCCGCGCATCGCCATTCTGTGGGACGATTCGAAGTCGATGACCACCGCTGACGCTGCCTTGCCCCTCGAACTTTCGGATACCCCGGCCGTCGTCACCCGCGCCGAATGGGTGAAAAAGGCCCTCGCTGCCAACCTCTGGAAACCCCTCCAAGCCGATGGCAAAAACGAGTTGCTGATTGAGCCGTTTGCCACTCCTCCCAAGGATCCGGCACCTCTGACCGGCACCGACCTCGAGGCACCGCTCTCCGCTTTGCTGGAAAAGGAAACCAACCTGCGGGCCGTGATCATGCTTAGCGACGGGGATTTCAACCTCGGCCAGCCTCCGGTAGCCGCCGCCCAAAAAATGCGCCTGCGGGGGGTGCCACTCTTTCCCATCCCCGTCGGTAGCAAAACCCGCCTGCCCGACCTCGACCTGCTCTCAGTGACCGCACCCAGTTACGGCATCGTCGGCGAAAACGTCCAAATCCCCTTCACCATCCGCTCGTCACTCGACCGCCAAGTGCGCACCATCGCACGCCTTCGCGATGAATCCGGCCATGAGCGCACCAAGGAATTGGTGATCCCGCCCAACACCGAAATCTACGATTCGATGCTCTGGCGAATCGAAAAAGAGGGTGCCGCCACCCTCGAACTCTCAATCCCCGTCGCTGAGGGCGAGGTGACCGCTTCAAATAATTCTAGCAAATTCAACATTGCCGGCCGCCCCGAGCGGATTCGCGTGCTCGTCGTCGAAACTCTGCCCCGCTGGGAATACCGCTTCCTCCACAACGCCCTCAGCCGCGACCCCGGCGTCGAACTCACCTGCCTGCTGCTCCACCCCCAACTCGGACCCGCCACCGGCAAGAATTTCATCACCGAGTTTCCCTCCAAACTCGAAGACCTCGCCAAGTTCGACGTCATTTTCCTCGGCGACGTGGGCGTTGGCACCGGCCAACTCACCAAGGAACAATGCACACTCATCCGCGGCTTGGTCGAAAATCAGGCATCCGGCGTCGTCTTCCTGCCCGGCCCACAAGGCAACCAGGCGACTCTCGCTGATACCGATCTGTCCGATTTGCTGCCTGTTGTCATGGATTCCGAGCACAAAACCGGCATGCCTGAAACCCTCGCCGCGCCGCTCAATCTTACCACCGAAGGGCGCAAGTCACTGCTCACCATGTTAGGCAACAGCGAAGAGGAAAACCCCGAAATTTGGCGCCGCTTGCCCGGCTTTTTCTGGCACGCTGCGGTGGTCAAGGCCAAGGGAGGCACCGAGGTGTTGGCCGTCCACGGCAACCGCCGCGGCAAATTCGGCCCGATCCCCTTGATCGTCACCAAGCCGGCTGGCAGCGGCAAGGTCCTCTTCATGGGTATCGACTCGGCGTGGCGTTGGCGTCGCGGCGTGGAAGACCTCTATCACTACCGCTTCTGGGGCCAGGTCGCCCGCTGGATGTCCTACCAACGCAACATGGCCGCCGGCCAACGTGTGCGCCTTTTCTTCACTCCCGAACGCCCGGTGCCCGGCAGCAATATCACCCTCAACGCCAATGCCTTTGATCCCAACGGCGCTCCCCTCCAACAAGGGAACGTCGCCATTGACGTCACCTCCCCCGACGGCCGCACCCAGCGCCTTGAGTTGCAGAAAAACGACAGTGCTTGGGGTGCCTACTCGGGTCGCTTCAAAGTGGACCTGCCAGGGGCTTGGAAACTCCGTGCCGCTGTGGCCGGCAACGAAGACAAACCCGTCGAAACGACGCTTTTTGCTCAAGGGGTCGAAATTGAAAAGACCGGCCAACCGGCGCGGCCCGAGGTGCTCGAAGAAATGGCCAAAATCTCCAAAGGCAGGGTCATCCAGCCCAGCCAACTCCTCGCCCTCGTCAAGGAAATCGAAACCCTCCCCGAGCCGCGCCCCCTCGAAAACCGCATCCAACTCTGGAGCGACTGGCGCGTCCTCACCGCCCTCGTCTCACTCCTCGCCATCTTCTGGACCGGCCGAAAACTCAGCGGCGTCTTCTAAGCAAAACTAAGCCATATAACCAACCAACCCATAAAATCCCATGAATATCCCCCTCATACCTAACATCCGCCTCGGCGTCGTTCCCACCCACCTGCGCTTTGTCGGCGCCTTGGTGCCTGAATCCGGCCAATATCCACGCGATGCCTCGGGCGAAATCAAGGTTGTCGCCGGAATGAGGGAGCTTTGCGCCATTTCACCGGTCAAGCCCAGCTGCGTGCAAATTTCGTTTTTTCCGGGCACGGATCCGGGACAAGTCGATGAGCTCATTGCGGGCCTCAAAGCGCTCGACCTTGAAGTGGACTTCATTCTGATGGTCGGTGGCGTCAATCCGATGAATCCTGCGGACGAAGATGCCGTCGTCGCTCAGTTGCTGCCCAACTTGAAGGCCGCCATCGCCCACGGTGCACGCAATGTCTCATCCACCTCCATCGAAGAATGGATGAGCACCGAACCCCGCCACGACGGCGCCGCTTTCGAGGCCGCCATCGCCCAAAACGTCAAGGTCCACCTCCGTGCCTATCACGAAGCCGGCCTAGCTGGCTCTTGTATCGAGAACTGGAACATCGAGTTCCTCCGCCCCGGAGAATTCAAGACGTTCACCAACCTCGAACGCGGCTGGGCGTTCGTCAGCGCCGCTAACAAGGCCCTCGGCTCCAAATTCTTCAAACAACTCGTCGATGCCGCCCACTGCGGAGATTCCGGCCTGAGCATCGCAGAAAATGCCGATCTGATCGCCCGCATCGCCGCCGCCGGCGAACTCGGCTCATTCCATGCCTCCGCCAAAACCACCCGCGGCTGCCTCTCAACCGATGACGGCTGGATCGGCGCATTGCTCACCGCCATGGCCAAAACCGGTGAGTTGCAACAGGTATTCGTCGAACTCTTCGACCACGCAGACCCCGCCCTCGAAGCCCTTCGCAACCTCGATCCCGGCCACGGCATCGACACCCGCGATGGCCGTACCTACAACCAAGTGACCGCCGACGGCCTAACTGACATTGCCCGTCGCCTCAACAATCTCGCCGCCCGCGGGTTGCTCTGAAATTCTCTTCTTGGATACGGGGACCGGAAATGACCCCCGAGCGCGACCTACCCGTGGTCCGCTCGGACCACTGGAATGTTGCCCCACCATAGCGGATTGGTGCCCTCTCCCTCCGTGGTAGCCGCTCGCCTCGGAACGACACTTGCCAATTTCGGCGATTTTGGGCTTTTCCGGATTGCTGCGGCAGCCTTTACTCCTGAGGCAAGCGGCGCGATTCTCCACCCACTCACCCATCTCCCATGCAGCAACATGACTCGATCCTGGTAACCGGTGCCGCCGGGCTCATTGGCAGCGCATTGGTGTGGGCGCTTAACCGACGCGGTTGTTACAATATCATTATCACCGACCGCCTCGGCAGTGACGAGAGATGGCGCAACTTGGTGCCGCTGCGCTTCGCCAACTGCATCGATGCAGACCAACTCTGGGAACAGTTGGAGACCCCCGCCCTCTCGGCCGTTCGCTGGGTGTTCCACCTCGGTGCCTGCTCCACGACCACCGAAAAGGACGCCGACTTCCTGATGGACAATAACTTCCGCTACACCCGCCGCCTCGCCGAGTGGGCTCTGGCCGGGCAGCGGCGCTTTGTTTACGCATCCTCTGCCGCCACCTACGGCAACGGGGAGGCCGGTATGGACGATGGAGCGACAAACCTCCGCGCCTACCGCCCGCTCAACATGTATGGTTACTCGAAGCACTTGTTTGATCTCCACGCCCAACAACGCGGGTGGCTGGATCACATCGTCGGCCTCAAGTATTTCAATATCTTCGGGCCTAACGAAGATCACAAGGGCGACATGCGCAGCGTCGTCCACAAGGCCTGCGGACAAATCCGCCAGACCGGCAAAGTCAGCCTGTTCCGCAGTCATCATCCGGATTTTCGCGATGGCGAGCAGCAGCGCGATTTCCTCTACGTCAAGGACGCGGTGGCGATGACCTTGCATCTGGCAACAACTCCGAGCGCTGCCGGCATCTATAACATCGGCTCCGGCATCGCCGCCACTTGGATCGAGCTCGTCACACCTATCTTCGATTCCCTCAAGCTACCGGCTAACATTGATTTCATCGACATGCCCGACGCTCTCCGCGGCAAATACCAATATCATACCTGCGCCAACACCGGCCGCCTGTTGGATTCAGGTTGGAGCGGTCCCAGCCACTCGTTGGCTGGAGCGGTTCGGGATTATGTGACGAACTATCTGCTCCCCGACCGCCGCCTCGGCGATGTCCCAGAACCCTGATTCCATGACTCATCCCTCATTTGAAACTTCACTCACCGAGCTGCGGGGCGTCCTCGACGCCTGCCTCACCCTCGCACCCGCCGTCGAGACTGCCGGCCAGGCGATCATCACCAGCATCCTACAGGGTGGCAAGCTGCTCACCTGCGGCAATGGCGGCAGCGCCGCCGACGCCCTGCACCTCGCCGAGGAACTCGTCGGGCGCTATCACATCGAACGCCGCGCGCTGCCGGGTTTGTGCCTCAACGCCGATCCCACGGCCATCACCTGCATTTGCAATGACTATGGCTACGAGCAGGTCTTTGCCCGCGGCGTACAAGCACTGGGGCGCCGCGGCGATGTGCTCGTCGGCTTCACCACAAGCGGCAACAGCTCTAACGTCATCGCCGCCTTCCACGCTGCCGCAAGTCTTGGCCTAACCACAGTCCTGCTCTCCGGCCGCGACGGCGGCCAGGCCCGCGGCCTCTGCCACCACGAAATCATCGTTCCCTCCAACAACACCGCACGCATTCAGGAAATCCATACCCTCGTCCTCCACCAGTGGCTCGAAGCCATCGACGCCACCCGCTGGCCCGAGTTGCTTCCCTAACGCACTTCTCCTTTGCTAACGGCGGTCGCAGTCCGCCGCCACAATGCCCTTCTCCGCCACATCGAACATCGCACAAGGCCATGAACCCATCTGCCATTCTCAAGGCCATTCGCAACGTCCGCATCCTGGTGGTGGGAGACGTCATGTTAGATCATTACATCTGGGGCGACGTCAACCGTATTTCGCCCGAGGCTCCGGTGCCGGTCCTGCATGTGATGCGCGAAAGCCACAGTGCCGGTGGTGCCGCCAACGTCGCCCTCAACGTCGCCGCGCTCGGCGGCCAGGCCTCGCTGATGGGCATGCTCGGTGACGATGAAGCCGGCCGCCACCTCACCCGGATGTTGAGCGAGGCGGCCATTGATATCAGCCACTGCGTCGTCGCACCAGAGGTGGCCACCATCGTCAAGACCCGGGTGATTGCCCGCACCCAGCAACTCTGCAGGATCGACCGCGAGGCCGCACGCCATGCCTACGCGCTGGATGCCGCCGCAGGGGTTGCTAAATTGTTAGACTCAGCGATGGCCAACGCCGATGCCCTCATTATTTCCGATTATGCCAAAGGAGTGGTCACCCAATCCCTGATTGATCAACTCCTCGTCCTCGCCGCAGCACGCGGCGTGTTCGTCGCCGTGGATCCCAAGCCTGCCCGCCACCTCAATCTGCGCGGTGCCGACCTGCTCACACCCAACCGCCACGAAGCACTCGAACTCGCCGGACTGCCGGAACCGGGCCCCGGCGAGACCTACCCGTTAGCTGAGATCTGTCGGCTAATTCACGCCGAGTTTGCCCCCAAATGGCTGGTCATCACGCTCGGCGCCGATGGCATGGCGGTCAGCCGCGAAGGTGAAGTGGCCCACCAACTGGCCACCGAGGCCCGCGAGATTTTCGACGTGTGCGGAGCCGGCGACACGGTCATCGCCACCCTCACTGCGGCGCTGGCTGGCGGGGCGAGTGCGGTGGAAGCGGCCAGCCTGGCAAACCGTGCGGCGGGTGTGGTGGTCGCAAAAATGGGCACAGCCACTGCCACCGCCGAGGAGATCCTCAGTCCTCGGTAGGTGGGCTTTTCGGGGTGAAAGTGGCTGGGGAATTGGAATTGACCGCCCCCCGCCAAGGCTCCAAGCTTTGCCTGCGGCAGCATCCCCACTCGGCATGATCAAATTCACCCCTGGCATTCTCGCCAATGACACATATCGCGGCCTCATTGGCAGGGTCTTGCGCGAGAATTTCCGGCTCTATGTGGCCCGCTATGTGCTGGCGTTTGCCTTGATGGCCTGCGCGGCGGCCGCTACCGGCGGATCCGCCTTCCTGATGAAAAATATCACCGAGACGATTTTCGGCACTCCCGAGGCGCTCGGCCAGGCGGCAGCGATGGCCAGTCGTTCCAACGCGTTTGGCCAGCACGGGTTGCGGGTCCTCGGTGAGACGGTCACCCACTTTCTCACCGGATCGGCTCCGGGAATGCTGCAAATTTTCAATGTGGCAGCGGCTATTCTGCTAGTATTTTTTATCAAGGGATCATGCCAATACGGATCGACCGTTATTCTATCAAAAATTGGCAACAACATTGTGGCCCGCCAGCAATCCCGGGTAAGTAACCACATCCTCAACCAGTCACTGACGTTTTTCGTGCACTTTCCCACCGGGGATTTAATCACCCGGGTGGCCCGAGCCGCCAGTGCCGCCCGAGACGTGATGAATCTGCTCATGATGCGGGTGCAGGATGTGTTCACTGCCATCGCACTGCTTATCGCCATGTTCACGTTGGATTGGCGCTTGTCCTGCGGAGCCCTGTTCATTATGGGGCCCCTCATCCTCATGCTCAGCAGCATTATCAAACGGATCCGGAAGATTGCCAATGCCGAGTTTACCAGTTCGGTGCGCGTCATCTCAACCATCCAAGAGGCAATCTTAGGCAACAAACTGATCAAATCATATAACCTCGAACCTCACATAAGCGGGCGATTCGATGAGGCAATCGCCTCCGTCGAAAATCGATCCAATAAAATGGCTGTCGTCTCCGCTCGCACCACCCCTCTGATGGAAACCATGGGCGGCGTCGCCATCGCCTGCATCGTCTTCTACGGTGGCTACCGCAATCTCGTCCATGGCCAAAATGCCAGTTCGTTGCTCGCCTTCCTCACCGCCTTGCTGCTTGCCTACGAGCCTATCAAGCGCATCGCCAAGATGAATGTATCCCTGCAAAGCGCGCTCGTCGGCGTTCAGATGCTCTACGATGTGATCGACGCGGATTATGCGATTCCAGAACCTGCTGACGCCCAGCCGTTGCGGGTTACTAACGGCGAGATATCCCTCAACCACCTGTCCTTCGCCTATCGGCCCGGCCAACCCGTTATCAACGATGTGACCCTCAACTGTCCCGGCGGCCACGTCACCGCCTTGGTCGGCCCCTCCGGCAGCGGCAAATCCACCATCCTCAACCTCATCGAACGCTTCTACGGAGCCAATAGCGGCTCGATCGAAATCGACGGCCAGGACCTCCGCCAGGTCACCACCGCCTCGCTCCGCCGCGAAATCTCACTCGTTAGCCAAGATACATTTTTGTTTGCCGACACCCTGCGAAATAACATCCGGTTGGCCCGTCCTGCGGCCACCAATGAAGAAATCGAACAAGCCGCACGCGCCGCCTTCGCCCATGACTTTATCATGGAACAACCTAACGGCTATGACACCCAGGTGGGCGAAAATGGCGGCAATCTATCCGGCGGCCAGCGCCAGCGCATATCGATCGCCCGCGCCTTTCTCAAAAATGCTCCGATCCTTCTGCTCGACGAGGCGACATCCGCACTGGATAGCGAAAGTGAGCAAAAAGTCCAACTGGCCTTCGACTGCCTCATGCAAGGCCGTACCACCATTGTCATCGCCCATCGGTTTTCCACCATCCGCAACGCCCGAAAAATCCAGGTTCTCCAAGACGGCCGCTTGGTTGCCAGCGGTTCCCATCAGGAACTCATCAGCGAACCAGGCAGCCTCTACGCCCACCTCTACCGCCTGCAATACCAAGAGGCAGATCACGGCGGGGCCTCTTGATTTCGAGCGTTTCCAATTCGAACCTCACAGCATCAATCTTCACGCTTGATTTGTAGGGCCTGACTCATTACACTCCAAGACCCACATCATGAAAGCCGTTATTCTAGCAGGAGGCATGGGAACCAGGATTTCCGAGGAGACCCACCTCAAGCCGAAGCCGATGATAGAGATTGGAGGCAAGCCCATCCTCTGGCATATCATGAAACTCTATTCCACCCACGGAGTGAATGATTTTATCATCTGCTGCGGATACAAGGGGTATTACATCAAGGAGTACTTCGCCAATTACTTCCTGCACATGTCCGATGTGACGTTTAATATGGAAAATAATCACATGGAGGTTCACAATCACAAGGCCGAACCTTGGCGCGTAACCCTCGTGGATACCGGCGACGAAACACTAACCGGCGGCCGCCTGCGCCGCGTCTCCTCTTATATCCGGGACGAACCCGCGTTCTGCTTTACCTATGGCGACGGACTCGCCAACGTCGATATCTCCGCCCAAATCCGCTTCCATCACGCACATGGCAAATGGGCCACCGTCACCGCCGTGCAGCCGCCCGGTCGCTATGGCGCCATCCAAGCCGAGGGTGCCCGCGTCACCGGCTTCACCGAAAAACCCCGCGGCGATGGAGGTCTGATCAACGGCGGCTTTTTCATCCTCTCACCAAATGTGCTGGATTTTATCGAAGGCGATCATACATCATGGGAAAGCGCGCCCCTGGTGGAACTGGCCAAGTGCTCACAACTCATGGCCTTCGAGCACCATGGGTTCTGGCAACCCATGGACACCCTGCGTGATAAAAACATGCTAGAGCAACTCTGGGATTCCGGTAACGCCCCTTGGAAACTATGGTAATCCCCAATCCCAAATTCTGGCACGGCCGATCCGTTTTTCTAACTGGCCACACCGGCTTCAAGGGCAGCTGGCTGGCACTGTGGCTGCACCAGCTCGGAGCCACAGTGCATGGCTATGCGTTAGATCCACCGACCCATCCGAGCTTGTTCGAGGCGGCCTCTATCCACTCGCTGCTCGCCAGTGATACCCGGGCAGATATCTCCGATGCGCCGCGCCTCGCACAAGCACTCCAGGCCGCACGCCCCGAAATTGTCTTCCACCTCGCCGCCCAACCGCTGGTTCGCCTGAGCTATCAGAACCCCGCCGCCACATTCATGACTAATGTCATGGGCACCGTCCATTTGCTAGAAGCTGCCCGCGCCTGCGACGACACCCGCGCCATCGTCGCCATCACCACTGACAAGGTCTATCACAACAACGAGTGGGTCCATCCCTACCGGGAAAGCGATCCGTTAGGCGGACGCGACCCCTACAGCGCCAGCAAGGCCGCTGCGGAAATTGTCACTGCGGCCTATCGGGCCAGCTTTTTCCAAGGCCCGAACGGTCATCCGGCCCGCGTTGCCACAGCGCGAGCCGGCAACGTCATAGGCGGCGGCGACTGGGCTTTGGATAGGATCGTCCCGGACTGCCTGCGCGCCTTCGCCGCACACGAACCCGTCCACATCCGCTGCCCCAATTCGGTGCGGCCTTGGCAGCATGTGTTAGAGCCTCTGGCCGGCTACCTAACCCTTGGCCACAAGTTGTTTGGTGAGGGCGGCCATGAGTTTGCAAAGGCATGGAACTTCGGACCTAACGCGAGCGACAACGTCACCGTCGGCAACCTCGCCGAAAATTTAGCCGCTCTGTGGGGTGGCGATGCGCGGGTGCTGCTCGACACGACCGGCGGCCATCCCCACGAGGCGGGCAGGCTAAGCCTTGATAGTTTTGCTGCCCGTCATCAGTTGGGTTGGACGAGTTGTTGGGGGTATCGCCACGCCTTGGCACGCATCGTCGAATGGCACCAACTGTGGCTGCAAGGTGCCGACATGCTGCAGGCCACTCTGGACCAAATCAAATCCTATCAAAACCAACCACGCCCGTGATCTCCAGCTTCCTTCTGCAGGCCACCCCGATCGCCGGATTGAGCGTCATTCATCGCCAAACCAAGGGCGACAGACGTGGCTATCTGGAACGTCTGTATTGCTTGGAGGAACTCGCCGCCATCACCGAAGGCAAACCGTTCGTCCAAATCAATCATACTCTAACATTCAACCCGGGCGTGGTGCGCGGCCTGCATTTCCAGCGCCCGCCGCATGCCGAGGTCAAGCTCGTCACTTGCCTGCGCGGCGAAGTGTTTGACGTAGCTGTGGATCTGCGCACCGACTCACCGACGTTTCTCCACTGGCACGCGGAAATCCTCACTGCCGATAATCACAAGTCCCTCGCCATCCCTGAGGGATTCGCCCACGGATTTCAGACACTAACCGACAACTGCGAGATGCTCTATTTCCACACCTCCGCCTATCATCCCGAAGCGGAAGATGCCCTCAACGCCTGTGATCCAGCCCTGGCCATCCGCTGGCCTCTGGCCATCTCCGAACTCTCGCCACGAGACGCAGCCCATCCGCTGCTCAACCCGGATTTTAAGGGGGTAACCTTATGAAATGCCGCCATTGCCAGTGCGAGGTGTCGCTGCCGCTCATCGACCTCGGAAGTGCGCCGCCTTCCAATGCCTATCTAACGGCAATCTCGTTGCGGCGGCCGGAGAAATGGTTTCCGCTCAAAGTAGTCATCTGCGAAGCCTGCTGGCTGGTACAAGCCGAGGCTTACTCGCGGGCTGCGGAGTTGTTCAACGAAGAGTATGCCTATTTCAGCTCCTTTTCCAGCCAGTGGCTGAAGCATGCCGAGAGCTACGTCCAGACGATGCTTGAGCGCTTTGCCCTAACGCCCGCTAGCCGCGTCATCGAGGTGGCTTCCAACGATGGCTACTTGCTTCAATACGTCAAGGCGCGGGGGATTCCCTGCCTTGGCATTGAGCCAACCGCAAGCACTGCTGCGGCCTCGCGCCTCAAAGGCATTGAGACCCTCGAGGAGTTCTTTGGCGTCGGCTTGGCAAAGCGTCTGGTTACCAATGGCTGGCAGGCAGACCTGATTGCAGCCAACAATGTTCTCGCCCATGTGCCCGACATCAATGATTTTGCCGCTGGCTTTGCCATCTTGCTCAAACCCGCCGGCGTCGCTACTTTCGAGTTTCCTCATTTGATAAATCTGATAGAAAAAAACCAGTTCGATACAATCTATCACGAGCACTTCTCCTATCTCTCACTCACAGCGGTGCAGCGGATATTCGCCGCCAACGGTTTGCGGGTCTTTGATGTTGAAGAACACCCAACCCACGGAGGCAGCATTCGCGTTTTTGCCCAGCGTGCCGATATGGGCATCCATCCTGTCAGTCAGCGGGTTCACCAGTTGCTCGAACAGGAAGAGACTGCTGGTATGCGATCCGCCGCCTATTATGCCGGCTTCCAGGCCCGCGCAGAAAAAGTCAGGGACGACTTTGTCCATTTTCTCATTGATGCCAAGCGCCGAGGCCAATCGGTGGCCGCGTATGGAGCCGCCGCCAAAGGCAATACTCTGATGAACTTTGCCGGCATCCGCCCCGATCTCATCCGCTTTGTGGTGGATCGCAACCCGGCCAAGCAGGGGAAATTCATGCCGGGAAGCCGCATCCCAATTGTGAATGAGGCCACACTCGCAGAATTCAAGCCGGACTATGTTGTTATCCTGCCATGGAATTTGAAGGATGAAGTCATGCAACAACTCGCCTCTATCCGGTCCTGGCACGGGCAATTTGTGACTGCCATTCCCAGTCTGGAGGTTCTGCCATGAAAATCGCAGTCACCGGTGCATCCGGCTTTCTCGGCCGCCACGTCGCCGCCGAACTGATCCGCTGTGGCATCACCCCTGTGCTTGCCACCCGCAACCCGACCGCGCTCGCAGAGCAATTTCCGAATGCTAACATCGTCAACCTGGATGTCAACGCACCGCCGCCGGACCCGTTCGAGGCGCTGGGCCGCCCCGATGCACTGATCCATCTGGCGTGGGGAGATCTATCTAACTTTCACTCGCTCACCCACCTCGAAGTCGAACTGCCAGCCCACATTCAATTCCTCAAATCCCTGGTGCTCGCCGGGTTGCCCGCCCTGGCCATCACCGGCACCTCTCTGGAATACGGGACCACAAGCGGCCTGAAGAGCGAGGGGATGCTTGCCGATCCCTCCACGGCCTACGCGGTTGCCAAGGACACGTTGCGACGGCACCTCGAACTACTCAACCTAGTTCATCCATTTCAGTTCACCTGGCACCGGCTGTTCTACCTTTACGGGCCTGGCCAGTCACAGCAATCGCTGTTGCCTCAGCTAGCTCGCGCCGTAGCCAACGGCGAGCCAAGCTTTAAAATGTCCGGCGGCCAGCAAATCCGCGACTTCCATCACGTCGCCACCGCCGCCGCCGAAATTGTTAGTCTTGCCCTCAAGCAACAGCCATTTGGCATCGTCAATGGTTGCAGCGGCAGGCCAGTTGCGGTGCGCTCTTTCGTCGAACGTTACCTCGCTGAAAACCACCTTGCCATCAATCTAGAACTCGGCCATTACCCATATCCCGCTTACGAACCCTTCGCCTTCTGGGGCGATGCCTCCTATCTCCGCCTCTGCCTCGCCTCATGAATCCCCAACAAATCGAACTCTACCGCTGCGAGGGCCTGCCGGTCTTCCAAAACCGCATGTATCATTCGAAGGCCGCCGCCTGCGCCTGCCAGACCGGCGATGTGCGCCTCGTCCATGACCTCGGAACCGGCCTTATATCTAACCATGACTTCGATCCAGCACTGCTGGTGTACGACGCGGACTATCAGAACGAACAAGCTCACAGCCGCGCCTTTCAAACCCATCTGGATTCCATTCTTTCCCTCATAGACGGTCACCTTGGCAACCACACGCTCATCGAGGTGGGCTGCGGCAAGGGGTTGTTCCTCGAAAAACTCCAACAACAAGGATATGCCGTTACCGGCATCGATCCTACCTACGAAGGCTCCAATCCGGCCATCCTCAGACAATACTTCTCCCCGCAAACCGGCATCCAGGCCGATGGTATGGTGCTGCGTCATGTGCTCGAACACATCCAGCACCCATACGATTTCCTCTGCCTCTTGCGCGACGCCAATGGCGGCAGCGGCAAAATCTATATCGAAGTGCCCTGCTTTGATTGGATCTGCGCTCGCGGCTCGTGGTTCGATGTCTTCTACGAACATGTAAACTACTTCCGCCTCGAGGATTTTCACCGACTCTTCGGCCACATCCACCACGCCGCTCATAGCTTCAACGGCCAATACCTATCCATCGTTGCCGATCTGGCCAGCCTCCGGCCGCCGGTCTATCAGGGCGGGCCGGCCGTCTTTCCCCCTAACTTCAACGCCACAGTGCTCACTCATTCACAGCGCTTGGCGGCTTTCCCGGAGCGCCGCCGCATCATCTGGGGTGGAGCCTCCAAAGGGGTGATCTTCGCCATCTTCATGGCTCGCGCAGGCACTCCGGTCGATGCCGTCATCGACGTCAACCCGGCCAAACAAGGCAAGTTCATCGGAGTCACCGGCCTGCGCGTCAGCTCACCGGATGAGATCATTGCCGATCTGCCAGATGCTGCCGAAATCATCGTCATGAATAGCAATTACCTCGATGAAATCCGCCAGTTGACAGAAAATCGCTTTACCTATTATCCCGCAGACTAACAATCAATTAATCCACTTGCCATGTCAGATCCCTCCACCAACTTTGCCGCCGAAGTAGCCCACCGTATCCGCAGCCAGGCTGCCAACGCCCCGCTCCAAGCAGCGGCCGCCGATATGGCCCGCGAGTCAATTTTGTCACAGTATTCCTATAACTTCTCTTGGTTGGGTCGTCCGATCATTCAATACCCGCAGGACATGGTCGCCCTGCAAGAACTCATTTGGTTGGTCAAACCCGACCTGATCATTGAAACTGGCATTGCTCATGGAGGCTCACTCATTTTCAGCGCCTCCATGCTGGCATTGCTAGATTTGTGTGATGCCAGCGCGGCAGGCACCACGCTCGATCCCCGGATCTCGCAGCGAAAGGTGCTGGGCATCGATATTGATATCCGCGCTCACAATCGCAGTGCCGTTGAGGCCCATCCACTGGCCCCGCGCATCCAGATGATCCAGGGTTCAAGCATCGCACCGGAGATCATCGCACAGGTGCATGGCATCGCGGAAAACCACTCACGGGTTTTGGTCTGCCTCGATAGCAATCACACTCATGAACATGTCCTCGCTGAACTTGAGGCCTATGCCCCGCTGACGTCCATTGATAGTTACTGCGTGGTCTTCGACACCATCGTGGAAGATCTGCCGGAAGACATGTTCGGCGACCGCCCCTGGGGCCCGGGCAACAATCCCAAAACCGCAGCGCGCCAATACTTGCAGACCCACCCGGAATTTGTCATCGACGCAAGTATCCAGCACAAACTCCTGATCACTGTGGCCCCGGACGGCTTCCTCAAACGCGTCGCTCATTGAATACAGCCTTTTACCAGTCATGCTAACCGTCGGAGTGCCAGTGTTCAATGCCGAGCGCTTTCTCGAGCGTTGCCTGACCAATCTTTGTGCGGAAGACCTCGACTATAAAATCGTTATATCCGACAACGCATCCACCGACCGGACAGCGGAAATTGCGCAGGCATTTGCCAAAGCCGACGGGCGAATCCACTACATCCACCATGAAACCAACTTGGGCGCATGGGGAAATTTCCAGTATTTGCTAGATAGTGCGACTACGGAGTTGTTTGCGTGGCGGGCTTATGACGATCTCAGTTCGCCAGACTATTTCAAAACCCTTTCGGCGACATTGGAGAGCCAGCCACAGTTCCATCTGGCCGTCGGCAGCCTGGCCTATGAGGACGAGCAAGGAACACCTCCCGCCCCGCAGCAAGTCCCGGCGTTGCTGCCAGAAGATCCAGCGCAACGCCGCGCATCGCTCCTGCGCATCGCCGAAGTGACGTGGATTTATGCGGTTTTCAGGCGCCACGAGTTATGTCGGCGCTATGCTGCTGCTCGACAAGCCTATGCGTATGTTTGGTCATTCGATCCCTTGGTGATTCTGCCGTTTGTGCTCGAAGCCAGCGTCGTCACCGAGCCGAATGTCACATTCACTCAATATGTTTGTGGGGGATCGGCTGCGCGTTACCGGCCAAAAGGTGTCATCGCCAGCTCCCGCTTGGTATCACAATTCTGCCGCCATGGGTTTTCCATCGCAGATGAATTGTCAACCTCGCCCACCGAACGTCTCCAACTCTACGCCGATGTGATTCGTTATACGAACAAGTACGGTCTAAAGTTTTCGCGCATCGCTAAGCGAGCCCTGTTGTGGCCCTACTACCGTCTAGCCAATCAATTGTGACCCCCATCCCGCCCCCCGGAAACTCGCCACGTTGGGCCTAGGCGCTGCATCCTGGCCTCCGCCCTTCCGCCGCACTTCATGCATTGCCGGTTCATGCACGGCCCAGATAAGTATCCGCGATGTCGTCCGCGATGTCGTCCGCCGTCGCGGACGACACCTCACGCAGGCACCCTCACTCAGTGTCCAACCTCGCTTTCCACAACGAAACCAGCAAGTCGTGTTCCCTAAACGCCGATTGCAGGCGGATGAATCATGTGTCTAGCAAATGTTACCGTGCGAGGACTGACCCCATCGACGCCACGAATGGCGCGGAAATAAAGCAGCAAGGACGCGCTTGCGATGGCTCAAACGTTGGCTTCAATGTGACCGCGCCACGAATGGCGCGGAAATTGGCGTAACCTATGACGGCACCACAGCCATCACCATGCTTCAATGTGACCGCGCCACGAATGGCGCGGAAATTTCTTGAGCTAATCGACCACAATTCACCCGGCGAGGGCTTCAATGTGACCGCGCCACGAATGGCGCGGAAATATGCCCGAACTTGATGACGCAGGCTCCCTGCCAAAAGCGCTTCAATGTGACCGCGCCACGAATGGCGCGGAAATAAGTGTGATTGTGCATGTATTAGCGGTTACATTTAGCTTCAATGTGACCGCGCCACGAATGGCGCGGAAATCCTGCTGGGCTGAAACCAAGCAGGGGCAAGGGGAAAATGAGTGAATTTGCGAGCGGTGGCAAATGGAATCGTACTACGTGCCCAAAAGGAGGGCACCGAAGTCTAAATGTCATTGATATCAAAGAGCGCGAGTGCCTGCCGGAGATCCCGGACACCGGAGGCGCTCGCAACGGATTTTTGAGCCATTGGAAGCCCTCAGCTTGCGCTCAGAAGATATGGGAGCGGACCTGCGGCGTCCATTCTTTTCCGATGCAATGGAGGTTTTGCGTTAGATCCACAGTGACGTCGCCGATATCGAGAATAAGCAGTTGGTCGTCGTCCTGGTGAATGATTTCTCGGCTGAGAGCCACCAATCTGGCACGTTCCGACTCGTTGAGTTCGCATAAGAAGACACTGAACTGGACGTGTTCGCCACGATCCTTGAGGGCCTCAAAAAGTTTGTTGCGGCGCTTGTCGTCCGCCACATCGTAGGTGCAGAGATAGAGGCGGCGGTAATGATTCAGCGCACGACGGGACATGTGAAGGCTGGGATGTCGCCACGCAACCAACGGGCCAGCAGGCGGGCTTGAATTTTGATGATGGTGCGCCATGAACAGCGGTAATCGAAAAGCGGATGGGTATAGAGTTGGTCGAGGCGTTGTTCCCACGCTTGGAGGAGGGCCTTCTTGCCTTTGGGTTGAAGCGCGCAACCATTGGCGTTGGTAACAAAATCCCGGCCTTTGACCATGCCGGTATTGATGGCGGTGAGCACCACGCTATCGGCCACCAGCGGACGGAACGGCTCCATGAGGTCGAGCGCCAAAGCCGGTCGGCCATGGCGTGCCTGATGATAGAACCCCCACCAAGGATCGAGCCCCTCAGCCATTAAGGCGACTGAGCATTCCTTAGCTAACAGTGCGTAGCAAAACGAAAGCAACGCATTGACCGGATCCTTGGGTGGGCGGCGGTTGCGAGAAGTAAACTGGAAGTCTCCCAATTCCCCGGTCTTGAGCATTGATGAAAATGCTGAGAAATAGCTGGCCGCAGCCTGACCTTCACAGCCAAGTAATTGATACAGATCGGCGAACTCTAGGTGGGGAAAATCCTTGAGTTGGCGGGTGAGGGAGAGCAGCGCTGACTCGGCAGCCGGTCCGTTGCCGTTGCGTTGGATGAGTATCCGCTGATTTGATATTTTAGCGCGGACGATTTCCCTGGCAAAGGTGAGGCAGCGTGCGGGATCGGTGGCCGCCGTGTATTGAGCTGAGCGGTTGTAGGCGTTGCGGATGCCTTGGCCATGAGAGATTCCATGAAACCAACCGCCGGTGGACAGGTGGATCACGGGAATCTCCTTTTCCATCAACAAATGGAGGGCCTGTGCGGAAAGTTGTACATTGCCCATAAGCACCAGCTGGGAAATATCGCGGAGTTTTGCTTCGCCAAGCTTTTCGTCGCCCTTGTGAATTTCCAGCCGTTCGCTGGTCTTGCCGATTCGAGCGCCCTGCTCCTGCACGTAGAGCGGCGTGGCGTGGTCGCGGGCCGGATAGAGCCGACGCGGGTCTGGGCCATGATCGGGCTTGTTGTTGGAAGTGGCGGCATTCGCTTCATCACGAAGCTCGCGGGTTTCATCAGGCAAACAAATTCCATTGAGCGAGCATCCCCAACACTTGGGACTGTCATCCAACGGCAACGGCATTTCTTGTGCATCCCGCCCAACACGCACTGCGGCAATGATGGCACGGGTCTCGGCCTCCAGTTCGGCACTGAACTCGATGCGAACCCGCAAGCGACTGCCTGCATAATAGATGTACCCGTGATTGCTGGTGTAGCCATGAGCCCGTAAAAGCAGTCCTTGCGCCATGAGTTGGGCACGTTCGGGCGGGTAACTGCGCTCCGGCGTGTTAGGCACTCGTGCCTTTTTGGTTTCCACCGGCACCGCCTCGCCTCCCTCGGGATCGGCTGACACCAAATCAAGTTTGCCCATGAGACCCAGCACCTCACAACCCAATGCAACACTGCGGGCAATAATCGGTGGGGCATCGCCGATACTCTCGCTTTCTGCGCTTTCCGGTGCGTCGCTCTTTTGTTCAGTTGTCTCCGGTAACAGATTGTCGATTCGATCTACGCGGCGATGCACATCCTTGCCGACCAGCGTGTGAGCATTGTCTTCCCAGCGCCCTTCGACATACATGAGGTGATATCGCCGGGGGCAATAGGCATGCTGGGCTACCATGTCAATGGTGCTCCAGTCATCTGGAAGTTCTGAGGAAAGTTCGTTGCCCATAGAAAATATTAGATGTCGAGGACTGCATCAAGGGGGCTCGGGCGACCCGCCCGTGATTCATCTTTAAGCCCTGTATGGCCGGTACCACACCGTAAAGACATCGAGCTATGCATCTGGTGACGAGATGCCAAGGGTTCCCCCAAACTCTGGCTTAGACTCAATCTTCCTTCCCAGGAGCGCCGGAACGCTGCTTGAGTTTGCGAATTAAGGCTGAGCTGCGCGTGACGTCTCGCTCTCGCTCGCTGGTTAATGCGGATGATAAACTCCCTGTCCCAGTTTGAGAGAAAAGCGTCTCTGACCTGTAGCGGTGATTGTGGGTCTCCACGCTCTCCACGCTCTCCATCACGTCCTTGGGGCGGAGTTTCGCCAATAGGTCGGTGCGGAGTTTCATTGGGCATAGAGTCTGGGGGGATTCGGATTGTCAAGCTCGCACCTGAATCTAATAATTATTAGTCGCATTCTCTACCGGGACATCGGCCACTTGGCTTCCAGCAACTCAATTCCCTGGTAAATCGGTCGTTCAGATCAATCAGTCTGATAGGGTTGGTGTCTGGCGGGAGGGAGGACATGAGATTCAAAGCAGTTGTTCCGCAGGTGAGAAATACAGACTCTTGTCCGCACTGAACCTCCGGCTCCGCCATACACGCAAGCACCCTCGGGCTCGCATATGTATCTGATCGACACCCGAAGCGTGCAGTTGAGGCAGGAGAATCAGTGATGAAATCGAATCCATCGTGAGAGAAGCTTCCCAAATAGGCCATGTAAAACATTCAAAATACTTCGCAGATACTTCTTGATTAGAGAATCCAAGGGTCTCCTCAGCCCTCCTACGATCAACAACCGGATAGAAACTGAGGCCCATAAATGCTGCAATATTTGCCTCTTGGTTATCCCGATAGGTTCCACCACCTGCGAGATATGCAGATGGGCGATATTCATCTGGCGACCATCTGAATGTCTGACAATTCGTCTTTGGAAGTTCAGGTAACGTAAGGTTTACAAAATCTAGGGAGTTCATCACTCCTTGCTGTAGGCCATACAACAAATATTTTTGGCCTTGCTTATTCGCAAAAGAAAACGCGCTGATGTTACCCCGAGGTTTCTTGTCTTTTGGAATATTCACATGAA
>CAIKHZ010000360.1 GCA_903827375.1 Akkermansiaceae bacterium
AACCAGCCTGCGAGGTTCATCCGGGACTCACCACGAGCCGGAAAGCGGACGTCCTCGAAAGTCAACCCCATCTCCGGTGGCGGGAGGCGGGATGTGAACTTCACTCGATGGAGAGAGAACGTGGGTAGCAGGAACGGAATCAGCAATCCGTATAGGACAAGCCTCGTTCCTATCAAGGCGACCATTCTGCCGACCCGGCCCCTCCCCCGGGAAAGACGCAATCGCAAGGCATCGAAGATCTGGAAAAGATACAGGAGCAGGATTTCCAAAGACGCCGCGAAAAACCAGATGGCGATGAGGATCTGCTTCCACGCGACGGTGGCCCCCATGAGATATGTGAAGCCAATAGCGTCATTGTCCTCAGTTCGATGGCTACCGATCCGCAGGAAGCCCCGGATGCCAGCTTTCCTAATCCGAAGTGATATATTCACTACCACCATCCACTCACTTCATAACCTGCGCTCGTCCCTCGCTATCTAGGTCGCTACTTGCTGTTTCTAGGGGACTAAACTGCGGACCACGCGGAAACCGAAGTCAAGCGCGAATACGCAAGCGAGAACGGCACCGAACTCAATAGCATCCTGCCCAAGATGAGTCCGCTAAATCCCAAGTATCTCACGATCAAGCAAAGTGTTTTCCAAAAAATCGCCGCGTTTGTTGAAAAATTCAAAGGCGTGGGTGGCGAGATTTAGGAGTTAGCTCGCGCCGGCAACGGCCCCACACCACCGCTTCCGCGACCCCGCCGACCCGATGAAGTTTGCGTGTAGTGCCATCCTCACCCCATCCGCATCCGCTCCAGTGCCGCGTCCACCTCCGATTTCCTGAATCTCACCGCCCGGCCGATCTTGTAGTACGGGACCAATCCGGCCATGCGCCAGCAATAGAGGTTGCGTTTGCTCACCCTGAGGTAGGCGCAGGTGTCTTTTTCGGTGAGGAGAGGGGAGGGGACTTGTTCGGGGCGCGGCGAATCGGTTGGCGTGTCCATGCCGGTGTTGGCCGTGTCAACCACTTTCTAACGGAATGGGTGGCGACAAATGGCGACAACCAGATTGCCACCGCGGTTCCAGTTGGCAATATGGCGTTAAAATCTGATGGCCAATAGCGGCCAATATAGGCCATTATCTGCTGTAACACGCTTATTATGAACGACTTGAGGAATTCTGTAAATCTGCTGGCTAACGCCTACGTTGGTTCGAATCCAACCGAGACGAGCGAAAATGCATCCCGGGCCAAATTATGATGCGTTCAATCTTCAAAACAAACCAGTCATGATTGTAATACGCTCACGGCAAAACATTAAATAATTGTTGATTCGTTCATATTACGATGCATAATTCACTCGCCATGGCTCGCCCCACACCGATCACCCGTGACAACCTAGCCCCACTCATTCGAGCACGTGGGCCGGTTTCGGCGACGGAACTCGCGGCGGTTTTGCGGGTGAATCGAACGACCATCGTGCGAGCGCTGGCGGATTTCGGCGATGAGTTGGTGAGGATGGGGGCGACCCGCAGCACCCGTTACGCCCTCAGACGGCTGGTCGGGAATGCGGGGAGCCGGTGGCCGATCTATGCCGTAGACGAGTCGGGTCGAGCACGGCTCTGGGCCGAGCTGGAGGCGCTTCATGAACGGCACTGGCGCATTCGGTGGGTGGGAACGCCACCCGCATGGGCGGATCGATTTGCCAACCGGGAGGGACTTTGGGAAGGGTTCCCCTTTTTTCTCAGTGATGCCCGGCCACAAGGATTTCTTGGCCGGGCCATCGCCATGCAGATTTCTCGTAAGCTCCCGGTCCCCGAAGATCCAAGACGCTGGAGCGACGATGACACCTTGGTCTATTTGCAGGCTGCGAGCGAGGATTTGCCCGGCTCGCAGGTGGTGGGTGACGATTGCTTGCGCCGGGCACTCGCACGCACGGTTTTTCCCGAGGTAGCGGATTGGATCGACGCGGCCGAGCGTGCAACCCGCTATCCTGAAATGGCCCGGCTTGACGCGAGTGCGCTGCCGGGCACTTCCGCCGGTGGCGAGCAACCAAAGTTCCTGACGAGCGTGCGGCACGGTCCTGAAAATTTTCAGCCGGTGCTGGTGAAGTTCTCTCCACCCATGGATCAGGGAGCGGGTCAGCGCTGGGCGGATCTATTGCTGTGCGAGTTCCACGCACACGAGGTTCTGGCGGAAATCGGACTGGCGGCGGCTGGCACGTGCGTCATCGATGCTGCCGGCCGGAGGTTTTTGGAAGTCCCGCGCTTCGACCGTATGGGTGCGGGCGGCAGGCGCGGCGTGGTTTCTCTGGAATCACTCCATGCCGCTGCGGTTGGCCACGGAGCACGGCGGGACTGGCCGACGGCTGCGCTGGACCTCCAACAGGAAGGACTGGTCGATGCCGAGGCCGTCGCCATGATCCGGCGCTTGCATGCGTTCGGCGAACTCATCGGCAATACCGACATGCACTTCGGCAATCTCTCCTTCTGGCTGGAGGATACGCTGCCATTTCAGGTGACTCCCGCCTACGACATGCTGCCGATGCTGTGGGCACCAGGCTTGCAGGGGGAAATCGTCAATCGGACCTTCTCACCCGCACCGCCCGTACCTGCCGCACAAACCCAATGGCGGGAAGCCATGGATTGGGCGGCGGTGTTTTGGCAAAGAGTCGCGGCGGATGCTCGGCTCTCGGTGGACTTTATGAATTTCGCGAATGCAGCCCGCGAGACGCTGCGGAGACTCAACCCCTGAGCAACAGCCTCAGCCCCGGTCTCGTCACCGATCTCTGGCAAGGTGAGAGCCTATTTCCAGCATGATCCTAAGTTTGAGCAGCAGAACATCACTATCTTTCAAGAGGAACTCAAGGCCATCGGCTCAACTGAGTGCGGGCTAGCGGCGGTTCGCCGGGCGTGTTTGGTTAGGCAAACCAAAAAAATCTCAGACACGGTTTTTTCCGGTGAGATTGCGGCGCTCGGGCGCGGTCGCTGTGCTGAAGTAAGCCATTTTCCAAGGGCAGTGATAGCGGCTTTGGGCGGCTAAAGGAAGGAAAAAGACCTGGCTCTTCATGGGCAGTGAAACCACCGGCCAGCGCGCCGACTCATAGGTAATCCGGCATAGTGCCAGCAGCCACGGCCGACGGCTGCCGCCGCGATTTCTTCGGGGGTGGTCAGCCCGTGCTTTTTGAGTTTTCTCAAAAGCGAACATCCGCACTTGTAGGGTGAGTTGGGGGTTCTAACCATCACGCCCTCATACCCGGCGGTGATGCATTCTTCTTCGTATGCGGCAAGGGCGGCGCAATCAGGGATGAGAACCGGCAGGATTTTCACGATGCGCGGGGAATCCGGCAACGCGGCAAGCGCTTCCATCCGCTGCCAGTAGGGCGCGTTGATCGAATCGGTCACCCGGTCGAAGACATCCTGAGCCTCGTCAACGCCGCCGTCGTTTGTCGCGCACCATCCGCACGCTAGTGCGAACCATAAAACGTGTTCGGCGCGATAGCAACCTTGCGCGGCTCACCCGAGAAGCGTCCGGACACCGGAACCTTTTTATACGTGGCCTGGGTGCTGCAAGCGGTAAATGCCCCGCAAACCGTGAAGCTGAGTGCCAGCAACCTCAGGCACATGAATGGATTGAATGTGGCAGGCATAAAGATATGGCTTGCTGAAGATCAGGGAGGAAGTTGTGGGTCTTCAATCAGAGTAAAACCAAGGCTGGTATTGACCCATTGTTTTTTAACATCGTATATACTCCGGATGCCGGAATTTCAGTTAGGAGCTGCAATGGAAATCCGGAGAGGGTTTTCGGCAGTGGTTTTGATCCAGACGATCAGGTCGGTTCCATCGAGCGTGCGGCGCAGGCCATAGCGAAACATCTTCCCTCGTGGCACCGAGACGCCATCGAGTTGCAAGTTGGCCTCGCGCTCACCCCAATTTCTAATGACCAGCGGTGGGTTGACGATCGGGGAGGTGGGACTGCCGACTAGTTTGAGATCGAGGGTGGCAGTTTGATCCAAACATTTTAGCAGGTAGGCGCGCTGGCTCTGGCTGTACCCGTCGCTGGCGAAGGCGCTGCCGGTGATTTCCAGGGGGGGCGGGGCGATCCAAGCCATGGCCATTGGCAGCACTCCGAGTGTCGATTGGTCAGTCATGCCGTAGAGGAAAGCGCCCTCTGGCTGAGTGACCCAACTGAGGGACGAGTGGGCGGGTTGGTCGTGAGTCATGGCATAGCGGCCGTCGCTGGCGACGCGAGCGACGGGCCAATGGTTCCACCACGGGAAATGGGAGAACTCCTTGCGCACCTCACAATTGAAGGTGGCAAATTTGGTGCCGGGCTTGGCAATGATGATCGGTCTATACTTCGCCTTAAGATTGACCATCTGGATGACCGGTTCATTTAGATCCAAAGTCGGATAGCCATTCTCCCAAGAATAGGTTTTCGCCTCGCCCTTGAGGTTGGCCAAGCTGAGGGCCGCCAGCTCACAGTTGTCTTCTGGACGGGTGCCGGCCTCACTGAGGAAAATCGTCTCTTGGTCGATGCGGTGGACCGGTTCGGGCCACCATCCCATGACATCGCGGGAGCACACGCCATCCGGATAGATATAGTAGAACTCATCGCCGTATTGGCCTTGGCCGGCCACCTCGTCGTATTTTTCGAAGCGCAGTGCGGCGTCCACCATGGCATAGCGCCAGTGGACGACGGCGCGGGCGTCTGAGTTTTCGATGATTTCGACGTGAGAGAATCGGCATTGGGAGTCGGACATGTGCTCGCAGCACCCGACGGCCCCCTGGCCGCCGTGACGGGCCAATTCCTCGGGCCAGACGCCGCCTTCGAGGCTTTGGTCGGCCATCCACTTTCCATTTTCGGTCACCCAGCACGGGGAATAGCGGGTGCCGCGCCAAAACACCATTTGCACCGGCATTTCGTCGAACTTGACGACAATATCGGGGTCTCCCGCCATTTGCCACAGTGCATCCCATTGCTCGTAGTACTCCAGCTTGGCCGGATAGGCACCGAAGCGCTGCGTGCCTTTCGTCACATCCGGGAAATGGCGCGGCGGCAGATTGGCTGCTATGGGTGGCTTGACCGAAGACCACGATGCCTGGATTTCCTTTTCGGTGAGGACGCGGTCGTGGATCGTGAGTTCATCCAACAAGCCGTCGAGCGACCACCAGGAGGGGAATTTGGCCCAGTCTCTAACGCGGTGCTCGGGGACCATTTTATCGTGGTTGCGGCCGACTAACAGATCTATATCTTTGGCGTAGGAGATGGGCTTTTCGATGGGCAAGGCACCGGCGGGTTGGCCGTCGAGGAACAAGCGCACGCCGAAATGAGGGTCATACACCGCGGCCAGATGGTGCCAGGTTTTGAGCTTGAGAACCTGCGTGCTCAGGCAGGAAGTCCACTTGTAATCGGCGGCGAGTTGCAGGCCGAAATGCCCGGTGCCATCAAAGCCAAACGAATATCCGCGTGTGTCGCCGTCGCGCTGGGCAAGAATGGGCGTCCAATTCCATGAGTAGGTGGCCAGCGCCACCCAGGCCTGCAGGGTGAATCCGTGGGGCAGCAGCGGTGCTTGGTCGGCCTTGCGGCGCAGCAAGGTGGTGAAGCCGTCGAAGCGGAGGCAGCCACCGCGCACGCCCTCAGGCAGGAATTTGGAATGGCCCTCGAGGGTGTCGGTGATATCGCTGGCTGAATCGAGGGGGCTCTGGGCGTCAAAGGACCAGCACGCCACGGGTTTATCGGTGGCCCGGGCTTGAGCCATGAAGGCGGAAAACAACAGCAATCCGGCGCAGCCTAGCCTCAGGGGTTTTAGAAGATCAAAACGGGTCATGGTCTGGCAGATACATGGTGCTGGCGGGCAATCTGTCGCGCCCGGTGCATTGCGGCCGAGTTTTCTCCTCACTCGCACGACACACGCCAAGCGTCGTGCCGCATTTTCACGGGGCTCGAAAAATTGGTTCTCGCCTGGGAATCGTTGGATGGCTTTGATCGGTGCGGCCGGGCATTCACGTCGGTGCTGCAAACATCCATGAAAATCAAATCGGCCACCTTCCAACTCAGTGCTGCGGACATTGGTGCCTGTCCAGCATGGGCGTGGCGTGAATTCGCCTTTGTCGGCCGTTCCAACGTCGGCAAATCATCGCTCATCAACATGCTTTGCGGCAAAGCCAATCTGGCCAAGGTGTCCGCGCTGCCCGGCAAAACCCAGTTGGTCAATTTTTTCTTGATGAACGAAGCTTGGTGTTTGGTGGACCTGCCGGGTTACGGGTTTGCGCAGGTGACGAAGGATCGGAAATATGATTTCAGCATACTCATCAAAGAGTATTTGGAGCAACGGACGAATCTAGCCGGAGTGTTTGTGTTGATCGACTCGCGCCTGCCTCCACAGCGCATCGACCTGGATTTCGTCGGCTGGCTGGAGGGCTGTCGAGTGCCTTTCGCATTGGTATTCACCAAGGCGGACAAATTGAAGCCCGCCAAGCTCCAGGCCAATATCGAGTTGTTTCAAGAGGCTGCAGGTCCATGGCTCGGGGCAGCTCCGGAGTTGCTTTTTTCCTCATCCAAAACCGGTGCCGGGCGCATCGGTATTCTCAAGTCGATCGAGCGGGCGTTGCTGCTTGCCTGACCCGCCCACAAGACTCGAAAGCGGCTCGGCTGAGACTTCGGCGAGCTCGGTCGACCCGCTTGCCGAACGCCCAAGAGTCGGAAACTTGACCTAACGACAGCCACTTGGCTTTTCAAGGACTCCAGATTCTTGGGTCAAGCACAAAACCCTCCACAAGAAATTACTGAACAATTTGAACAATTTTCTTGACGAACTATTTTCTTGACGGTCTGAGGAATTTAGTTTTTCTATGGGTCGAAGTCGGACGGTTTCCTTGAGTGACTGTGCGTGCTTTTCCCCAAAACCCCCAATCCATCCAGTCGTAAAAGTCCCATGAAAAATAAGCCAGCATTTCGTCTCGTTCGCACCGGCACCCCAGCCGCTTGGATCCTCGCCGCCGCCACCGCCGCACTCTTGGGCGTACCTTCCGCATCAGCGGCTGACATCTATTGGGATGGCACCGGCACGGGGTGGGATTCCGTCGGGGCATGGGACGCATTGGTGGACGGCACGGGTGGGGACCCGTCATCGGTCCCGGGCGCGGCGGATATCGCCGATTTCAGCATCAGCACGCTAAGCAGCGCTCAGACCGTCAATTTGAACGGCAACCAGAGCGCTTTGGGCTTGGTTTTTCTAGGCACCAATACCGCGACGACCGCGCTGCAGGGCGGCGATGCAAATCACTCACTCACGATCGGTGCTAACGGGATTACCGTCAGCAGCTTGGCGGGAGCTGTGACCATCGGCTCTGCGACGGCCGGACAAAATGTGGCCATCACCCTCGGCGGTGCCCAGGCGTGGACGAACAATTCGGCAAACGGGCTCACGATTCAGAACACGGTTTCTAACGGCGGATCACTGCTCACCGTCGGTGGCACCGGAAACACCACCATCAACGGGGCGCTTTCCGGTACTGGTGGCCTCACCAAAGCCGACGGCGGAACGCTGACCCTGCTCGGCACTCCCATTTACACCGGCAATACGGACGTTACCGGCGGTACCCTCTATTTAAGGTCCGACACCTTCGCGCCAAACGGAGCCTTGTTCTCGATGGGTAATCTGACGGTGGAGGCCGGAGCCACACTCAGAGGGGAAAGGTCCAATATGGCCGGTTCTCTCACCCTGAACGGCGGCACATGGAATGAAAACAATGGTTTCGGGGGGAGCTGGACGGGTGGCGTCACCTTGGGCGCGACGTCCACCATTACCGGTGGCTATGCGCAGTCGATTTTCGGTGTGGTTAGCGGGGCGGGCGGCATCACTAAAACCGGCGCTGGCACGCTCACGTTGAGTGGAGCTGACACCTATCTTGGCACCACGACCATCAGTGCCGGCACTCTCCAACTCGGCAACGGTGCAGTGGGCCGAAATGGTTCCGTCGTCAGCTCCATCGTGGACAATGCCACGCTGGCGCTTAACAATGCCAGCGCCTTGACGCTCGCCGGTGACATCAGCGGCAGCGGCGTCGTCAATAAGTTAGGAGCGGGCACGCTGACCCTATCCGCCGCCAATACATACGTCGGCGTGACGACGGTGACCGCAGGTGTCTTGAGCCTCGGCAATGCCAACGCCCTGCCCGGCGGAATCGATGCCGCCGTGGGGGCTGGCGAAAGTGCTCTGACCTTGAACGGCGGCGTGATCGGCTTGACGGCGGCCTCCGGTGACTTCCTGCGGGCCGTGGGAACTGGCAGCGGCCAGGTCCAGTGGACGGCCACCACCGGCACCGGTGGCTTCGCGGCATACGGTGGGGACCGGGCCGTAAATTTGGGGGGGGCCGGCGATGTGCTGACATGGAACACCGCAGGACCGTTTGGGTCGGCCGGCCTCATTCTCAGCAACTTTGATTCCGACAGCAAGATCACTTTCCAGAATCCCATCGATTTCAATGGATCGGTCCGCACGGTTACCGTTGCCAATGGCTCTGCGGCTGTTGACGCCGAACTCAGTGGCGTGCTTTCCGGTGCCGCCGGTGGCATCAACAAGGCGGGTGCCGGCACCTTGCTGCTCTCCGCGGCCAATACTTATGGCGGTGCGACAACCATCGGGCAGGGGATCCTGCTGCTCGGCGCTGCGGGCGACGGCACGAATTCCCCGCTCGGTACCACCGCCGGCAACACCACGGTTTCCGCCACTGGCGCTGCCCTCGATGTGGGTGGCATCACTCTCAGCACCCCCGAACCGCTGACGCTCAATGGCACGGGCCTTTCCAACATGGGTGCCCTGACCAACAGTGGCGCAGCGGCGACCTTTAGCGGGCCGGTCACCCTTGCCAGTGCAGCCAGCATTGGCTCCACGAGTGGGACGCTTACACTTACCGGTGGCATCAGCGGGGCTTTCGGTCTGACGTTCGCCGGGACCGGCAACACGACGATTTCTAACACGCCTCTGAACGCCAATGTGTCAGTGATCACCAAGATCGGCAGCGGCAACCTGACGTTTGATGTGAATAGCAATCTGGTAACTGCGCCGATCGCCGTGAACGCGGGAACTTTCACCATCAAGACCGGCGTTCTGGGCTCGGTCGCCACCACGGTCAGCGTCACGAGCGCTGCCACCAACAGCACGAATGTCACTCTAGCCAGTGCGACTCTCCCGCAGGGTTTTGGACTCGGCAGCAGCTTGCTTGGACAGGAAGTGATTGGTATCCAAGGCTCCACGATCAGTCTTAGCGGTAACGCGAGCACTGCCATCAGCACGGCGACGGCTTCCGCTTTCACCGGCGGACTGGAAGCCTTGTCGGGCAGTATCGTCAACTTGACCAGCACCTCTGCCAACCGCCTGGGAGGTCGGGGACTTTATATTGCCGGAGCGACGATCAACGACAGCGGTGCGGCTGCGGAAACCACCGGAAACGTGGCGTTTGGTCCCGGTGAAAGCGTGATCAACAACACCAGTGGTGCAACTTTGGCGCTGGGCACCGCGCAACCCTCGCGGATTTTTGGGGCCACGGCCTTGTTCAAAGGAGGCTCGACCATCAATCTCGGGGCCACGCCAACGTTCACCGGGCAAACGGGTGCCAATGGTGCCAACACCAAGGGCATTTTGCCATGGGCAATCTTTGACGCCGGTTCGGGCACGGGTTCGAGCTTTGCCACCACCGATACCGCCGGGACCACCGTGCGGGCGCTGGCTGGTGCGGAAGGCGCTAACAGCCTGACGACCAATGTCAATGCCGTGTTGACCAGCAACCCGGCGGCGACCAACAGCGTGTCGGTGAACTCGCTGACTTTCAACGCGGGTTCCAGCGCGGTGAGCATCAATACGCCGAGTCTTTCGGCTCCGAGCGTCCAAACGTTGACGCTCGGCAGCGGCGGCCTGCTTTCAAACGTCGCCACTAGCAGCATCAGCGGCGGTGTGCTCACTTCGGGCGGCAATGTTCTCTATGTCTTCACCCCCGGTGCCAGCGCCTCGGCCAACGTACTGACGCTACCAGGCACTGTTACCTCCACCGGCGGCTTCGTGAAGGCGGGTGCCGGAACCGTCAAACTCACCAGTGTCAGCGGTGCGTATTCCGGCTTTAGCGCGAATTCCATCAGTGGTTCCAACGGCGGCACCGGCCACAACGGTGCCTTCATGATCAACGAGGGGGTGGTGCAAATTGGTGCCGGCAATGCCCTGTCCAATATCAATACGGTAACTAACAATAACGACAGTCCCTCCATCACCCTCACAGGGTCCGGCACGCTCGACCTCAACGGCAATACCCAGTTTGTCGGCGCGCTGATGAGTCAGGTATTTGACGTCAACCACGGGAATGCGGTCACAGGCGGCGGCGGCGGAATCATCACCTCGACCAATGGCTCGCAGTCTGGGAATATCATTTCACTTTCCGGCAACCCCGGCGGCGGTGGTCCGTTCTACTTTGGTGGC
>CAIKHZ010000361.1 GCA_903827375.1 Akkermansiaceae bacterium
GCCCCAACTCATCATCGACGACAAGAAGAACAAATCCAAAACCAAGCCCGACTTCGCCATCGGCAAAAAGAAATACACCGCCGAGCTGATCCCGCCCGCCCTCGTCATCGCCCGCTACGATCCCAAGGACCAAGCCGCCATCGAGGCCATGGAAGCGGAAGTCGCGGCCTTGGAACAGGAACTGGAGGAAATGGCAGAGGAACACGGCGGCGAGGACGGACTCCTACCACCGCATCCTCCGCCGCTTCGTCCTCATCGACCTCAAAATCAACGAGGTCGAGCACCACGACATCGGGCAGATGAACATGTATCGCCACCGTTCTCTCGGACATGGACGCAGAACTCACCACTCTGGGACAAAATCACACCGGCCACCTGATAAGATGAACATGAAAACCCCGCCCCTCCCCGAACAAACCGTCATCGCCGAGGTGTTGAGCGCAATGGACGCAGAACTCGCCACCTTGGAGCAGCGGCGGGACAAGACCCGCGCCCTCAAGCAGGGCATGATGCAGGAACTGCTCACCGGAAGGACGCGGTTGATCGGCTGAATGGTGCTTTTTGGCACTTTTTGGCACTTTGATGTTGACAACAGTGCTGATTGACACGAAACACCCACATCCCACCGCGCATGACTTCTCTTCCAGCCAAGGCACCGAAAGTCGTCCGGCAAGCGATTGTTGGTGCTTTGGGAGATTCGTCTCGCAGATTTCTTGATCGGGCGGGCAGTTCGGGAAACTGGCTGATCAAGTGGGGATTGACAGAGCAAAGAATTTACCAAGAACTGATCGCGGGGACTCACCCACTCCGATTTGCTCTTTGCAAAAGAACAACAACCCGGGAAGCCACTGGTGTATCAATGCCTTCTCGATTGGCCGGAAGTCGGCGACGCCTTTCCTGCCATCGTAATCCATGTGACCCTTGCGCCACGGGGAGAGCCGCCACGGGTTCGTGTGGCCTTGCACCCCAGTGACACAGCGCGCCACTTGCCCCCGCTTCCCTAACATTGAGAAAAAATGAAAACGATCAAACCAAGCAAGCCGCATGAGCAGGGCATCCCGTGTTTCGAGTGCGAGACAGGCGCCCTCCTGCCCGTTCTGCGTGATTACACGGTGGAAATCCGTGACGGAAAAAAACTGACCATCCCGGACGTTCCCATGCTGGAGTGCCATGCATGCGGTGATGTCGTCTCGGGAGATGACGGAAACTCCTACATCAACGCCTATTTGGACAAAGCGCTGAATGCCATCACCCCGGAAGAAGTGCAGGGATTTCTCATCAAATACAATCTTACCCAGAAAGAAGCCGCGCAGATCACGGGCTTCGGCGAGAAAAACATTTCCCGCTGGGCATCAGGACAACATCGCCCCTCGGAATCCGTCAGCAATTTCCTCCGCCTCCTTCTTGCGGATGAAGCCGCCTTCGAACGCCTGAAACGAAAACTTTTCAATGGCTCCCAAACGACTTTCTCCTACCCTCAAGTCGAGCGCGCGCCGGATGAGGATGAAATGGAGGTCATCAAGCAAGTGGATTACGCCAAGCTGGTTGAAATCGGCATCGTGACGGAAACGCGCAAGCCCACGGAGAACCCAGCCACAACGCCCGCTTCGTCGCGCTGATGAACCAGTACATGCCGAAGTGGAGTTCTCTCCAAGACACGCTCAATCGCCGGCCTGTCCGGCATAAGCACTGGAGCTACTGACACCTGCGGCTGGCAGATATCAGGTGCTGGCACGGTTTCTATATGCCCGGACTATGATTTACCACAAAGAGCGCAAAGATCACAAAAAGGCTATTTCTCTGTGATCTTTGTGGTTCGTCTTCATGCTCTTTTGTAGTTCACGCAGCCGTTCAGTCAGTAAGGCACGGGAGGATATCTCCATCTGCTCGGGGGCGGCGATGGCGCCGCCCCCTAACGAACGTCATGAAAGCCTACTTCAGATATGCCAAGGGCTCCTCATTTTCTTGCTGAGAAGTGCTGTGGCTTCCGCATCGCCAACAATTTCCTGTTTGACGGCATCCCACTTGAGCTTGCGGCCAACGATCGAGGCGATGTAGCCGAGGTGGCCGGGCGTCTGCGAGCGGTGGGCGATTTCCACGGGGGTGAGGGTGCGCTTGCGTGACTTGACGGAATCGAGGAATTCCTTGTGGTGGCCGGGGCTGTTGTAGAGTTGGACCTTGAGAGTGCCTGCCTTGTCGAGTTTTTGGATCTCGCGAATCCAATCCTTGTTGGACGCTTCAAGGGTCCCGCGGTCAACCCGCACCCAACCGTTAGGTCCAATCCACTTGGCACCGCCCTTGATTTCTTCGTAGCCGCCAGCGATGACGTACTCGATATGGTTAGGATATTTGCATTCGATGCGGTATTTGGTGGCGGTGTTCCAGACATCGGTCTTGGCCGGAAACTCGGCGGTGGCCGAAACTTCCAGCGGGCCCACCGCGTCGTCCGGGCCGCAGCCGAATTCCGGGTTGGCCAATCCCCAATGGGCGATATCGTTGTGATGGCCAATCCAATCCATCAACTGGCCACCGCCGGTGTTATAGTTCCAGCGCCAGTTTTTATGGAAGCGGCACGGGTTGAAGGGCATCATTTGGGAGGGGCCGATCCAGCGTTCGTAGTCAACACCGGCGGGTGCTGCTCCGTTAGGTTTGTCATTGCCGGTGCCACCAAAATCAGCGTGGCCGGATGGCAGGCCGACTTCGACGCGGGTGACCTTGCCGAGGTAGCCATTTTGCACAATCTCGGCGGCCCAACGGAACGACGCCTGGGCGCGCTGCCAGGAACCGGTCTGCCAGATGCGCTTGTTCTTGTGCACCGCATTGACCATGGCGATGCCTTCGTTGAGGGTGTGGGAAAGTGGTTTCTCACAAAAAATGTCCTTGCCGGCATTGGCGGCGGCGATGGCCGGAATCGAGTGCCAGTGGTCGGGAGTGCAGATGCACACGGCGTCGATGTCCTTGCGGGCCAGCAATTCCTCAAAGTCCTTGTAGCCCTTGCAATCCTTGTTGTTGTAGTGCCCGTTGACCTTGTTGATCGCCTCGCTGAGGTGGCTTTCGTCCACATCGCAAATGGCCACCACCCGGCAGTCGTCCTGGCCAAGGAAAGATTGAAGGTTCTCACCACCCTGCCAACCCACGCCGATACAACCAATGGTGATTTTTTTCGACGGGGCGTCCGCGCCGAACAAGCGGCCCGGAAGGATGAGCGGAGCGGCGGTGGATGCAGCCAGAAGTTTCAGAACGCTGCGGCGAGTGGTTGTGGTTGGGGTATTCATGGAAGGTGACTGTTTACGTTAGATGTCGGCCTCAGTGGCCTCGGCCGGATAAAACGCCTCCGGCTGAGGGAATATTTCAGATTTTCAGTGAATTTCCTGGGCTCAAGCACGAGCCA
>CAIKHZ010000362.1 GCA_903827375.1 Akkermansiaceae bacterium
CCCCAACCCTGGCGAACTCCTCGAAACCGGCCGACTCCACGAGTTGCTTGCTCAAGCGTGCAAGGAGTATGACGTCGTCGTCCTCGACTCCGCTCCCATTCTCGCCGTTCCCGATACTCGCATCATTGCGCCCTTTGCCCACAACTTGTGTCTCGTGACTCGCGCCGAGTATACCCCCAAAGGTGCCATTCAGCGCACTCTTCAAATCCTCTCCGAAGACGGGTCCCTCCTCAGTGGTCTCATCTTCAATGGCTTTGTCGAAAAACGCCGCAAGAAATAATATCCCTTCGGCCAGGCCCAGGTGACTTACCCCTGTACTGCCCATGCATGAAGTGCGTATGGTGAGCGAAGTGGGACAACACCTTGCCTAATGCCCCAACCTCACTGCCCCCTCCAAAGCCGCGCTCCCTCATCGCTCTCCCGTTCCCAAAAAGAGCCCATGTAGCACAAGTGGTGAAAGTAAGTGCCATCATGGCCCATCTTTCTGAATTTATTCCTCATCAGGATCCTAACGTCCCGCTTTCGCGTCCCCGTATTTTGTTCATTTTTATTTGAACTTTCTTCGAACGGTGCTACCTAGTGGCAGCCCCATC
Organism: Akkermansiaceae bacterium; assembly: GCA_903827375.1. Taxonomy (GTDB): domain Bacteria; phylum Verrucomicrobiota; class Verrucomicrobiia; order Verrucomicrobiales; family Akkermansiaceae; genus Luteolibacter. The sequence continues at coordinate 594 of CAIKHZ010000362.1, forward strand.
CCTCCTCCGCTGATTTGTTTATTCGGGATTCTTATCTTAAACACACTTGGTTTTCTCCCCAATCCGGAGTCCCGACCAAAGGCGGTAGCGTATCCAAATACATCCTCGACACTCTTCAGAACTCAGTGTTCGACCTCAATACAGCCACTGGGCTGCGCAAGTTCAATTCCCCTGAGATTGCGGTCAAGCTGAGGAGCTCTTCAATTTAAAATTCCGTTCCTCTATCCTCTCTTGAAATGATGAAAATCACCATCATCGGCACCGGTTACGTCGGTTTGGTCACTGGCGCTTGTTTGGCGGATGTCGGCAACGATGTGCTTTGTGCGGACGTTGATACCCGCAAGATCGACATCCTCAATTCCGGCGGCATTCCCATCTACGAGACGGGCTTGGAAGACATGGTCCGGCGCAATGTTGCTGCAGGCCGACTTTCATTCACCACAGACGTGGAGGCTGCGGTTCACTTTGGTGACCTACAATTCATTGCGGTAGGCACGCCGCCGGACGAGGATGGCTCGGCCGACCTGCAACATGTCCTGGCCGCCGCCCGGAATATTGGCCGACACATGATGGGCTTTAAGTTGGTCGTCAACAAGTCAACGGTCCCGGTCGGCACGGCCGATCGCGTCACTGCTGTCATTCGGGAAGAACTCTTGGCACGGGGCCTCGACACGGGATTTTGTGTCGCCTCAAATCCCGAGTTCCTCAAGGAAGGCGCGGCGCTCGAGGATTACATGAAGCCCGACCGCATCGTCATCGGCACCGATAACGAACGCGCCACCCAACTCCTGCGCACCCTCTACGCGCCATTCCAGCGCAACCACGAGCGACTCGTCGTCATGGACGTGCACTCTGCCGAACTCACAAAATATGCCGCCAATGCCATGTTGGCCACCCGCATTTCCTTCATGAACGAACTCGCCGTCCTCGCCGAAAAACTTGGTGCCGATATCGAACTCGTCCGACAAGGCATTGGCTCCGACCCCCGCATTGGCTACCACTTCCTCTATGCCGGCTGCGGTTATGGTGGTTCCTGCTTTCCCAAGGACGTTCAGGCATTGCGGCACAGCGCAGCGGCTTGCCAGGTCCCCTTGCGCGTCCTAGACGCCGTCTCAGCCGCCAACGAGGCTCAAAAGCACGTCCTCGTCGCAAAGATCCAGGCTCGCTTTGGCTCTGACCTCAGCGGCCACCACTTCGCCATCTGGGGCCTCGCCTTCAAACCCAACACCGACGACATGCGCGACGCTCCCAGCCGAGTCATGGTCGAGGCACTCTGGCACATGGGCGCTACCGTCGCGGCCTACGACCCCGCAGCCATGACCGAAACCCGCCGCATCTACGGCCAACGCGACAATCTGACGTTCGCCGAAACCCCGATGGATACCCTGCATGGCTCGGACGCCCTCATCATCATGACCGAGTGGAAAGCGTTCCGCAGCCCCAACTTCCAGACGATCAAGTCCCTGCTCAAACAACCCATCATCTTCGATGGCCGTAACCTCTACGAACCCAGTACCATCCTCGATCACGGATTCGAGTACTTCCCCATCGGACGGAGGACTTGAGATTTTGAACGCGGTGTGAGCGATAGCGAACTCGGAAAAACCGGCGCAGCCCCAACTGGCATGGCCGAAGGCAATTTTGGATTTTGGATTTTGAATGAAAGAGGAGAACGTTATTGTCGAGAAGTCTTATGCGTTCGCATTGAAGGTCATGGGTTTGGCGAAATTGATACGTGATGAAAAGGAATACGACTTGGCTTCACAGCTCTGGAAAGCCGGGACAAGCATCGGGGCGAATGTGGAAGAGGCCCAAGCTGCGCAAAGTCGGGCCGATTTCCGCTCGAAAATGACCATCGCCGCCAAAGAGGCCAGAGAAGCGCACTACTGGCTCCGTTTAACCCGCGATGGCCACATACTCAGCTCGGATCTCGTAGATCCTCTCATCGACGACATCGAATCAATAAAACGCATCCTCACCTCCATCGTCAAAAGCACCACACAAGAGGGGAAGAAATTTTGAATTTTAAATTTTGGATTTTGGATGAATATCAAGAGAGTTACCTCTGCATAGCGCGAAGCTCACCTTCCCATTCAAAATCCAAAATCCAAAATTTCTCTCACGCACAGCGCGAAGCACTTCTTCCAATTCAAAATTCAAAATCCAAAATTTCACCCTCTCATGCTCATTCTCCTCACGGGTGTTGCCGGATTCATCGGCGCGCGCACGGCCCAATTGGCCCTCGACGCCGGCCATGAGGTCGTTGGACTCGATAACCTAAACGACTACTACGACCCCCGTCTCAAGCGCCACCGGCTTGAGCCACTCATCCAGTCCCCGGGCTTTCGCTTCATCGAGATGGACATTGAGGACGCCCCAGTCCTCGAGCGCGTCTTCGCCGACACCCGCTTCGACGCAGTCATCAATCTCGCCGCCCGCGCCGGCGTTCGTGCCTCCATCACCGACCCTCGCATTTACCTCACCACCAACACCGGGGGCACACTCAACCTGCTCGAGTGCATGGTTCGCCACCAGGTGGGCAAGTTCGTCATCGCATCAACGTCCTCACTTTATGCTGGCCAGCCGATGCCCTTCTCCGAGGAGTCCATCGTATCACGGCCGATCTCGCCCTACGCTGCCACCAAGCTCGCTGCTGAGGCGCTTTGCCACGTCTGGCACCACCTCCACGGGATCGACGTCTCGGTCGTCCGCTACTTCACCGTCTATGGCCCGGCCGGCCGACCCGACATGTCCCCGTTCCTTTTTTCCGAGTCGATCCGCCGCAGACTTCCCATCTCACTCTTCGGCGATGGCTCGCAAACACGCGATTTTACCTACATCGACGACATTGCCCGCGGCACCCTTGGCGCACTTCAACCCCTCGGCTTCGAGATCATCAACCTTGGCGGCGGCTTCACCCCCATGTCCGTCAACTCCATGATCGCCCAGCTCGAGGAGAACCTCGGCACCACCGCCATCATCCAGCACCAACCCGTCATCGCCGCCGACATGCAGGATACCTCAGCCGATGTCTCCAAAGCCGCCCGCCTCCTCAACTGGCACCCGACTACGCCTCCTGCCCTCGGCTTCCAACTAACCGCACAATGGCACACGCAGCACGCCGATTGGCTCGACACTGTCGTACTTTGAATTTTCCTCACGGCGTGATGCGTGAAATTTTGAATTTTGAATGAAATTAAGAAGACTTACCACAGCACAGCGCGAAGCTGATCTCCACATTCAAAATCCAACATCCATAATTTCTTCTTCATCCGTCTTATCCGCGCAATCAGCGGTTCATATTCTTCAGATCAGAAGAGTTTTTTACCGCTGATAAGACGGATAAGAC
>CAIKHZ010000363.1 GCA_903827375.1 Akkermansiaceae bacterium
CCTGGCCGTTGAGCTGAGCGAGAGTCTGTTCCCAAATCTTCCGAGTTTCCGCTGTGATGTTGAGCTTCATGCCGGAAGCTTAACATCTCCGAAGCATTTGTCGAATTATTTTTGGCGGAGTCCCTTACAACCCGAACAATGCGTCGTATGCGGGAGCTGCGGACGGTGGTGCCGGCGGCGGCGTGCTGCCCCACATGTCGGGCCGCCATGTGGCCTATCTATCGAACTCCACGGCGGGCGCGGGATTCCTGCAAACACGCCGAGCCATGTTGCAAGCCAGCCAAATTTACACCCTCACCGTGGCCCTGGGCGTGCGCGGCAATGGCAACACGTTCGGCGGCGCGACCCTCGAAATCCTCGCCAACGGCTCACCCATCGCCACCCGCAGCGTGATCCGCGCCGATCTCGACACGCTCAACGGCGGCAACGCCGCCAACACATTTACCGACATCTCGCTCCAAGCCAGCACCGGCGCAACCGTGACCGCCGGCCAGGCACTGGCCATCCGCATCCGCAAAACCGGCGGTGCCGGCACTTATCTGGATTTCGACAACGTGCGCCTGGCGCTTGGCCCTAACACACCACCGGCGGCCCCGACCGGTCTATCAGCCACGCCCATGGACGCGGCGGTCGCCTTGAGTTGGACCGCCTCGCCCGGCGCAACGAGTTACAAGGTGTCAATTACGCCGGGCACCGTAGTGACCACCACGGCATCGCCCTACACCGTCACCGGCCTGACCAATGGCACATCCTATCAATTGAAGGTGTTAGGAACCAACAGCGTCGGCGATGGCGCGTATTCCGGCGTCGTGAGTGCCACACCGCTCGCTGGGGTAGCCACCACCACCACCACGCTGGCCACCCTGACTTCCTCCACCTATGGCAACCCGGTGACCTTCAGCGCCACCGTCGCGCCCGCGCCGACGGGTGGCACGCTGCAATTCTACGACAACAACGTGGCAATAGGCGGCACGGTGGTGGTCAATACCAGCACCGGGGCGGCCCAGTACACCACCAGCGCCCTCACGGTCGGCAGCCATCCCATCACCGCTACTTTCAGCGGTACCACGGGATTCAATGGCAGCACAGCCGGCTCCAAAACCCAAACGGTCAACCCGGCGACGCCGGTCGTGACGGTGAATGTGGGCACCTACGCCTACAGCGCGTCCGCGCAGGGACCTGACACCGCCACCACCGGCGGTTCGACCGGTGCAGTGACCTTCAGTTATGTGGGTGTGAGCGGCACAACCTACCCGGCCAGCGGCACCTGGCCGACGAATGCCGGGAGTTATACCTGCACGGCCACGGTGGTGGCGGATTCCAACTACACCACCGCCTCGTCGAGTGCGGCGCCCTTTACCATTGCCAAGGCGACGCCGGTGATCACTTGGGCCACTCCCGCAGCCATCAACGTGGGCACGGCCCTGGGTGCCACCCAGTTGAATGCCACCAGCGGTGGAGTGGCCGGCAATTTTGTCTATACTCCGGCCAGCGGCGCACAGCTCACTCTGGGCAGCCATACCTTGAGTGTGCAGTTCACGCCCACCGTCATCGCCAATTACAACACCCCGGCGGCCATGACCGTGACCATTCTGGTGAAGCCAGTGGGTTTGGGTCCGATCAACCTTTCAAGCGCTACCGGGGTCTTCCTCGCTGACACGGCGGCCGGCGGCAATGGCACTTTGGCGAATACGTCATGGCCAGGCGCGAATTCGTACTCCGGGTCTTGGAGCTACCTGACGGATGGCGTCACGAGTCCCACTTCCAAATGGCTTGGCTGCGGCAAAAATGGCTGGGGTGCTTACCCAGGGACGGCAGGAAACGGGGCCGGTTTCTATTTCACGCTGCCCACCGCAGCCAACATGCAAACGATCCAGTTTTTCACCGAGGATTCAGCGCCGGGCCGCAGCCCTGCGACGATGACCATCGAAGGCTCCAATGCCGGCGATCCGCTGGTGGGTGCCAGTTGGACGCTCCTGTATTCGGGCACCGCGGGTCTTGCCACCACGCCTAACAATTCGGCCGGTGCCACGGTGACTTTCACCAACATCACTACTTACACCCGCTACCGCGTGCTTTTCCCGACGATCGGTGGAGGCGAGGCGGTGCAGCTCGCGGATATCGTCGCGACGGCGGGTGTCGCCAGCAGCCCCTACGACACCTGGGCCAATGGTGTCTTCGCCCACCCCTTCACCGACAAGGACTCCACCCATGATCCGGACGGCGACGGTCTGACCAACTTCCAGGAATTCGCCTTCGGGCTCGATCCAACTAACGGATCCTCGGTCAACCCGGTCACCCAGCCGCTTGATCCGGCGACCGGCAGGTTCCAATACACCCGCCGCGCGGGCACCGGCCTGACCTATCAGATACTCGCTTCCACCAACCTAGGAACCTGGAATCCGGACCCTGGTGCCACCGAGGTCGCCGTCACCACCAGCGGCGACATCCAGACGGTTACGGTTCATGTCAGCACCGCTCCGCTCAACGGCAAACTCTTCGTCCGCGTGCAAGCGCAATGATCCGCATAAGGTAGGGATCAGCGGCCTCGTTGCTCCCAAATCCCAGTTTCTGATACCTCAATGATCCCAACTGCTTCGACAATCTCAGCGTGACGCCATGATAGAAAAGGGAACAAGAAATGATGAAAACAATGATGTTATATCTGTCAGCTTTGCTGGCAACGGGATGGGCGCAGGCGCAAACTCACAGCGTGCCGAATGACGCGACGATGGTGCTTGAGAACCGCAGCGGCGTGAAGTGGGAATTGCAACGGACGCCCGCCGGCTGGGTGCTGGGAACGCTGTCGCTCCATGGCAAGCCTGTGGAACAAGCGGCCACCAAGGGTCTGCTGGTCATGCGCAATGTGCAGAGCGGTGAAGTCCGCTGGCTGGCGGCATCGAAGGGAGAGAAAGTCGACGCACTAACAGCCAGGATGTCCGGCAGGCAGGAGATTGAAGGAGCAAATCTTTCATGGACGATGGATGTGGGTTTGCACGATGAGTTGCCTGCGGTGAGCTTCACTCCGCAATGGTCGGTGGACAAGGATCTGACTGGTTGGGAGGTGTGCGTGACGTATCATGATGGCTTTGCGAACGACTGGCGTGTGCAAAGCTACCCGTGGGCCGGCAACAGCGAGGAGGTGGCCATGACACCCATGCGCTATTGCGGGGTGCCGGGCGTGCTGGTGTACCGTCCTGAGCAGTCACTGGTGGCGTTGTTCGCCATCGACAGCCGCTCCGATTACCTCAATCCTAACACATGGACCGGCAAGACCGGGTTTCACTTTGCCAACCGCCGGACCGCCCCGCAATTCCGCTGCGGTGGCGGTTCCATGGTCGCCGGGACAAAGTATGATATGCCTATCCAATTGTTCCTGAGTGATGCGGGTGAATTCGCCGGGGCCATCACCGGGATCATGCAGGCGTGGATCAAGGTCAACAACTACAAGGTGGACGATTCGCTCAAGGTGCGCACGCCGCAGGAGGCATTCGTGCTCGCCTTGGATGGCCGGCGCAACATGGAGAGTTGGAAGCCGGGCATGGGTTACGAGCATCACAAGGGAACACCGTTTGTTTATGTCGGCAACAATCCGTTCATTGCCTACTTCGAGTATCGCCAGTATGAGATCACCGGCGACAAACTATGGCGGGACCGTGCGTTCGAGCAGATAGACTTTGCCATCAAGGGACAGCAGCCCAGCGGTGTATTCCACACGAGTTGGTATTTCAAGCAGGCGACGCCGGAGTTCTGCAGCCGGGATTGGGGTCATGACGGTTACAAGGTGGACATCAACGTCTGGATGGCGCGCTACATTTTGCAGACCTGGCAACGAGTGAAGGAAAAGGAGGGCGTTGACCGCCAGGACTGGTACAAGGCCGCCATCGCCTCGCTCGAATGGGTGAAGTCCCAGCAGAATCAGGACGGCGGATTGCCACAGTGCGTCGATATCAAGACCGGCGAAAAGTCCTTCTCAGTAGTCTGTGGCCGGGCATTGGTCGGATTGCCAATCATTGCAAAAATCACCGGGGATAAAAGGTATCTGAAATTAGGCGCCGATATGGAGAAATTTCTGCGCAGCGGTGTTGAAGGCCGTTTCTGGTACACCGGAATGCATCCGGATCTGCCGCCCGGCGATTTTGAGCAGGATAGCGTCTATGCGGTTGTGGAGTACTGGCTGGACAAGCACGACCGGACGGGTGACAAGGAATGCCTCGACCATGCCGTGGCCAATGCCTATTATGGTTTGCTTTACTGGTGCCCGAAACAACTCAGTTGGGTCAAGAGTCCCACACAATGCGCTCACAGCGAACAGCAGCACTTTAACCAGTACTCAGTTTATTGCTACGGCAATCGCAAGATTCAATGCCTGGATCGGTTATTCAAGAAAACCGCCAACCCGCTTTTCGAACAGCTTAAGAATCGGGTGATGCAACTCAATTTCTACGTTCAGGTTGCTGACGGCCCGTACAAGGGGGCCATGACCGAGGCGATTTCCGATCCGTGGCTGGAACGCAACCAGGGATTTGAATGGCGGGGAAATCCCTATACCAGTGAGATGGTCTCTGATTTGATGCTACAACTCATTGAAATGGGTTATCCCAGCAGCAAACCAAAGGGAAGCAAGTAACTCCTCAAACGTGCTGCGCCACCAACAACAGACCCTGCATATCCGGTTGACCTATTCTTGCGTAAACCCTCCAGAATCTGGGCCGTATTTCACAGGAATGTGACTCGGGTGAAATATGAAGGCTATCTGAAGCGTAAGAACGCCTTGGCCTGTCTGTTATCCAGTGATGATCCAAACTGTTTCGACAACGTCAGCGTGACACAATCACTCATAGAATGACAAATACAAGGAAGACAATATAGGAAGCCATATGATGAAAAAACTGTTAATTATTTATTCTTGGTTGCTGGTTGCTGTTTCGGCGTTCGCCGGGGAGCGGGTTGCGTTGTGGCCGGAAGGGAAGATTCCGGATTTCCAGGCGCAACAGATCGCGGCGACTACCCAG
>CAIKHZ010000364.1 GCA_903827375.1 Akkermansiaceae bacterium
GAAATGTCTTTTGAGACAACGTAGTCAAGATAGTAGTCTTGTGCAATATCAGCGTCAAGGGGGGCAGGCGTGTTGTGCAGGAATGATGGAGCGACAACCCCTACGGCATCACCACAGGATGCGCGACTGAACAATGCCGCGCGACTGAACAATGCCGCGCGACTGAACAATGCCGCGGGTGGTGTCAAGCTTTTTGTGTAAACGTCGATTCGCCAGATGTCTTTTTCTGGCCCGCCACCCGTAATGCTTACCGGATATGACCGAGCCTTGGATTTTCTCTTACCCAGGCCGTTCTGCTCTGAGAGCGGGTCCGGTCAGGGCCGGTCGCAGACCGCCGAAGGGCAGCCTTGACCGGGCCCGGTTTCAGAGCCAGACTGGGCGAAGAGAAAATTCCAGGCGCTGCCCCTGACGCAGCGATTGATCCTGTTCGGGTTTCGGCTTTACCCGCCGAGTCCCTGTTGTAGCCGTTCCGGCCAGCGGATTGCGAACTGGCGAAGGGCCTCCCGCCAGCCCTGGACGGCGTTCCACTTCTTCGACACTTTCTGCAGTGCCAGATACAGGAGCTTGATGGCCGCTTCCTGGTTGGGGAACGAGCCTCTGTTCTTTGTCACTTTGCGCAGCGTCATATGCAACGATTCAATGGCGTTGGTCGTATAGATGATCTTCCTGATCTCCTCCGGAAAATCGAAGAACGGGATCACCCGTTGCCAGTTCCGGCTCCAGACATCGGCTACTACGCCATGCTTCGGGTATTTGGCCCGGAATGCCTCCAGCGCAGCCTCTGCCACCTCGACCGTGGGGGCCTTGTAGATCAGCTTCAGATCCGCAGCCATGGCCTTGCGCTCCTTCCAGCTCACAAAGCTCAGGCTGGCACGTATCATATGGACGATACAAGTCTGGACCAGCGTGCTGGGAAACACGGCCTCGATAGCTTCAGGAAAGCCTTTCAGGCCATCGGTACAAATGATGAAGGCGTCTTTCATCCCGCGATTCTTCAGGTTCGTGAGAATCGCCAGCCATTGTTTCGCCCCTTCCGAGTTGCTCACCCACAGGCCCAGAACTGACTTCACGCCCTCCACATTGATACCTATGGCCGTGTATACAGCCCGGTTTTCCACCTTACCTTCATGGCGCATCTTGACTACCATCGCGTCCAGGTACACGATAGGATACAGGGCTTCCAATGGCCGGTCCTGCCATGCTTTTACTTCCTCAAGAACGCTGTCCGTCACTTGAGAGATCAGTCCGGAACTGACCTCCACACCGTACATGTCGTGGAGATGGCCCTGAATATCCCGCACTGTCATGCCTGATGCATACATGGACAGGATCTTGTCATCGAACCCTTCAAATCTGGTCTGGTGCTTTGCAATCAGCTTCGGTTCGAAAGTACCGTTCCGGTCTCTCGGCACTTCAATCGTGATCTCCCCGGTCTCCCCCTTGACCGTCTTCCGGCTGGTCCCGTTCCTTGAGTTCCCCGTCCCATACCCGGCTATATCGTGCTTTTCATAACCAAGGTGATAGTCCAACTCACCCGACAGCGCCCGCTCCAGCAGAGCCTTCGTCAGTTCCTTCGCCAAGCCATCCGGCCCGATCACTTTCCCGCCACTCGTGGCGATCAACTCGTCAATTATCTCTTTTCTGATTGTCATGCCGTTCTCCTATGGTCTTACTCACCGGAGAACCGCGTTTACACAATCCTTTGTACACCCTCTTGGATCCTAATTCAGCACTGTCGAATAACCAGGTCGCAGCGCGCCCACCTGAAACGGTGCAGCTTCTCGCCCTCATCGGAACCATCAAGCCAACCTAAAATTACATCAGGAGCTGTTTAGCCTTTCGTTCGCCTCGCCGCGCTAACATTGCGCTAACATCTCGCCACAACACGCTGTCACTACCTGTCATCTACGAAACTGGCAACCAGTAAAATCAATCACTTAACACGGGTTGTCACTCTTCGTCACGGTGCTTGTCAGGTTCGAATCCTGCCGCGCCCACCATTTCTCAGTTGACATCACC
>CAIKHZ010000365.1 GCA_903827375.1 Akkermansiaceae bacterium
CCACACTCCCATGACACATGCGACAACAAGCTCTACGACATGGACGGCCTGCCAGCCTCACCATTCAGGACGGACAAATATTGAGAACAACATCGACAACAGGAACCAAATGAATCCAGAATTCCGCATCCCAAACCATTCCCCCATGAAACTCCCGCTTTCTCTCCCTGCCACAATCGTGGCAATCTCACTGACACTTCTGTTAGCTATATTCTCCCCCCTCCACGCAGCCGCGCCAAAGGCTGCCGCGCCGGACCTAACCGTGCCTGGCGCAGCCGCCACGATTGACAAGGAGTCCCTCAAATACACTTACAACCTGGGCCCCACCGGGATGCGTGGTTGGATTTATCATGCCTGGTCGGTGACTGCTGAGCAGGATGCGACCACGGGCTTTGCGCCCTATCAGATTTTGGTGACCACCGTGGCCGACAAGACGCCGGCCGCCGGGCTGCTCGCCGCTGACGATGTGATTCTTGGCGCGAGTACCGGCGGTGGTGCCGTCCCGCTCTTCACCAGTGATGCCCGAAAAAGCTTGGGCCGGGCAATCGGCGCGGCCGAGGCTGACAAAGGCATTCTCAAGCTCAAGCGCTGGCGTGCGGGTGTCACCTCCGATGTGTCAATCACCCTGCCTGTCATGGGTGCCTACTCCGACACAGCGCCATACAATTGTCCGAAGAGCGCGAAGATCATGACCAACGCCGCCAAAAACCTCCAACAAAAGATCCAGAAAAACGGCTGGGGCGGTGCCGACGGATCGGCGGCCATCAGCGCACTCGCCTTGCTGGCAACCGGCAATCCTGAATACCTGCCGATGTTGCAAACCTATGCCCGCTCGCTTGCGCCCAAGGATCTTAACCTGGAGCGCAAAGGAATTGACGCATGGAATTGCTATAACAGCATTTTTCTAGCAGAATACTACATGCTGACCAATGACACCGAGGTGTTTCACGGGCTGAGCGAATATGTCATCTACGCGGCCAAGCACACCAGCATGTTCGGCACGGCAGGCCACGGGTTTTCGACCGTCGCGCCGCCAGGCGGATGGCAGACCGGCGGCACCCATGGCTCAATCAGTTGGTATGGGCCGGTGAATCAAGCAGGCCTAGCCGCCCAACTCACGATTGTGCTGGGCAAGAGGGCTGGCGTGAAAAATCCGGAGATCGATCCGGCCATCGCGAGGGCCGCGAATTTCTTTGGCTACTACGTAAATCGTGGGTCCATTCCCTACGGCGAACACCAGCCGTATTACGGTGAGCACCAACTCCAGGGAGAGAGCCGGACGTATTATGATCACTGCAGCAACGGCAAGGACGGGCTGGCTGCAGTCATGTTCTCGTGCATGGGCGACAAGCCACTGCAGGCGGAGTATTTCACGCGAATGTCCGTGGCCGGATTCAAGGGCGAGCAATACGGGCACACCGGCCAGGGGTTCAGCTACCTGTGGACCACGCTCGGTGCCGCCATGGGTGGCCCTCAGGCGGCGGCGGAATACCTCAAACAAGTGCGCTGGGACCGGGATATGAGACGCCGCAGTGACGGCTCGTTTGTGTATGAAGGTGGCGAGCAATGGGCACCCGGCATGGGCAAGGACTACTGGGATGATAGTTATGCCTACTGGGGCAACCCGACCGCCTATTATCTCCTCCACGCCGCCCTGCCCCTGAAGAAACTTTGCATTACCGGGAAACTTGTCACCCCGGCCAACCAACTATCCCCCAAGGTGGTGACCAATGCCGTCTGGGCAGCGGAATTCACCGGACATTGCGCAAGTTATACCAAGGAACAACTGGTTGCCGCCCTGGGCGAATGGGATCCGATTGTTCGCTTCAATGCCGCCACCGAGTTGAGTCTGCGTACCGCAGACCTGCCGAGCCTGATCCCGATGCTCATCACCATGGCGGAAAACCCCTCCAATGCCAACCAACGCGAGGCGGCTTGCACCGCCTTGGGCTGCATGAAGGCCGCCAGCGCAGTGCCTGCGCTGACCCGTCGGCTCTCGGACACCGACATCTGGGTGCGCGCCAAGGCCGCCAAAGCTCTGGGTCAGATCAACGCGGCTGCCGCCCCGTCAGTGCCCGACATGCTGGGTGCCTTTGTCAAGAATGTGGCGCCAACCTATCCGTTCGAGGCAGGTTTCAATTGGAGCGATCCCTTGCAAATCGCTAACGGCTATCTCGCCGAGACGCTGTTTCGGCAACTAGGTGGCGACACCATCAAGGCCGATAAAAAACTGCTCTATCCGGCGGTTCGGGCAGGCATCAAACAACCCGCCGGCATGTGGCGCGATATCCTCAGCGGCTTTGTGCAGGACCGATTGGAACTGGCTGACGTGGTGGCTCTGGCTCCGGAACTCTTCGCCGACGCCCAAACCGAGGGTCCATGTGACCGAATGTTCACCTCCGGGCCGGTCGGAGCAGCCATGATGGCCCTGTCAAAAAATAAGATAGATGAGGGCATCGACATCAGCCTCGGCAATGTCACTTATTGGGGTCAGTTGGGCAAGAGCGCCCTTGGCAGCCTCCCCGCTTATGGCGAGGCGGCCAGGCGGGCGCTGCCGGTTTTACACACCTATCTCGCCGCTTGGCCGCCAGGTGATAACAATGCCCCCATCATCATCAACACCATTGCCGCGATCGAAGCCGCCACCACTGCGCCAACCCTGCTCAACGCGCTACCGGTGGCAAACCCGCAAATCCTGCTCCTTGCGCCCAACACCGCCAAGGCCGTCGTTCTATCAGGCTCCTCATGCCGGTCGGACAAGATCACCTGCAAGGTCGCGGCAAAACCCGCACATGGTGTCCTAACAGGCACTGCGCCCAACCTGACCTATACTCCCGAGAAGGGCTTTCAGGGGATGGATCGGTTCACGTTCACGGTCACCGACAGCCTAACCACTTCGCCGCCCGCGACGGTGAACCTGCTGGTGGGCACCGGCGGCACCGGGCTGAAGGGGAATTATTTCGACAACAAGGAGTTTGCCGCGCTGAAGGCGACTCAGTTAGACCCGGCTGTGAATTTCGACTGGGGCTCGGCACCGCCAGCCAAAACTCTCGGTGCGGGTGCCTTCTGCGTGCGTTGGAGCGGCCAGGTGCTGGCACCAGAGAGCGGGACCTATCGATTTTCCACCCGCACCGGCGACGGTGTCCGCCTGTGGGTCAACGGCGTGCAGGTCATCGATGACTGGAACGACCACACGACCAAACTGTGGAACGACAGCCCGGAGATCACCCTGACCGCTGGCCAGCAATACAGCCTGAAGATGGAGGTTTATCACCATACCAGTCCTGCCACCGCGCGGCTCTATTGGTATATGCCGTCCCGCAAGGCCTGCTCGATCATCCCGCAGGAGTTGCTCTATCCGGTGGCGGGTGTGATCCTGACCTCGCCAGCCAACGGCGCCAGCTTCGGCCCGCCGGCAACGGTCACGCTGACCGCCGATGTCTCGGACGTACCCGGCAAGGTGACCAAAGTGGCATTCTATAACGGCGACGCACTGATCGGGACCTCCTCGACGCCACCCTATTCCATCGAATGGAAGAACGTGCCGACGGGCTCCCATTGTCTAACGACAAAGGCCGCAGCTGGCAACGGTCAGGTCAGCGCATCCACAGCGGTGATGATCACGGTGGATGGTGACACGGTTCCAGTGACTTCGGGCTTGGTCTGCTGGCTGGATCCGTCCTGCGGCATCTATAAGGACTCCGACCAGCAGGTCCTGATTTGGAATGACCGCTCCGGCAATGGACATCACGCGGTCCATAAGGAACACAACAGCCCAACATTATTGCAGAACGGGCTTGCTTCAAAGCCGGTGGTTCAATTCACAGGTGACTGCCGCACCTTGGTGAGCGGCAAATTTTTTATCAAGGAGCAATATCTCGTCGTGCGTTCTCCGTCGCCGACCTGGAGCAATGAGGGCTCGTTCCTAGGGCGCGAATCCGGGCGGGCCTCCAGCTACTTGCTGGATGGCACCGGCACCAGCGGCTTCAATGAGAACCCATTCCCGGCGGCGGTTTCCAAGAATGGATCACCCATTGCGTTTGAAAAATCGGCCAAGGGCGGCTTCAGCCTCGGAACCATCACAGACTTCATGGTCCTCAAGATCACCGTCAATGACCAGGACACGAAGCCGACCAGTTACTTGCTCAGCGGCACTGATGGAGACCATTGGCTGTGCAAATTCGACCTGGCCGAAATCCTCTGCTATTCAAGAACTCTAACAGCCCCAGAGGAAGCCTCGGTCGGCGGCTATCTGGCTGCCAAGTATGGCATCAAAACGGCGTATCCCCAGCCGTCCAAGGTTCAGCCTGCAGGTAACAAAGCTCATTGAGAAACACAAATGGACGCCTGGCATCGATGGAGATGTCAGGCTGATCCTCTGCGACAATCCGGTGATCGAGTCCCTTCAGGTGGCACTCATTTGGTGAGCGCAGGCGGCCCGTCGGAGACGGTCCATGATGGCGACACCCAGGCCAGTTTCGCTGACGGGTTCCGCAATGATGGCGTCGAGTCCGGCCTCATCAAGGCGGCGCAGGACGAAGAAAAGTCGGATGGCGGCCTCGGCGAGTTTGCCGCTACCGGGGCTCAGCGATTCGATGCATTCCCAGTCGTGAAGACTGACAAAGGGGCCGTCGTCGGCACCGGTGTAACTGAGGAGTCCGTAACGTTTGCCTTCTTCGGGGTGAAAATCCCCAGGTTGTGCCAGCAAAATGAGCGGGGTCTTCGGCGCGTAGTGGCTGGCGAGCTGGCCGGGTGCTTGAAGTGATTGCCCGACGGGATCGCGGACTTTTTCAACTCTGCCGAATTCCTGAAGCTGCTCCTTGGTGATGGGACCGGCACGATGCAGATGAAAGATCGGCTTTTTGGAGGGGCGGTTTTCGATGGAGATAATGGTGCTTTCGATGCCCTCGCTGCAGGCACCGGCATCGACGACGAGGGGGATGCGACCGCCGAGTTCCTTGATGACGGCGGAGGCGGAGGTGGGGGAAATGCTGCCAAAGCGATTGGCACTGGGTGCTGCCAGCGGACGGCCAAATGCCTTGTTGATCGCACGAAACACCGGATGGGCACTTTGCCGCACAGCCACCGTGGACAGCCCACTGGTCACTAAATCAGGCACGTCGGGGTGGCGCGGCAGCACCAAGGTGAGCGGGCCGGGCCAGAACTTGCCGATGAGTTGGCTCACGGTGGCGGCAATGTCCTCGGGCACAATCGCAACACTCGCGAGGTCGCCACGGGCCGCGATGTGAACGATGAGCGGGTCAAACGACGGCCGCTGCTTGGCGGCAAACACCTTAGCCACAGCCGCCGGATTGAAGGCGTCTGCTGCCAAACCATAGACAGTTTCGGTGGGAAGGGCGACAATTTCCCCCTGCTGCAACAAGGCGCAGGCCTCACGCAGGGCGTCTTGCATGTCATCGTCGGCGGCTTGTAGGATGCGGGTCTCTGGCACGCCGCGAGGGTAGCCTGCAAGCCGCAAGACGCAAGCACGGAACCCGGGGCGGGTATGGAGGGGGCAGTTACTCAGGAGACGCAAGTCCCGAACCCGGGGCGAGTACGGAGCAGGCAGTAACCTAAACTTTAGCGAGGTGGAGAGGTCGGAGAAAAGGACGAGATTTCGGTTGTCGGAGAAGAAGAAGAGGAAGAGAATTGAACCGCTGATAAGACGGATAAGACACGCAGCTACAAGCCTACAAAGAGTGATGGGCCTACCGTAACCACAAGTAGTTCCAACGAGTTACAACACAGCGTAGCAAATTGCGTAGCGAAGGGGGTGGATTGTGGCTAAAAACCACCACTTCATCGGCCCGGCATTGAGCGATTTTACGCCTCGCCGCAACCCGCTTGCGCGCCTGGTGGCCGATTGGCGGCAGCGCCGTGCGCAGCCGTCTTCGGTTCAACGTCGGATGTTCGATGTTCGCCTTCCCCGAGGGCCACGCACAGCTCCCTCAAAATCCAAAATCCAAAATCCAAAATCCAAAATCCAAAATCCAAAATCCAAAATCCAAAATCCCCCCCCCCTCCTCCATAGGTCACCGCCTAGCAGATTTAAACCTTGCAGTACCCCGAAAGATGCTTGCTCGAATCCAGCTTGTCAGACTCTTACGCGCAGATCCCTGGCACTCCACAGCAATCCCTTCACGCCGCTCCCATTGCCCTTCATGGCCCGTGCTCCATCCTGGCGCTTCGCGCTGAATCGCTCCCGG
>CAIKHZ010000366.1 GCA_903827375.1 Akkermansiaceae bacterium
AGGTCACGCGTTCCTCGGCACCACGAACCTCCATGTTGTAGCGGCGCGTCTATGACCGTCGCACTTTCCTCAGCGAGCAAAATGTCCATGCTTGGTCCCTGCTCTTCAATTTCAGCATTTCAGTTTTCAGCTTTCAGCTTTCAGCTTTCAGCTTTTACCCAAAAGGGGCCAAGGGCAACGTCAGGGCCGCGATGGCGGATTTGGAGATGTGGTTGGGGTGAGGGTCGCAGAAAGAGCAGGTGGCAGGGGCGAGCGGCGGGGGAAATGGGGGAGGATGGTGGACCGTGCGTTGGCGAACACCATCAGGATGATGGCGAATTCCGCTTACCCTAAAAAGGAAAATGGAAATGGTTGCGGCGAGGTTTTTTAACCACTGATTACACGGATTGAAGAGGATTACACGGATAAGTTGGTCCTGATCTATCAAATCTCAGATTCACCCAAATGGTGAATGCTATAAAATTCATAACTCATTCATTATCCGTGCATTCCGTGCAATCCGTGGTTTCTATTTCCCTTTCTAGGCTTACCTAGCCTCATCCCGTGGAGATTCGCTCAAATAATTCGAGTCTGACACGGGGCTTTAGCACCCCGGCACCATACGTCGATTTTAGGTGATTGTTGCAAGCATCCGAGAGGATTCAAATATTGGCTGATGATCCCGATGTTCCATCTGGCAATACCGGGGCTCCCCCACTTTCACCCATTGCTGTTTCCGTCGATGAGGCTGCGTGCTGCTTCTTTCAGAGTGGTGCGCTTCTCCTGAGTCTGCTGTTTCACTTGTTGATAGCTGGCCATGTAGCCATCCACTAGGGCTTGGGGCTTGCCCATCCGGCGACTGAGCATGACCAAAGCTGCCCGCGGGCGTGGCCAGGTTGGCTCGGCCTCGATGGCGCTTTCAAAGGCTTGCCATGCCTGGTTGCGCATCCCCATGCCAAACATCGCGTGAGCCAGGATTTCGTAGCTGCGCGCGTGGCCAGGATTCTGCTTTAGTGATCCAATCGCGCAGTCGAATGCCTCCTGCCAAGATTGCTGCGCGAGGTGACTGCGAGCGAGAAGCCTCAGCGCACGGGAAGAATGCGGCAGTCGCTTCACAACATCCTTCAGGAGAAGAACAGCATCCGACCACTCCCGCATGAGTACCAGAATGCTGGCGTATTGAAGCTGCCTCGAAGGGTTGTTTGCAAGCTGCGGTCCCACTTTCACCAAGAGTGCCCGGGCGGTCTCAGGCTGGCCGTAGAGCACCTCCAGAGTCGCCGCCTGCAACAGCGGTCCCGGATCGTTGCTGTCGCGCGAATCCATTGCGGCATAGGCGCTGTCGAGCGCTTGGGGCAAGCATCCTAACAGTTGCTGGCAATCGGAGAGCAGCAACCATGTCTTCGAGTCGCGGGGCTTCAATCGCGCAAGGGTGTTGTAAACCGGCAAGGCTCGCAGCGCTTCTCCATGCGCCATCAGCGAACGGCCCAACAGCTGAAGCAGATAGAGATGCATTAACTCCTCAGGTTTCCATTTGCCCATAATGGATTCAAGCGGAACGCAGGCATCGAGCAGCGCGCCAATCGCCAATGGCTGATGGTCCACTGGCGGCTGCCATGGCATGTCAAATGCCCGCAAAGGATGGCCAGCGCGGATCGCGGGGAGCAACCGACGCCCCGGCATCGTTGCCACCGATCGAAATCCACAGAGGTTCCAGAGCAGCGGCACGAAATCCAGCACGTTCGCTTGCGGCAGGTGTGCCTCAGCATCGAGGGTTGGCCCATGCAGCAGGACAAACCCTGGATCCTCGAACGATCTGACGGGAGGCAGCCCGGCGATGACCAGATCGGTGTCCGGCGGCACGCGCCGCAGAATCTCGCTGAGAAAGTCGTTGAGCAGGGGCTGGCCCCGTTCCGCCAAGCCCGTGAATAATCCGTCCCCGAGCGACTCGCTTGCCTGCTCGAGGCTGGCAAGCTCGGCCGGCAAACTCAGACACAGCGTCGCAAACTGCCACGGCTGCGATTCGAGCAAGCCGATAAACGCCGCATGACGCGAAACATTCTCAGCCAAAACCGCGTTGAGCAATCCGAGCCGGTTGTCCACCGCTTGGTTGACGGTTTTCCATTCCGGAACCAGCGGAGTGATACTTTCAGCATCAAAATCGTCAGGCCGGAACCAGCAATCGGCAAGCTCATCGACCAAGCACGCCGGTGTCACCAGCCTGGCCAAATCGGGCTGATAATCCGGCGTTGGAGTCACGCCGAAGCCGACATTCACGATCGCCGAGTGCGTCGTCAGACCGTTCGTCGCCACTGGCCAGCCGACACTGACGCACTCGATTCCATGCGCATCGAGGATTTCCCAAACCGTCGGTTGAGCGCGATCACTTGCGCCTACGGGCCGGATCGCCGAGGCGGCAGCATCCCACCTCTGCGCCATGAGAATGCCATGCTGGTCTGGCCATGTGCCGGTCATCGCAGATACGAGCATGGCCACCCGGGCATCTGAAAGCGGGAATGCGAGGTCAGTCAGTTGAGCTCCCGCTCCGAGCGCATCCCAGCGAGGCAAGCGCCCCAGGGACCGGCCTTCCGCCAGAGTGGCAGCGGAGAATCCCTCCAAGGCGATGAATAGGCAGCTCATGGGTTGCTCGACGTGCGTTCAGGCGCCCTCAATTGGTCCGGTGTCCAGCCTGCGGAAGCATCGCGGTTGAGCGGGTAACCGAGCGCCTTCATCATTTGTCCGGCGATGCGCTGGACGGTGTGAACCTGGCGGTCATTGAGGTGCTCAAGCCAGCCGCCCCAGCCACCGCGAAAGACATGGTGGGGCTGGCGTTTTTTCATCTCGCCCAGGGCGTGTTCCGCGGCCACCCGGCGCAGGGCATCCTCCCCGACCTCCAAGCCGAGATAGCGGGCAATGCGGCCCAATTCGCGCGGCGTGTCGTCCACCAGTTGCTCGTAAAAAATCACATGCAGCGAAAGGTCCGCGCCACTGTTTACCAGCCAGCTCTTTTGGTGCACGTCCCACTCCGTCACGCGGCGCGGCAAATCCTCTGCCAGCAAGGCATCGGGGGTGGCGTGGGCGGTGGGCCGATGCTGCAAGTTAAACGGTGTGAAAATCCAGCGCGACCACGAAACCGCCACATCTCGCGGATCCCGCACGATGACCACATGATGGCTGAACGCGCGAATCAGATGATCCGTCTCAGGCTGCCACGGGCAATGCGAATGGGCCATGCTGGTGGCCGCCGCGTAGGCATGAATGTCCGGGATGGCCCAACTGAACACCGCCGGTATGTCCTGATAGGCACGCAGCGGGGAAAACCGCACCTGGTCTTGCCGCGCCTGATCCTTGATCCCCAGATCCATCGACTCCAACACCGGGGCCATGGGATGGTCCGCCATGAGCTGCCGGAAATCCACTCCGCCGGCCTTGAGCAAACTCGCCAACAGCCCGCGCAGCCACACGTTGCCACACTTCGGATAGCCTAAGGCGAGAAGCCGAGGATCATGCGACATGACGACACTGTTTTCGCTGAGGGTCGCGCAGGGGAACCCTGCGCGACCTCAGCATCGATTCAAGCGGCGGTGGCTTTCCGGCGCTTGCGGATCAGGGCGGCCGAGCTTAGCAGGGCGGCAAGCGACACCACATTCCCCGGTTCCGGCACCGCAGTGATTCCGGTGTCACCGGCGTTGATGGGTTTGTTAATTTCGGACTCGAAAGCAATTCCGTTCAGGGTTGCGGAAAGGCCATCGGCGGACGTCGTGATACTGGCCCAGCCGTAGTTGTATCTACTGTTATTCGTGTCACCCTCCCATAGCCGCATCCCAACGTAAAAATCGGTCAGGCCGGATCCGAGGGGGTGCTCGGACGCACGGGTGGTGTATTCGATAGTTCCATCTCCACCAATGGCTGTTCCTGCAAGAATCGGTCCACCTGACAGTAGGGACGTCGCTACTTCACTAACCGGATCGTTGAAAGGGCTCGAGCCCATGGGAAGGAATTCCAAATAGCTTCCCGCATTAAGACGGTAGCGCGCAATCAGACCCGCTCCGCGATCTTGGCCCTTTCCGAAAGATCCGCCCAGAGCAAGCACTTGACTTAACGAATCGTAGTTAAAGTTTATTCTATCAGAATCATCGACAAGGGGCCTGGTGACAGTCAGGCTCATACCCGAGGTGTCCTTATACACAAGGGTCGCGTGGAGATTGGCCGCACCGATGGCAGCCGCTCCTACAACCAATGATGTTTTCATGCCGCTTTGCTTGGCTAATGGGGTTTTCATGCTTTTTTGTTTGTTGTTTGGAATGACGGTACCGGCGAAATGTGGGTAGGTGCAACTCTGTCCGGCAAGAGGCGATCCTGTGCTACCCGGGCAAAACCGTCTATAGGCAGGATTGCCTATTTTTGAGCTCTCAAGCCAGTTTTTCAGGCTCAATAGAGCGCGGCGGCGGTGCGGGTGTCCACTTCCAGCTTGCGCAGCACCCTCGCCACATGATGGTGGATCGTGCGCTGGCTAATCCCCAGGAGGATGGCGATTTCCAAATCCCGCTTGCCCTGCCTCAACCACTGGTGAACTTCCCGCTCGCGCAGCGTGAGCGCGGCGAGCCTCACCATGGGATCGATGACACCGGCTGCCACCGAACGCTCGCATGCTGGTCGCGGGGCGCGAGATTGGAATGGAGCCAGGCCCGCCAACACCCGGTGGTAGCTCCGCACCGTGTCAATTTCATCGTCTTTGAACTTTCGGCTTCGCCCGCAAGTGAGAATCAGCACCTGCCCGGATGACGTGTATTGGCAAACCGAGGCGATGTCCTTAACGCCCAGCGGAAGCTCCAGTTCATTGTAGATCCATGTCCTTGTCCAGGCCGCATTTGAAACCACCCTGCTGCGCACGAGGGTCATCGACTGTTGCTGGGACAACAGGATGGCCGCCAACGGGTGATCGGCTAGCCCTCGTTGAGCAATCTGCCAAAATGTGTGATCGGCAGCCAGCCAGCTTTGATCCAGGAAATAGTCCGCAATCTTGCAGTTCGTGGCGTCGAACCACATCGCGGAATAGTGATCCCCCGCCGCCACTTCCCGAAGTCCCGCCAACGCAGCCATCGCCAACCGCCGATCATCATCCGCAGCAACGATTCGTTCCAGTGATTCGAGTGTGAGCGACTGCTTGGCCATCGGGCGAGTAGGCTGTCTAAACTCTCAAGTTCTTACAAACTATTTCAAAAATCTTTCGGGGGCTGCTGTTGAACTCAAATTCTGCCTTTTCCGTGTTGGCCACTTCCTCCCACTGGTCAGATCATGCCGAATGCGGCACCGGGCGGCAGGCTGGAACCGTCTAACCACGAGGACTGGTTAGACAATGATGCGAAATCCGTTAGAATTGGCGACAAAACAGTCGTCTCACAGCTTCGTAACCCGTTGATAATGAGTAGGAAATCTATTAAGCGGGGCGACAAAGTCCTCGGGTCTCCCCACCCCCATCCAAATCATGTGAAAGGTGTTTTTACAGCTTTACACTATTTTGCACGAAATAACAGAAAAGTTTTGTTAGCTGTGCCGCTTCGCCGGATTTGC
>CAIKHZ010000367.1 GCA_903827375.1 Akkermansiaceae bacterium
CAACACAGGGGTGGGCAAGACATTGGTGGGCCTTTTGATTGCCCAGTCGCTGGCTAACGAAACCTGCGGCAAAGTATTGTATGCGTGCAATTCTATTCAACTTGTAGAGCAAACGCGTGATAAGGCGCAAGGTTACGGCATGGATGTAACCCCATACTTCAGACAGGCGTAGTTGAGGTTGATCGAAAATTGGGGATCTTTGTTCCTTGATTTTCATCCGTCGAAGCCGTGTTGCACCCCTACTGGTTGAGAATGACTTTGAGGCGGCCGAAGGTTTTAGCGGCCCCATTTCGGGGGATAGTGACGATGACCGATTGGAGTCCTCCCGACGGAGGTCCGAGGGCAACCATGGGACCGGCGGCGAGGGGAATGTCGGTCCAACTTTTTAAATCATATCCGTATTGAAAAATCTGCGTGGTAGCGCCGATCGAATCCACACGACGATCAAAGGAAAAGACCAAGTATGAACCGCTAGAGAGTGCGTCAAGGCTCGCCGCATCAGCCCTTCCCGGGTTTCCGTTGAGCACGAATTCCAGCAGGTTTGGGATGCCATCACCGTCCGGATCGCCGCCAGCGGTTGTGTCGCCGACAGGAAATCCGGAAATCCACGTGTCGTAGCTGCTATAGGATGGAGGAGCCGGTTCCGCCGCATTGCCCGGCCCGCGATACTGCCAGACATCCCCCTTGCGCAGTGTCAGAACCGGACTGACGTAGAGCAGCGAGACCCCATCGGTGTCGTAAACACTGAAACGTCCGGTCCCGACACTTTGAATGGCACTTGTCGCGACTTGCTGCCGGTCGGGCCCGTAGGATTGGTTGCCGCTGGTTCCAATCGTCGTGCCGCTGGTGGCAGTGAAAACGACCTTTTTCTGAAGCCAAGTGGCAAAGATGCGATTCTGATTCAGGGAACTGGGGGCGCCGGCACCATACAATGATCCATAGAGGCGGGTCGCGTCGGTGACGAAGCAGGGGGAGGTGATATAGGTGTCGGCGCTGCCGTTGTTGGAGAAGAGCACGCTCGATGGGGACGGGGCGGCAATCGACGTGCCCGTGGAATACCAGACATGGTTCCCGTTCAAGTGGTAGGCCCACAGATAATTGCTCTGCCCGCCGTAGGAGAACTTCTTGACGTCGTTGCAAATCTTCCACTCGTTGAGCGCCACCCCGCGGTAGGTGAAATTCTTGAAGTCCGTGCTTGTGGCGTATTGGACCCGGTTGTTTTTCGTCACGAAATCGTCAAAAAACATGTGATAGACTCCATTTTCGTAGAGGAAATGGTTGCTCCCGTTTACATCGGCAGTCGTCCAGTCCGCATTGGTCGCGTCGGTATATCCGTTCATGTTGATCAGCGCGCTGGCAATTCCGGAGCTAGGCGTCCAAGTATTCCCGTCGGCGGACGTGGCAGCCATTGGCTTGTTTAAGACCGGATTGCGGAGAAGGACGGTGCAGATCATTTTCCACTGATTGGTGTCGGTCTGCACCACGCAGGGGTTGTTCACATGACTAAATTCCCCATTGGCTATCAGAAGAGAATGACTGCCGAAGGTCAGAAAATTGTCAGGACAGGTTGTCATGGAAAGCTGATCATGCGCTCCCACCGCGTCCCATCCGCCGAAATAGATATTCCAACCACTCCCGGTGAACACGACACTCGGGGCATAGATATTATTGCCCGCCCCGGGGGTGACAATCGGGTTGCGCGTGTCGTAAACCCAATTCCCGAGCTGGGCATTCGTGATAAACGCATCGGAACCCACGTTGCGAATTTCCACCTTATCGCCTATGACGTTATTGCCCAGAGCCGCGACTTTCAGGAAATCCGCATCATAGCCCGCTGCGATTTCCGCGAGCTGAAAGTAGCAATTGCCCGAATCGTCGGTCCCCAAGGTTGTGGCCGTGACCTTCAATTGATAGGCGTCCACCGCCGGGAAAGGAATGACGACCCAATCATCCGTCGTCGGCATCGGATAGCCACTTTGCGTGGCGACGGTCGTCCAGGTGACTCCGTTATCGGGAGAATATGCAACCGTAAAGCTCACGGGAAAACACAGGGTGCGCCCAAGGGCGGCGCTGTAGCGCGGAAGAATCTTCAAATAATTCACGCTGGCATGACCGCTGCCAACGAAGCCGAATTTGATCCACTCCGTGGCCCCAGGGGTCTTCCCGTGCCCGGCACTGCTCCAGAGCGTCGAAAGATTGCCGTCCGTGGCATTGGACGCAGCCCAACCTGTGCCAACTGTTGACGAGGCGGTCCCTGAGGCGGAAATCTGATCGATCGATCCGGCTGAGAGCCCGTAAGTGCTATTGCCAAGCAATGAAAGCCCGTTGAATCCGGGATCGTAGCCGGCGCCGACCTCGGCCAGTTGGAAGACGTAGTTCCCAACGGCGTTGCTGGTGCCGTCGGTGCCCAGCTTGGTGGCCGTGATCTTGATCTGATAGGCGTCCACCGCCGCGATGGGCAGAACGATCCAGTCGTCGGCAGTGGGATTGGGAAAACCGGTGTTGATGAGTGCCGTGGTCCATTTACTACCGTCGTAGTAGGAAATAGCGAAGTCCACCGGAAACCCGAGCGCGCGGCCGCTGAAGTGCGGGCGCATTTTCACATAGTTGACCCTGGAATGCCCGCCCCCCTTGAATCCGAATTGAATCCATTCCGTGGCAGAGGCGGCGGCATTCGTGCCACTGCTCCACAGCGTCGGGAAATTGCCGTCAATAACATTGGCCGCCTCCTGGCCGGGGGAACCAACCGATGACGCGCTTGCCGCTGCCAAAACTTGATCCGGCGTTCCAGCGGAGGAGTCATAACCCGCGGACACCTCGGCGACTTCAAAGGCATAATTGCCGGCGAGATCATTCCCCAACACTTCGGCGACGATCCGGAGGCCATTCGTGTTCAGCGTCGCCGGAAGGCGAACGATAAATGGTGCCCCGCCCACAGGACGGGAGACATGGGAAAAACTCCCGACGTAGTTCCAGCTTGCTCCGCTCGCCGATTCGACATGAAAGTTCACCGGGATGCCGACCGAAGAGCCGCCAATCGTCAGCGGATAAATCTTGATGTAATTCACCGGGTGCGACGCATCCATCCAAAAGGCAAGGGATTCGCTATGGAATGCTTTGGCATGGGTGGCGCTGGCCCATGCAGTCCCGCCATCTCCGTCACAGGCATTGCTTGCTGGACAGCCCGGGGAAATCGAACTGGCCGTGGCGGAGAAGGTGGGCCAGTTCGTGGCGGTTTGTGGCGTGACTGTGCTGAGGCTGGGGTCGTCCATGTAAACGTAGCCGGGGTTGCCTGCGCCGGGACCGCCGTCGGTGCCAAAGGAAATGCCGACCGTCTTCCCGATATCGGCAACCGTCGTGACGTAGCTCGTCGTCAACTGCGTCCAATCCCGGCCGCCCTGGTAGCCAGGCTGGATAAACGCCGCCCAGTCGTTGCCAAGTTTCAAGGAGAGGTTGAATGATGCCGTCCCGCTGCCCAGATTGGCGTCGGTCTTCGCCCACACGGAAGCGGTGATCGTTTCACCGGCGGAAACTACCGTGTAACGGCTTTGCTGGAAAAGCGAGTTCCAGCCATAGCCCCAACAATTCCAGAGGCTGTAGCCACCGGTATGTGCGACCGGGGCCTTTCCTGTCTGACCGGACTCCGTCCATCCGTCGAAGTCATTGGGAATCGCCCAGATTGAACCGCCGGCTTCGAGAGAGGCGTTGTTCAGGGGAATGGGAGTCGCCATGACACCGGCAAGGCCCAGCGCGAATACCGCGAGAGCCCTGAATGCAGGTCTGGTTGCTGTTTTCATCGGGTTCGGGTGAGAGGCGACGACTCACGGACACGCGATCCCGAGACTACCGCTTTGATTCCACCTGCATGCCTGCTGCACCCCCGGCAACCAGGTCGCCGTTCCATTCCCCCTTGGCATCCTTCACATGAAGCTGGAACCGGTAGGGTCGTCGGGCAGTTGCCACGCCTTGTTTTCGAAGCCTGGCCTGCTGTAAGCGATGATCTCCTTCTTGTGCCAACGTGCCGGAACGAGGAGGTTGTCATCCTCCCGCAGCACGAAGTCTCCCTTGCGGATGATGCCTTTCGCTTCATTCCGGTCCGGTGAATGTCACGCGTTGTCCTAGCTGGGTCGCATGCTCGACCACTCGGCCCGACCACGGATTCAGCACCCGGAGTGTACCGCCGACGGTCGAGGTAATTTCCAGCTTCGTCACCTTGCCGTCCTTCTGTACCGCTGATACCAGAAACCCGCCCTGTGCGCGCAGGTTGGTGAATTTCGCGTCCTGTTCCTTCGGCCAGCAGGGAAAGACCCGGATGACATCTCCCACGCTCTGCATCAGGAATTCGGTAACAACGGCCGCCACGCCAATGCTCTCCGGCATGAACGTGCCGTGCTCATGTCCCTGCCAGACAAAGAGGCCATTGGGTAATTCCCGGCTTTTGAACCACGCCTTCATTTCCGCAACCGCCTCCGGCATGGAGAGCCGCGCCTTGGCAATGGGGAACACAACGTGTGAGTTTGCGTCGCCGAACGTGATGTCTCTGATGGTGCGGCGAAACAGTTCCTTGACCGGCTCGGGAGAGAACCAAGTGACCTGCTCCGCGGGAAATACCGGTACTACAGGCACGGTGAGATTGTGCAGCTCCACCTCCTTGTACTTGCAGCCGGCCCAATCCACCACGACCGGCTCGCCATTGGGATCAAGCGCCACCGGATAATCCGCGAGCAGGGCTTTCATGTCTAGGCACTCCGCAGCCAGGGCACGGTCCTTGCCAAGTTCTTTCGACGCCTTGTCGAAGGCGTCGAAGGTGTAATGCACATAGGCAATGTCAAAAGGACAATTGTCAATTCCCATGGCACCATGTTCAGGACTGTACGACGGGCCTAGCAGTATTTTCCCAGCGGCGTCCTTGCCGCACTGTTTCATGAACGACAGATAGAATCGCGCCGCTTCGCGAAGGCTCGGGTAGATCTTCGCCTCCAGATAAGCACGGTCAGGATCACACAGATGCTTGTGCCACAGATTCTGCGCGGTCATCCCGACCATGCCGATGGTCATTCCCCAGGGATTCATGACGAGCGCCCGCTTGTTGACGCTTTTGCAAACGGCAGGATCGGGTTCATGCAGGAATTGGCTGATCGTATAAAAAACTCCCTCGCAATCGAAGACTTCTTTGGCCTGCCATTGGGCGCGGGGCAGCAAGCTGTGGATATACGAGATCCAGGGGTCGGCGAGGTCCGGATGATTGGGGGAGATGACCGACCAAAAGGGCTGCCATGAATTGTAATTAAAATGCAAATCCGCGTGCCAAGGGGTCTTGTCGGTTGCCAGCGGAGGCATGATCCCTGCCGGAAATTTCCCGCCCGGCTGGGAAATGGTCCTCGCAAAATAGAGCATCCGATACCACCAGTGTTGCAAGTCGCGGTCACCCAACTCCACTCCACTGCGAGCCCAGAACTCGCGCCAGGTCTTCTCATGTCCGGCGATCAACTGTTCCTGTGACCGGGTCGCATCGGCCATGGCTTTGGCAGCCAGCGCGATAGCGGCCGAACGCACATCGCCCGTGCTGATGTCAAAGGAGGTAACCAGAGTGACCACTTTCGTGCTGCCTTCACTCGCGA
Organism: Akkermansiaceae bacterium; assembly: GCA_903827375.1. Classification (GTDB taxonomy): domain Bacteria; phylum Verrucomicrobiota; class Verrucomicrobiia; order Verrucomicrobiales; family Akkermansiaceae; genus Luteolibacter. The sequence goes on from CAIKHZ010000367.1 coordinate 5,622, forward strand.
CAGCCACGCAGTATTGCATGCCCTTGTAATCGAGGTCGCCCGGCAAGGTGACATGCAGCCACGCAACGCCGTTGGTCGTTCCTGTCAGTCCGCCACGGCCAGGCTCGATGCTCACTGGCTCCTTGGTGGTGATGAGCAGCACGTTCCTATCGGCCAATACACGCAGCTCAGTCTTCCCGCTGTTGCTCGAAGTGATGGTAGCAACCGCACGCTGCAAATCCAAGGCCCCTCGGGCCACGGGCGACGTCCCGATTCGGAGCGCCGCCGCGCACACCGGCTCGGGAAATGGCTCTGGATGGTCATACGCTCGGTAACTTGGCGGAGCACCCTTCGAACCGGTCACCGCCCGGGTTCGGATATTCACCTTGGGCATAGGGCCATCCTTGGATGTGTCCACCCGTGCATCCCAAATATCGTTCTTGGTGATCCGGAGGAACAGGCCGCCCTCCTTCTCCCAGACAATCCCGTAAAGATCCCCATTGCCAATGATGAGGCTCTCGCTTTGCCCGTTTGTCATGTCTGACACCGCCACCCCGGCATCCCGCAGCGCCTCGGGGTAAGGAATGAGCGTCGCGCTTGGGGAATCCGCGCCGCGGCCCGGCGTGCTCGTCAGTAAACCTGCCGCAAGAATTGCCACGCTGGTCAAAGTGGTTCTAAATTGCTCTATCATCGTCGTATGCTGGTTGGTCATCGTTTCAGTCTTCCTCTTTGTGCCCGCTGGACCACCTACAGAATCTGGATTTGATACTTGTCAAAGTGTTGATGTCCTTCTTTCGCCTCAGCCTGAAGCTTCACGTTGCCCTTATGATTGTTAATTCAGTTGTTCAATTGTTGAGAAATTTCACACGCTCCCGTTTGGAGTCCATCTCCAGAGGCTTCAATTGCGATTTTGCCCGCTGTCTTTCCCGCTCGCACGACGATCTGGCACTTCCCGTTGAAGAGCTTTCTCTTAAAGTCACCATTCAAACAGATTTCGTCCTCGACGCTCTCCATATTCCCATTTCCAACGCCCAGAATGCAGCCATCACCGGTCACCTTGAAATGGATCAAATTAACGGCATCGGGAACCATTCGGCCCACCTTATCCTTCACTGCGAAATTCACGATGACCGCATCCCGGCCATCGGCAGTGATGGTTCTTTTGAGCGGTGTTCCGACAATTTGCTGTGGTTCATCGGTGGTCTCAATGACTTTCTCCATCCTTCTGCCATTTCGGGAGGCGATTGCTTTCAAGACTCCCGGCTGGTATTCCGCAATCCACTCCAAATGGCCATTACGAGGCATGTCTTTGCGCCCCAGACTCGTTCCATTCAAAAACAATTCAACCATATCGGCATTACTGTAGCAGCCGATCTTCACCTTCTGGCCTTCCCGTCCTTTCCAATTCCAGTGCGGAAATAGGTATAGGATATCCTCACTGCTCCACCAGCTTTTGTAATAATAGTACCTGTCCTTTGGAAAGCCGCAAAGATCCATGCTGCCAAAATGGGAGATCACATAGGGCCATCGGGCTTCCCCACGATAGTC
>CAIKHZ010000368.1 GCA_903827375.1 Akkermansiaceae bacterium
AGCGCGGGTAGCAGGTCCAGATGGCCGGGGCGCGAGTCCACCAGCATGCGCAACACAACGGCGGGCAGACCACCGCAAATGTCGGTGTTGAAGAGGCTGTGGGGGTTGTGAGTCGAGACTAGATTCGAGCGCCAGAAGTTATTGGTCAGCCAATCGACGATTTCATAGGCCATGCCGGCGTCACGCAGTGAGCCGGCGGCCAGTCCCATCTGGACCAGTCCGAAGGCCATTTCGCCGCCATTTTCGCGTCGTCGCACTTCCATGCGCTTTTGCAGGGCTATCAGAAATGCTTTGCGCAATGCCGGATCTGCGGCGATATCCGCTGGCATTCCGCCATACAAGGCATAGAGGTGGGAGACATGGCGGTGGGCGTAGTTGTCTTCTAGCAGAGGAGTGGTCCACTCCTTGATTGCGCCATCCGGATTGATCTGATAGGCTGGCAGTTTCTTCAGCATCGCTTGCCAGCGTCGCACGCCCTCGGCGTCGCTGCCCAGCGACTGGCAGGCGGCGATGAGGTTGGTTAGCAATTCGCGGGCGGCGGCCACGTCCATGGTGGCATTGATGCATGCCTGCGACGGGTTGTTGGCCGGATTGTTTTCCGGTGAGTAGCTGGGGCAAAACAGGAACTTGCCATCGGTCCCTTCTTGCAGGAAATCTTCGTAAAACAGGGCGGCTTCCCGCATGAACGGAAGCGCCCGTTTAGCTAGAAATTCGCGGTCGCCGGTGTACAGTGCGTAATCGTAGTAAAAGCGTGCAGCCCAGGCAGCGCCTGCGGTCCAGAACGTCATGGGCCAAGTGGCATCGAAGTGGTTGTTGAGGCCATGGGTGCTGGCGCGGGAAGGGATATGGATGCCGCGGCAGCCGTAGAGTTGCCGGGCATTATCTCGGAAGTCCCCCATGTGCGCATCCAGAAAATTGAAAAACGGCTCCAGGCACTCGCTCAAATTGCCTGTCAGATTGGCAGCCAGCGCACATTGCACATTGCCGTTGAGAGTAAAGTCCGCAGACCACGGCGGGCTGCAAGTGCCAGTCCATATCCCCTGCAAGTTAGGGAAAACGTCACCGCTGCTGGATAGCACGGCGTAGCGGGCGGCATCGAAGATTTTCTCTAACAGCGCTGGCGAGAGTTTGCCGACAGCCGACTTCTCGAACAATTCCTCGGACGTCAGCGCATGATCCGCGGCACCGCCGAGGTCGAGGCGGACGCGCTCAAACATCGGGCCGTGGATGGCAGCATGGCGCTTTAGCAATTTTGTAAAATCCGCGTCCAAACCACCGAGGGCGGCCCGCATGGCTGGCAGGTGGGAATGTTCGAAATCTTCTAGCAACTCGACGCGCATCAACACCAACAATTCGTCGGCGCCGCTTACTTCGAGGGTGTTGCCCGCAGTGCTGCTGTGCCCTCCGCGGGCGATCACCCGTGCCGCCACTTCATATCCCTGCAAGCTGTTTTTCCAATTGCGGCGAAATGCGCAACGATAAGTTAGAAAACCGTCGCTCGCACCTGAGGCGGCCTCCTTGATGCCGATTTTGACCATTTGCTCAGGATTCCAGCCGCCTTGTCCGGCCAGTGGGCGGGTGGCGAGCTGCAGTCGGCAATTGATCGAGCCTTTGGTGGCCGCGCTGAGCGATACGGCGATCAGGTCGTCGGCGCGAGATGCGAAAACCTGACGGGTGAAGCTGCCGCGTTCATCGTTCCAGTTTACGGCGGCGACTCCGCTGGCGAAATTTACCGAGCGTTGGTAGTCATTTGCATGGCCGCGGGGCTCCATGTGCAAATTCAGGTCGCAAGCGGGGATGAACGGATCGGTCCAGCGCTTGCCGTGGTAGCCGGCCTGGTCAGCGGTTGTTACCACCAGATCTGCGGCCTTTTGGTAGGTACCGGCGGCCATCAGGCGGCGCATCTCCGGCAACAGCGGGGCGGTGGCCGGCGGCGGCAGCGGCGGGTTCAGCGGAAGATAGAGGCGGCCGTGGTTGATAATGATCGTCTCGTCGAGCGGCGCGCCGAAGACCATAGCTCCGAGCTTGCCGTTGCCGGTCACCAGCGCCTGTTCCCAGTTGTCGGCAGCTTGGCGGCTAACGAAGCCGCGTTCGGGCGGTGCGGCCTGTCCGGCGACAAGACCCGCAGTCATGACCGTTAGAATACCAATGGATAGGTGGAGTTGCATGGTGCTTGCTGGGAATGCCACAACAATGAGCGTGTTTGGTCAAGCGAATCGTTGATGCATGTTAGGCTGAGACATCCAAAGGTGATCGGATTGAATGGGCGTCTCGCCATTTTCTTTCGGGATTGACTCGCCACGGGCTATGAGATAGCGTCGTTCCATGAAGACAGCGGAATTGAGAGAATTTCTCGCGGATCTCTCCAGGTCAACTGCGGAGCTCACCAGGTCAACTGCGGAATTGCGGGCTTCACAACTGGAAACCGATCGGCAGATGAAGGACACTGACCGGCAGATCAAGGAGCACAGGCTTCAGATGAAGGATACGGATCGGCAGATGAAGGAAACGGATCGGCTGATGAAGGAAACGGATCTGCAGATGAAGGACACCGACGAGAAGATTAAGGCACTCAGCGGCCTGTTCACCAGCCAGTGGGGAAAACTCGTGGAGGCGCTGATGCGTCCCGGCACGATCAAGTTGTTTCAAGAGCGCGGGTTGCAGGTCAACCAGATGACCGAGCGGCGGACTGGTCGCGATAGCCAGGGGGAAAAGATCGAGGTGGACATGACGCTGGTGAATGGGAACACGATCGTGGTTATCGAAGTGAAAACCACCCTCAAGGTCGAGGACGTCTTGTGGCATTTGGACAAGTTGGGGCGCTTCAAGGAGGCTTTCAAGGAATACGCCGGGTGGAACGTCCAGGGGGGCTTGGCGGCGATGCACGTTGATGAGGAGAGCGACCGCTTCGCCTTCCGAAAAGGTCTGTGGGTGCTGCGCTGCGAGGACGGCATCACCGGCATCGCCAACGCTAAAAACTTCCAGCCCAAGAATTTCTAGCACGGAACACTGGGTTCTCATTCTGTGCTGAAATCTTGTGCTTGCCATCCTGCCCGCATTTGGGTTGACTCCCGCGCCCCATGGCCCTCATCGTTCAAAAATACGGCGGTACGTCCGTCGGCACACTGGATCGCATCCGCAACGTTGCGGCGCGCTTGAAACGTACTCGGGACGCTGGCAACCAAGTCGTTGCGGTGGTTTCGGCAATGTCCGGCATCACCGACGGCCTCATCAAGATGGCCCGCGAACTCACTGAAAACCCGTCGGAGCGCGAACTCGACGTGTTGCTGGCCACTGGCGAACAACAGTCGATCGCCTTGGTCGCCATGGCGCTGCAGGAAATGGGCATGGATGCTGTGTCGATTACCGGGCGCCAAGCGGGTATTTTTACCACCGGTTCGCACACCCGGGGCCGCATCCTCAACATGGACCCCTCACTCATGCGGGGGTTCCTTGATGACGGCAAAACCCTAGTGGTCGCCGGCTTCCAAGGCATAACGCCCAAGGGCATGATCCACACGCTGGGTCGCGGCGGTTCGGACCTGACAGCCATCGCGGTAGCCGCCGCCCTCAAGGCCGATGTCTGCCAGATTTTAACCGATGTGGATGGTGTGTACACCTGTGATCCGCGGGTGGTGCCCAACGCTCGCAAGCTGCCGGAGATTTCTTACGACGAAATGTTGGAAATGGCCTCCTCCGGCTCCAAAGTCATGCAATCCCGATCCGTCGAATTTGCCAAGAAATTCGGCGTCATTTTCGAAGTCCGCTCCTCGCTCAACGATAACCCCGGCACTCTAGTGTTAGAAGAACATCCCAACATGGAAAACGTCGTGATTCGCGGCGTTTCAATCGAACGCTCCCAAGCCCGTGTGACCATCACTGGCATCCCGGATGAGCCCGGCATGTCCGGCCGCATCCTCGGGGCCATTGGGGAGGCGGAGATCAACCTAGACATGATCGTTTCCAACATCGCACCTGCCGGCCTCGCCCGCCATTCCTTCACCATGCATTCCAGTGATCTGGGCAAGGCACAGGCTGCGCTCAAGCCCGTCATCGCTGCGCTCGGGCCCAATGCCAAGGTTGAGACGGAGGGTGGCATTGCCAAGCTCTCGGCGGTGGGTATTGGCATGCGTTCGCACTCCGGTGTGGCCGCGACCATGTTCAAGGCGTTGGGAGCGGCCGGCATCAATATCGGGATGATTTCCACCTCCGAAATCAAGATTGCCGTCACCGTTGATGAAACCCTCATCGAAGAAGCCGCCCGCGCCGTTCACGATGCCTTCGGCCTCGACAAGCCCCCTCAATAGGGGAATGGGCGGGCTGCCCATGATTGTCAATTTAGCGGTCTCTGAGCGGAAAACAGGCATCTTGGCCACGGAATTAGTTGACTGCAAATATGGGTTACGAATCGTTTGATGCGCTATGGTGATGGAGCGAAATGATCCCTGCTCCTGCGGGAGTGGCAAAAAATACAAGAAGTGTTGCCTTGCCAAACACGAGGCAGAGACAGCCATGCAGAGGGCGGAAGAACAAGGGCGGGTATTCAACTTAAGAGCGTCTAATCCCCGACCTGAGCTTTCATTTGGAACCATAGCCAGAGTGGTATAACCGCCCAATTCAGTATATCTCGCTTTTCATCCGCCTTTGCACTCGCGCCATCTCCGAAGGGAAGTGTTGCTGCCGGAACCCCTCCATATTCAGGTCTCTCTACAAGCAACCCACACGCTATGACCAAACCACAGCACATCAAGCATCCCTTCCAAAAAACGGGCTTCTGACCTGAGGGCCATAAATTTTGGTATTTGTGATGGCTAGAAAGCGGCGCTTGCTGCAAACTCAACCCGCCATGGCTAATAAAAATCTCAGCGTGTTCTCGTCATTTCCGAAAATCGGTATCCGTCCGGCGATTGATGGTCGCTACGGCGGAGTGCGCGAATCCCTTGAGGACCAAACCATGGCGATGGCGCTCCGCGCAGCAGAGCTGATTTCGTCCTCGCTGCGTTACCCGGATGGCTCTCCCGTGGTCTGCGTGATCGCCGATACTTGCATCGGCGGCCTGCCGGAAGCCAGTGCCTGCGCGGAAAAATTTGCCCGTGACAATGTGGGTGTCTCCCTAACCGTCACACCGTGCTGGTGCTATGGCTCGGAAACCATGGACATGGACCCGCTGTTGCCTAAGGCGGTCTGGGGGTTCAACGGCACGGAGCGGCCTGGTGCTGTCTATCTGGCCGCGGTGCTCGCCGGCCACACCCAGAAGGGATTGCCGGCCTTCGGCATCTACGGTCGTGACGTGCAGCCCGCCGGCGACCCGTCCATCCCTGCCGATGTTCAACATAAACTCCTCAGTTTCGCCCAATGCGGCCTCGCCGTCGCCCTGATGCGCGGCAAGGCCTATCTCTCGATGGGCGGCACCTCGATGGGCATCGCCGGCTCCATGGTGGATTTCGCCCTGTGGGAAAAGTATTTCGGCATGCGCGTTGAGGATATTGATTTAACGGAATTCGTGGGCCGTCTCAACAAGGGCCAGTTCGACCCCCTCGAGTACGAACGTGCCCTTGCATGGGTCAAGGCCAACTGCCCGGAAGGAGCCGATTACAACGGGGATTCGGGCATTCGCAGCCGCGAGCAACTTGATGCTGAGTGGGAAACCAACGTCAAGATGGCCCTCATTGCCCGCGACCTGATGGTGGGCAACCCTCAACTCGCCGCCGCTGGACTGCACGAACAGGCCCGTGGCCGCAATGCCATCGCTGCGGGTTTCCAGGGCCAGCGCCAATGGACAGATCACTTTCCTAACGGAGATTTTCTCGAGGCGATGTTGTCTTCATCTTTCGACTGGAATGGCAAGCGAGCGCCCTACATCGTGGCCACCGAGAACGATGCGCTCAATGGCGCGGGCATGTTGTTTGGCTGGCTTTTGACCAACACGGCGCAGATTTTCGCCGACCTGCGGACGTACTGGAGTCTCGATGCCATCGAGCAGGCGTCAGGTCAGCGCCTCGCCGACCCGTTGGTCGGCGACGGCATCCTGCACCTCATCAACTCAGGTGCCGCCGCACTCGATGGCACCGGTCAGTGCAGCGACGCCCAGGGCCAACCGGTGATGAAGCCGCACTGGGACATCACCGAGGAGGAAGTCGCCAAGTGCCTTGCTGCCACCACTTGGCATCCGTCAATTTCCGAATATTTCCCCGGCGGCGGCATGAGCACCCGCTACCGCACTCGCGGTGGCATGCCCGCCACCATGCTGCGCCTCAACCTCGTCGATGGACTCGGGCCGGCTCTTCAGCTTGCCGAAGGATACACCGTTGAATTGCCCGATGCCATCCACGACGCCCTCGACCAGCGCACCAATCCGACGTGGCCGACGACCTGGTTTGCGCCCATTCTCAATGGCCAGGGTCCGTTTCGCAGTGCTTACGATGTGATGAACCACTGGGGCGCCAACCACTGCGTGATGACCTGCGGCCACGTCGGGCACCTCTATATCACGCTTGCAGCGATGTTGCGCATCCCGGTGTATATGCACAACGTGGATGATGCCCGCGTGTTCCGCCCCAGCGCTTGGAATGCCTTTGGCACCGCCAATCTCGAGGCTGCCGACTTCCGTGCCTGCAGCACCTACGGCCCGCTCTACGGCAGAAGATAGTCGCGGCCCTGTAGCGGCGCGTCTGTGACCGCCGCTGCGCATGAGCTGCCCTGTAGCGGCGCGTCTGTGACCGCCGCTGCGCATGAGGTGAATTGTTGCGTTGTTTCTGGA
>CAIKHZ010000369.1 GCA_903827375.1 Akkermansiaceae bacterium
ACAAAGGCGAGTTGTATGAAAAGGTCAGAAAGATCTACTCGGTCAATCTTGTCTATTTCGACCTTGGTCACGGCAAGGATTATGTCTATCACGGCAAGACTGAGTTTCGGGGCATTCATCAGGACGACATCCTCACGCTGAGTAACCGGCAGGCAGCAGTCTTCAAGTATGATGCGGTCAGTAAAATCTATCCGGAATACTACATCATCAAAATCGACAACTTCGACAACGTCGCCAAAAGCAGCCTCGACGAATGGATATATTACCTGAAAAATTATGATCTGAAGGAGGATTTTCACGCCAAGGGGATCGACCGGGTGCGGGAGCGCTTGCAGTATGAATCACTCCCCAAAAGCGAGCAGCGCGCCTACGATGCCTACCGCTCAAATCGCAGCCGCCTCAACAACCAGATTGACACCGCTAGGCTCGATGGCATGGCGGAGGGTCTTGAGGAAGGCCGCGTCAAGGGCCGCGCCGAAGGACGCTTCGAGGGTCGTTCTGAGGGTCGCTCCGATATGCAGCGTGAAACTGCGCTTGCCATGAAGTTGAAGGGCTTTTCTCCGCAAGACATCAGCGAAGTGACGGGGTTAGCGGATGATGAGATTGATCGCTTGTGATGGAGCTACAGTAGGCCAGAGGAAGTTTTCAAGAATTCCGTAAATTCTGGCTCTTTGATGAGCCCTGCCAAACCAAGGCTTGCCCGGTGGGCGGCAGGGAAGCAGACTGGTTCTTTCCCGCCTTTCCGGCCCTTTCCCCCCCTTCACCCATGTTCACTGGTCTTGTAGAATCCACCGGCAGCGTCATCGGCCTTGAGTCGCGTGGCGAACAAGCCCGGCTCACTTTGCACATCCCCTTTGCCACCGAGTTGGCGTTAGGCGATTCTGTTGCGATCAACGGCTGTTGCCTGACGGTTGCTGAGATTTTGTCACACGGGATTGCTTTTGACCTGCTCGCCCAAACGCTGCGCGTCACATCCCTTGGGGCTCTGCACCCTGGGTCGTTGGTCAATCTTGAACGAGCCTTGCAAGTGGGGGACCGGTTCGGCGGACACTTCGTGCAGGGCCATGTGGATGCCACCGGCAGCGTCACCCGACTCGCGGCGCAGGGGCAGGATCACGTGTTTGAGGTATCGCTACCGCCGGCGATTCATCGCCTATGCATCGACAAGGGCTCGCTGGCGGTGGATGGTATTTCCCTGACCATCGCGGAATTGGCGACGGCTTCGGCCATTTTCTGGATCACGCCGCACACATGGCAGCAAACCCACCTGCATGCCGCGAGCATCGGTCAGCCGGTGAATTTGGAAGCCGATTTGCTTGCGAAGCATGTGGATCACTTGTTGGAAGCACGGTTAAAGCCATGACGAAATTTCGCCCATGCATTGACCTTCACCAAGGACGGGTGAAACAGATCGTCGGTGGCAGCCTGCGCGACGATGGCAGCGCACCGACTGAGAATTTCGTGTCGGACCGGCCGGCGGGTTGGTACGCGCGATCGTTTCGCACGGATCATCTGCGCGGCGGACACGTTATTAAACTCGGCCCCGGCAATGACACCGCCGCCCGCGAAGCTCTTGCTGCTTGGCCTGGGGGCTTGCAAATTGGAGGTGGCATCAACGTTTCCAATGCCCCCAGTTGGCTCGATGCCGGAGCCTCGCATGTGATCGTCACCTCGGCACTGTTCGACGGGCAGGGCCGCTTTTTGCCTGAGACTCTGAGTGCCTTGGTCACGGCCGTGGGTCGCGAGCGGCTCGTCATCGACTTGTCATGCCGCCGCTCGCCCGGGGGGTGGTCTGTGGCGATGAATCGCTGGCAAATTCTCACTGAGTTGGCTGTCGATCATGCCACACTGGATCGTTTTGCCCCCAGTTGCGCGGAATTCCTGATTCACGCCGCCGACGTCGAAGGCCTCTGCCGAGGGGTTGACGCGGATTTGGTGAGCCTCCTCGGAGGCTGGGGAAAATTGCCGATCACCTATGCCGGCGGTGCTGCCAGCATGGCAGATGTTCACCTGGTGGAACAGGCGAGCCAGGGCCGGGTGGATGTGACTGTGGGCAGCGCGCTGGACATTTATGGGGGGACGGGCTTGAATTATAGGGGATTGGTGGAGTGGAACCTAAGGAATTTGTGAGAAGCATGGAATGCGGTTGCAGGCGCGGCCCGCATCGCTTTATGCTCCGCCCGTGCCCACTTTGGATTTGCCAGCCGCCACCGAAAAATTTGCGCTCGACCGGACGTTCCTCCGCTCCGCATTTCAGTCGATGTTGCTGGCGCGGATCCTAGAAAACAAGCTCTCCAGCCTGTACAAAGCAGGCAAGATCGTCGGTGGTGTTTACCTTGGGCGTGGCCAGGAAGCGGTGAGTGCCGCGCTGGGAACCGCCCTGATCCGTGGTACAGACGTGTTTTGCCCGCTCATCCGGGATCAGGCGGGCCGCTCGGCATTTGGCGAGTCGTTGATTGATTGCACCCGCACCTACCTCGGATCCGCACTGGGGCCGATGCGCGGACGCGACGGCAATGTCCACCGCGGGCGACCTCTAGCAGGCATGCCGGCGATGATTTCTCATTTGGGTGCTCAGATTGCGCTCATCAGCGGGATGCTTTTCGCCAAGCGGATCAAGGGCCAACTCGAGGGGGTGGTCGGTGCCACTTGTATCGGTGACGGTGGCACGTCCACGGGTGCCTTTCACGAGGCGCTGAACCTCAGCGGGGTGGAGAGATTGCCAATGGTGGTGTTGGTGACGAACAATCAATTTGCGTACTCCACGCCTAACGACCGGCAGTTTGGCTGCGGGGACTTGGTCGAACGTGCCCGTGGATATGGCTTCAGGGGATGGTCGGTGGATGGCACCGATTTGCTGGCGTGTTCGACGGTGGTGAGCGAGGCGGTGCGGCAAGCCCGTCACGGTGGGGGGCCGCAGATGATTGTCGCGCAGCTGTTGCGCTTGGCCGGCCATGGGGAACATGACGATGGGTTTTACGTCCCCGAGACCTTGCGCGTCGGCCACTACGGCCAAGATTGCATCGAAGTGGCGATGCGCCAACTCATGGCCAATGGCATCACCAGCGCCGACGAAATCCGCCTCTGGCAGGAACAATTCGCCGCAGACGTCCAGCGTGCCGTCGCGCAAGCCCAGCAAGAGGCTCCGCCCGACCCCTACCGCGAGGACTGGACGGCCCTCTCCACCCGTTTTCCTATCAACCAGTGAGTGTGACTTACATTGACGCCATCCGTGCCGCTCAGGAAAAACTCCTGCGTGAGGACGACCGGGTGTTTTTATATGGCCAGGACATTGGGGTGTTTGGCGGAGCCTTCAAGGCTACCAAAGGACTGGCAGCCATGTTTCCCGGCCGTGTGTTTGATTCACCCATCGCTGAGGACGCCATGATCGGCCTGGCCGTGGGTGCCGCCATCGAAGGCTTGCGGCCGATCGTGGAAATGCAGTTTGCGGATTTCTCGGCGATCGCCTTCAACCAGATTGTCAATCAAGCGGCCACTCATTTTTACCGCACCGGAGTGCCCATCCCCATCACCGTGCGTCTCCCCTCGGGCGGCACTCCTGGCTCTGGTCCTTTCCACAGCCAAAATATGGAGGGCATCTACGCCCAATACCCTGGCTTGATCGTGCTCACCCCGGCCACCGTCGCCGATGCCTACCACATGCTTATCGATGGCGTCGCCCTCGACGATCCAGTCATCTACTGTGAACATAAATTCCTTTATCGCTGGCTCAAAGCCAAAACCATCAACAACGAGCACCTGCCCATCGGCCAGGCCCGCATCGCCCGCCCTGGCAAACATGCCACCGTGGTCGCCTACAGTGCCATGGTCCACGAGGCCGTGCGTGCGGCCGACCGCCTCCAAGCCGATGGTTGGGAAATTGAGGTGGTTGACCTTCGCTCGGTCAAGCCCCTGGACCTCGATACCATTCTCGCGTCGGTTGCCCGGACCGGCAGGTTGCTTGCCCTTGGTGAGGCATTTCCTTGGGGTGGGGTCACCGCAGAGGTCGTCGCACGCGTCTCCGAGCACGGGTTTCATTTGCTAGATGCACCGCCCCAACGTCTCAATTCCCGCGACACGCCCATTCCTTATCACCCGAAGTTGTGGGCGTCCCACCGCCCCACACCGGAATCCATCTGCGAAGCCCTCCGCCAATTGCTCTCGTTCTGATCTTCTTAACCCTATCAATCATTCCAACTTTGAAGGACTGGTTCCATCGACGTTCTCAATTGGCAGGGCGATATTTTGGTTTGACAAATCAGAGAGGTGAGACAAATTATGACTCACATGAAGACGGCATCCGTTCGAGAATTGCGCAATGAATTCCCTCGTATTGAGGCGTGGGTTCAGGAGGGCGAGTCTGTGTCTATCAGTAAACGAGGACGCATCATTGCCACTCTGGTGCCCGCGCTGGGGACATCACTTGCCTCTGGCGTATTCGCAAAACCCGACATCATGGCTAGGCTGCGTGAGACTTGGGGTGAAAGGACATTTTCCATGAAGGAGGTGGCGGCGATGCGTGCCGATGAACTGGAGGGCGAGGAGGCATGATATGTTACCCAGACACGTCCTTTCTTTGCGCGCTTTATCGCTTGCAGGAAAACTCCGCCAAGGCTGCTGCCACTTTCGCAACGATGGTCGGCCCCTTGGAGGTGACGACCTTGTTGCTCTTCGAGTTCCGGCAGTCACTGAGGTTTCAGGTTCGGCTGCACCGCCATCATGCCAGCAAAGGATTTCCCAAGGCTCAAGGAACAAAAATGCTGGCCGACCTGAAGGCAGATTTGGCCAGCGGCTCGGTCGTTTTAGTCCCCTGTCCCTGGCCACAGGTGCATGCGGCTGCTGAACGCCTGAGCGAACTTTACACCGATATCCATGGCCACCGCGCTATGGATATCCTCCACGTGGCAACGGCTCAGGAATTGGGAGCCAGGGAATTCCTCACGTTTGACGCCAACCAGCGAAAACTTGCCGCAGCTGAGGGGCTGCGTGTGCCGCTGTGATAAGCGCCTGATCATGGGACAGGGAAATAGACCTGAAAGTCTCGGTTTGCGCCGTTTCCCGGTAGCTTTCCCGCAATCGGTTTGACCAAGCGGGTGCTTTGAGAGTAGAACCGTCCCGGTTCAAGGAAAAGCCCCGTCGGCTCCGTCATTTCAGTTTTCAACATTCAGCTTTCAACTTTTCTTCCCTCATGCCCACTGTTCCCATTTTCATGCCGCAGCTTGGCGAATCGATTGCCGAGGCCACCATTGTGCGCCTGCAAGTGGCCGTGGGTGATACGGTGCGCGCTGACCAAGACATCATCGAAGTGGAAACCCACAAGGCGATCATGAGCGTGACGACCCTCTGCCATGGCACCGTGGCGGAGATTCGCGCCAAGGAAGGGGTCTCTTACTCGGTCGGTTCGCTGCTCGGCTTGCTCGATGTTTCCGCCGAGGAAATCGCCCGTACTGGCGTCGAATCGCTTGAATCACTCGATGCCAAACGCAGCGCCGCCAAGTCCTCCGGCCTTTCCCAAACAGCCGATCCCAACGACGCCAACCTGCATTTCGCCCTGGATGACGACGGCTACGAGGAAGCTCCCGATGTGGTTCCCAGTGTCAAGGGCCTGCCGGTGCCCATTGGGGTGATGGGAGCGCACTACATTTCGCCACGGATGCGAGCCCGCATGGACGACCTCGGGTTGCGCGAGGCGGACATTTCGGCGGTGGTGGGTACCGGCGCAGGTGGCCGCGTGACCGTGGAAGACCTCGAAGGATTCCTCGATTATCTCGAAGCCTGGCCGAGCAGTCACGCATCTTCCATGCGGCTCGCCGTGGCCGATGCCATGCGCCGCAGTTGGACCCGTCCTCTGGCCACCGTCGGCCTGCCCTTGCTTCTCAACCGTGTTATTGACCATCGCAGCCTGCAAAACCCCAAACCCGGACTCACCCTTTACCTGTTGCGCGCCTTCGCCTTGGCACTCAGCGAGCAACCCGCAACCGCCGGCTACCTCATCGGTGAGAAAATCGTCCACCCCCGGTCGTTCGATATCGGTGTGGCCGTCCAAGTCAAGGACGGGGTGGTGGTGCCTGTGGTTAGGAAAGTGGATCAAAAGCCGCTGGCGAGCCTGATTGAGGAATATGACGATCTGGTGGCCCGGGCCCGCCAGCGCCGACTCACGGAAAACGACTGCAAAGGTGGCATCGCCACGGTCACCAACTTCGGCACCTTTGGCCTCAGTCTGGGCACGCCCATTCCATTACCCAACGAAACCATCATTCTTGGTCTTGGAGCCGGAGTCAAAAAGCCCGTCTGGAGCGAACAAGTCGCTGCCTTCCTGCCCGCCACTGAGGCGGCCCTTGTGCTTACCTTTGATCACCGGGTCGTCGATGGCGGGGGTGCCGGGGTCCTTCTCAACCGGGTGGGTGCCCTTATGCAAACCCCGGAAGCGCTCTAGCAAACCGATGCGAACCTGGCCCGTCGCCCTCTGCGCCGCCATCCTCCTCGCGTTGGTCGTCGCTATTTTCAGCCACCGCCGACCGCCACCTCCTGCTGCTGGCTCCGCCGCCGTTGCCATCGCCACTCCTGCCGCTGCCGACAGTGTGGGCGAAGCCTCGGAGCCAGAAAGCGGCTCCGCCACCACTCAAGTGGCTGACGAAGGCCCGAAGCCCATGTCGCTGGCCATTGCGCTGCTTCCTGCCCCGGGTCCGGCTGATGCCAGTCGCATACCTGCCGGAACGGATGGAGATTTGGTTCCTGCTGACGCCGGAACCGACACGTTGGCCGGTCACGTCGCCGCTCGCGATGCGGCCCTAGCCGAATCGCCAGAGGAATTTTTTCGTGAGGCTGCCGAGGTGCGTCAACAATCCCCTTTGCCGGGGTTCGAGGTGTTGCCGGTCTTGAGTATGCGCCAAGCGGTGACCACGGCAACAGTGCCGACTTTGGCGTTGCCGCTGCACGCGGGTCGCGCCAGTTTGGGGTGGATCACCCATGCCATCCGAGACGAGCACCAGTTGCCATTGTCAGACGCCGTTCGCGCCGAGGAAATCCTCAACGCGTTCCCGCTCAGGCCTGCGGGTTGCGCTGCCATTTGCCAAGGGGTGAGCCTCACCACCGAATCGCTGCCTTGCCCATGGAAACCCTCCTCCACATTGCTTCTCGTCTCCATTCGCGGTGCTGCAGATCTTTCCCATGACGTCACTGCCACATTCCATGCCACCCCGGCCACGGTCGCACGCTACCGCTTGCTTGGCTTTGCCCTCCCCAGCGGGCTGAACTCCGGCCCGCTGCCCACACGGATCCCCCCCAAATCCATCACTTCTCTCGTCCTGGAAATCGAGCCATCCTCCGTCGCCACCGCCTTCGGCTCACTCGAATGGACCCTCGACGGCCAGCCCGCCGCCCCCATTATCATCACCCATCACCGTGCCGCCGAACCGTCTGATGACGCCCGCTTCGCCATTCTCGTTTGCGCCTTCGCCCAATGGCTTGCCCACGACCCTGCAGCGCTCATCGATGCCGAACTGCTCGCCGCCCTTGTCCGCGAAAACACCTCCGCCACCCTCCCTCTCGAGCGCACCGATTTTCTGGCGCTCATCAACGAAGCGCTGGCCTTGTAGCGACGGGTGACTGACGCTTCGCCAATCCATGAACGCGAAAGCCGAAAATTCAACTGAGGATGCTTGAGGCCGTCCAGCACAACGGGTCGGTGCTTCTATCCATTTCATGTGAGCCAAGCCACGCTTATAGAGCGCCTCCACAGTCCGTCCATGGGCCGTCAAGCAGAGGAGGTTTCAGCTTCTCAATTGGCGTGCCGCCTGCAGGGTGTTTTGCATGAGCATGGCGATGGTCATCGGGCCCACGCCGCCGGGCACAGGGGTGATGGCGGCACACAGGGGTGCCACTTCGTCATAAGCCACATCGCCGGTGAGCCGGTAGCCGGATTTTTTCGAGACATCGGGCAGTCGGTTGATGCCGACGTCGATGACCACTGCGCCGGGCTTGATCCAGCTGGCTTTGACCATGTCTGGGCGGCCGACAGCGGCGATGAGGATATCGGCCCGGCGGCAGATGGCGGGCAGGTCACGGGAGCGTGAATGGGCGACGGTGACGGTGGCGTTGGAGTGTTTGGAGACGAGCA
Source organism: Akkermansiaceae bacterium (assembly GCA_903827375.1). Classification (GTDB taxonomy): domain Bacteria; phylum Verrucomicrobiota; class Verrucomicrobiia; order Verrucomicrobiales; family Akkermansiaceae; genus Luteolibacter. Next base: position 8,120 of record CAIKHZ010000369.1, read on the forward strand.
GCAGGGCCAGCGGTTTGCCCACAATCATGCTGCGGCCAATGATCACCGCTTCCGCCCCAGCTGTGGCAAGTCCGGCCGAATCTAGCAATTTAATGCAACCGGCGGGAGTGCACGGCACGAAGCCGCTGGGATCTTCCAGCACAAGTTTGGCGACGTTTTCCGGGTGGAAGCCATCGACGTCCTTGTGTGGATCAATGGCGCGGATGATGGCAGCCTCATCGATGTGTTTGGGTGGGGGAGACTGGACGAGAATGCCGTGGATGGCGGGATCGGCGTTGAGGCCGCGCACCACATCGAGCAATTCCTGCTGGGTGGTGGTGGGGGGCAGTTCGATTTTGCGCGAATAAAACCCCAATTCAGCGCAGGTGCGGGCTTTTGAGCCGACATACACCTGAGAGGCTGGATCCTCGCCGACCAATACGACGGCCAGTCCGGGGGTGATGCCTTGGGCGTGCAAAGCGGCTGCTTCGGCTCGGCAGGTGGCGAGCACAGTGGTGGCGAGGGCTTTTCCATCGAGGATGCGGGGCGGAATCATGGTGGCTGCCGAGTCCATAACGCAATCCGACCGTCCGCACAGCAGCAATTATTACAAATCCGTTGAAAATCTTAGGACCACTCGGGGCGCGACCGACAGCTCAAGTCCCAACTGAAGCTGCCAGTCAATACTGATAAGAGGAGACTCATCTTATTTGGCATGCTTGACCCCTGCGTTGCATCTCCGGGGCTAATCTGAGCGCGACAATTCGAGTTTATCGATGAAGATGGACTTGATTGAGGAGGTTGCGCCGTTGGTTTTGTCGAAGCGACCCGGGCCGATCCAGAAATAGTGGTCGGGCTGGGGCACCCATTCGGCGACGTCGAACCAAGTGTACCCATCTCCGAGGGCAGAGGTTTTGGGTTCGATTCCACCGCAACCCTGCTTGGCCTTCGGGTCGTACACACCGGCCCAGAATGCCTCGCCCTCATTGCCGGGTTGTTTTTCGACGCGGATGCAAACGCGGAGGCGGTATTTGTGGCCGGGATCGAAGGCGACGCGGCTGAAGGGCAAGGTGGCGCACCATTCGAAATGGGTGTTGTAGAGTTGCAGAGCGGAATGGTCGCCGGCCAGCGGGTCGGCCACGGTATCGCCCCAAGTGCCGCGGCGGGCGAGGCTCAGCTGGGAATCTTCAACGGTCGCTCGGGTCTGGCCGACGGGGGCGGGCTGGGCCGTGGGCTTGGTTAGACTTGCCCAGTTGGCGAGTGTTTTGTCATGGACCTCCTTGCTCTCCGAGATGCTGATGTCCTTGGCCTCGCTGAAACGGGCCAGCAAAGAGGCAGCGAGGCGCTGCTGCTCGGGCGGCACGTCGTAGAGTTGTGGGTTGGCCGTGACCCAAACAGTTTTTGCTTCGAAAGGTTGCAAGCGGGTGAGGCGGGCATAGAGCACGGGGATGGCACCCATCCGCACATTGTAGGCGTGGGTCGGCGAGTCTTTGACGGCTGCCTCGGCCTGCTGCCATAAGTCGGCGGCGTGTTGATAGAAGGAGTCCGGAATGACCGGATTGGAGATATCGTCGAAGATGCGCAGCGGGTTGTCAGCGGGATCGGTGTGAAAGCGGTGCAACTCATCGAAATAGCCGCGGATCAGGGGAGCGGCGGCACCATAATAGCCGTCAAAAAAATCCTTGAGGAGGGGTTCCAAGGGCAGATCAGGGTTCCACAGCCACTTGGCGAGGAGCCACGCCTTGAGCTCGGAAAAATCACCGTGACGCCCCTGATAGGCCCCCTGTTCGAATAACCCCACGACGTGGTTGTCACGGAAAAACTTGGCATTGCCCTGAAGGGCCAGGACGTTGGGAAACGGGGCGATGTATTGGTGGAAGTTGGTGGTGTAATCCCACACAAAGAGCTTGTCGGTGATGGCACTCCATTCGCGGATCTCCCTGACGAAATTGCGGTTTTGCTCGAACGGGCTTTGGTCAAGCGGGGTGGAGAAGTCGCATTCGATCGAGCAAAGGCGTGCGACGACGTTGTGGCGGGGGCGGAGGGATTTGGGTGGTTTGCGGGTGTATTGGTAGGCGAGCGTTTCGATCCAGACGTCGGGAAATTCTTTTTCGACGGCCTCGGCCACTTGATTGACGAATTGGATCATGGATCCGGAGTGGGATTCTTCGCGATCATCAATGGCTTTGCAGGCCGGGCAGGTGCAGAAGTTGTAACAGTCGTTCTGGCTCACGCTGAAGAGCTTGGCGGCGGAATCCTTGCGAATCCGGGCGAGCAGGCGGTCTGTGACGATTTTGAGAACCTCCGGATTGGTTAGGCAAAGTTGGGTTTGGTCTTTGACGCGTTTGCCGTTGATTTCGCTAAAATACTCCGGGTGGGTGGCGAAGAACTCATCCGGCGGGCAGAGCAGGTTGGCGGTGTGGACAAAGAGACCGTCGCCGAAGCGGATGCGGCCACCGTGTTTGTCGGTCAGGCGCATGGCGTTGCCGTTGGCCTTGTTGCGGGCCGCGAGATCGCCGTCAAACATATCGAACCAAAACGGTTCGCGCAGGGCGAAGGCGGGTTTCTGGGTTTCATCGATCGCCGGAATTGTCCAGATGTCATGCGGCGGAATAACACGGTGCCAAGAGGCATACCAACGGCATCCACCAAAGCGCTCGAGCAATTCGTACACGCCGTAAAGCGTACCGCGCAGCGGGCCGCCGATGATGAACAGGTGAGCGGCGGTGGATTTGAGGCGGAACCCATCATCCCCGAGCGCCTTGAGGTCAGGCGGGCCGCCTAGCAACTGCGTGCTATGTCGCGTATCGCCCAAAATGATGGCGTTGGGGGGAAGCGGGGCGTCATCGGTGAGGATCGGGAGTTGGACTCCGGTCATTTGGGCGGTGAACTTCTGCAATTCCTCGGCCGCGTAAATTTGCGATGGCGAGGCGCTCACGGACCGCACAATCGAGAAGGCGGCGGGTTGTCCGCGCGAGGCAAGGGTGAGATTCTGTGCGGTCAGAGTGACCGGCACGATGGCCGCTGCTACGATACAGACGAATTTAATCATGCGGGTTGCCATGCTCGATGGTACCCAGGTGCTCGGACTCGTCACGCACAATCATCAAGCCGTGGCGGCAGGGAGTGGACCAGCCGCCACGAGTTTTTTTCGTCTTGCGTCCACCACGAGCGACAATCCCTCAAGACTGCGTGCACCCAATAGCAGCAGGTCCCCCTTTTCAGCGAAAACCACTTCGTCCACGGTAAAGCTTTTCTCCACACGAATGATCGCAAAACCAACACTCCGGGTGATTTTTTGGCCATTCGCCATGACAAACTCAAGGTCCTTCTTTTCCCGCAGAATCCCTAACTTTTCGAGAACAGGTTCAGGCACCCACGTGTACTCACTCCCGCTGTCAACGAGCATCCGCGACAACGACGCTCCTTTTGAGCGATCGATGACATTTTCGATGCGTGCTCCGACATGAAATATTCCCATGAGCGGAATTTAGTGGATTCGGGCACACCTGCAATCCTCAAATTTCCGAATCATCCACCCCGGCGAGGAGGATGGTTTCGATGCGCTGGCGTTCCATTTCAAATGCGGCGGCGTCTGCGGCGGGTAGCACCGTGAGCGGCCGGTCGAAGATGACGTGGACCCGGCTGAATGGCTTGGGAATGACAAAATGATCCCAGGTTTTCAAGCGCCATGCCGCGTCGAAGCGCACGTGGATGGGGATGATCGGCGTGTGGGTGGTCTCGGCAATTTTCACCAGGCCCGGATGAAACACGTAGCGTGGGCCGCGCGGGCCGTCGGGGGTGACGCACACGTCGAAGCCGTCGCGGATCGCCTGCTTCATGCCGACGAGAGCGGCCACTGCCCGCCGCGATGATGAGCCGCGCACGGCGCGGAACCCGAACACCGCCATCGCCCGGGCGACCATTGCTCCATCGTTGCTGGCGCTGGTGAGGACCACGGATTTGCGGGTTTGGCCGCAAAGTTTCCGCCAAGCCGCCGGCACGGTGAAAAACCGGTTATGCCAAAGCGCATAGATCACGGGTGCTGGATGGACGCCGGGTTGGCCGATGCCGCAGCGGTCCTCGATGTGAAAGCGCAGCGTCAGGCAGCCGATTTTCATGAGCCATCCGATCAGAGTGCCCGCCACGATAGCCTTGCGGTTTTCGCGGATTTCATGGCGTTTACTTGCCGTGCGAACCTCGGTTCGTGCGGCCTGCCCGCTGTCGATTTGTGGGTGCTCATTCATGTTTGCCATAGCCTTGGCGTGTCGTTGCGGTTGCCTCCTACCCATAACGGCCTGACAGATTTTCGCCCCCGGATGCCCGCCTCCGGCGCAAACGAAACCCGCGCCATCCTCCGCACAATATCCGGCTTTGACAATCCCCAATGCGATCGTGCTGAGCGGAATGCCTGGGAGAAAAAAGAACTGGCAGTTGTCTCTCGGCCCATCCGGCGGTCTCCCCCTCAATAACGGCTGTCGGCCGGCATCTGAGATGTATCGCAGCGGCGTGTCTATGACTACCGATGGAAATGAGATGGCCATTGCTCAATAGCGGCATTCAGCCGCGCTTCATGCTCATCGGCGGTCATAGACACGCCGCTAGAAGGCGACAGCCATTCTTGTACGTGCCTTTTGCTTGCAGCACCTGCGCTTTATGATTGACAGGCGGGCGGCCCATCGGCCAATTTTTGCCTAACCCAGCCGCAAGGGATTGCCTCAATCCGCAAGGCTGACGGTTTTTGTCCGCTTCATCGCAAAAAACACAAAAAACACCATGAGCCAATCCAGTCCGCTTCCATCCTACATCGCCGGTGCCTCGCCCAATCCGCAGGCCAACCGCGCCCCCTGGTACAAAAACATCGCCCCCACCTACGCCGGAATCTTCCTGTGGTTCGTTTTCTGGCAGGACGCCGTCAACGCACCCAACCAAGGTGGGCTGTTGTCTTGTGGCATTGGCTGGGCACTTCTCAGCTTGGTTATCGCCGCGCTTGTGTGTCACTTTCTTTTCTACATGGTGCCCGGAATGCTGGGGATGCGCACCGGGCTGCCGCTTTATATTATCGGGACCTCCACCTTTGGCACGCAGGGCGGTTTTATCCTTCCCGGCTTCCTCATGGGGGTGCTGCAATTCGGTTGGTTAGGCGTCAATGTCTATTTCTCATCCATGGCCTTGGGCGAGTTTTTCGGTATGGAAGCCTCCAGCGTGGGCGTTAAGGTCATCATGGTCGGGTGGGGAATACTGGCCACGATCGTCGGCCTCAAAGGCATCCAATACGTCGCCAAGGTGGCCACTTATCTGCCGCTTATTCCGCTGGCCATCTTGCTGCTGCTGCTGGCAAAAACGATCGGTGGAGTGGGTAGTTTTGACTCACAGGCCTTCATTGCCATGAGTGCCAAGGCCGCCCCAAGCGCACCGACGGCACTAGGCAGCTTTGGGGTACTCGCCTTCATGCTCACGTTTGTAGTTGGATTTTTTGCCACAGCCGGTGCGGCTGGGGTGGACATTGCCAGCAATGGGCGCAACAAAGGGGATGTCAGCATGGGCGGTTTGGTGGGCGTTGCCTTGGCGACGGTCGTCACCGCGGGCATTTCGATATTGATTGTGGCGGGCACCTATGGTTCGCCCGATTTATGTGCGGAAGCCGTGAAGGCCGCAGGCAAGGACGGACTTATTCTACAAACTCCTGGCCTCCTAAAGGTGATCATGGGCTCGAGCAAAGGTCTCATTATGTTCCTGCTGGCGATTGCAGCTCTGCCGCCAGCTTGCTTTTCTTCGTTCATTGCTGCCAACAGCTTCAAGACCACTCTGCCTAACGTCAATCCTTTCATCTCCGTTGGCATCGGTGCTGCAGTGAGCATCCTTCTGGCATTGACGGGCTTGGCGGGTCAGGCGATCATTGTCTTCAAGATCATCGGCGCTTCGTTTGGTCCGATTTGCGGTGCCATGCTGGTTGAATTCCTTCTCAACGGAGGCAAATGGAGCGGTCCACGGGCCGGTTTCAATCCGGCGGGCTGGATTGCTTGGGCTGCGGGTTTCGTGGTGGGTATTTTGCCAATTTTGCATGAGAAGGTATCCGAGCAGATACCGGACATGCCGGCAGCCCCCGTGGCGGCGTTCGTCGTCGGAACCGTGGTTTATTTCGTGTGCGCCAAGCTCGGCATGCAATCGTCGCTTGTCCCGCTGCCCGCGTCGCTGGCTGACACAACCAAGTAATTCCTGTTTTTCACCTCCTTCCAACACCCGCTTGGCCGTCTGTCGGTCAGGCGGGTGTTGCGTTTGTGGGGGGGGGGGCGATCTCTCGCGTAGCTTGAATATCAGGGGAAATTTTTCGACTTGCGAGCCGGGGGCAAGCCGTCGATGGTCTGGGCTTGAGCATGACTTGGACCCGCACGGCACGCAAACGGCTTCTCTCGCTGATGGCCCCGGTGCTGCTTATTGGCAGCGTGGGATGGGCGGTGGCGGAGGGATCGGAGAAATTGGCTCTCGCAGATGGTTTTGACTATCCGGTGGGCAAACCGGATGGTGCCGGATATTACAAATCGCGGGGATTGCGCTTGCGTTCGCCACAACATTTTGGTGAGGACTGGAATGGGCGGGGTGGTGGAGATACGGATCTCGGAGACCCGATTTACAGCATTGGCGATGGTATCGTCACCTTTGCCTACGACGTCAGGGGCAGCTGGGGCAATGTGGTCATTGTCCGCCATGCCTACCGGGACGCCGCCAGCGGCCAAGTGAAATTCTGCGATTCGTTCTACGCCCACTTGCTGGCCATCATAACCTCGGTGGGGAAAAAAGTGAAACGCGGTCAGCAAATCGCCACCCTCGGCAGCAATCGTGGAATGTATCCGGCGCACCTCCATTTTGAGATTCGCTACAACATCCACATTGGCATGGATCGCGGCAACTTTGCTGCGGACACCAAGAATTTTGCGGATCCGACGCGATTCATCATCCAGTATCGCCGTCTCAATCACGAGTGGGGACAGGTTGCGGTGCCGACTGGGACCTATCAGGAGTACAAGGGCTTCAAGGGCCTCTGAGGGCTGCTTGCCAGCGTTCCACGGCCAAGCGGATACCGGCCGCCTTGTGCTGGGTTTCCTCGAACTCCTTGAGCGGGTCCGAATCCGCCACGATGCCCGCGCCAACCTGATAGGTGAGGGATTTTCCGTCGCTGACGAGGGTGCGGATGGCGATGTTGAATGAACTCTCGCCGTTGAATCCCAGGTAGCCAAGCGCGCCGCAATAAATCCCCCGCGGAGACTTTTCCAACTCGCGGATAATCTCCATAGCACGCAATTTCGGCGCTCCAGTGATGCTGCCCCCGGGAAAACACGCCGCCAAGGCCCCGAGCGCATCGACGTCTGCCCGCAGGGTGCCGGTCACGGTGGATACCAGATGATGGACTTGGGCCAAGCTCTCGAGGCGGAGCATTTCGGCCACCGCCACCGAACCGAATTCACACACTTGGCCGAGGTCGTTGCGCAGCAAATCAGTGATCATCACCAACTCCGCAATCTCCTTGGCCGATGTCTGCAATTCAAACGCTGATCGTCGGTCCTCATCTGCAGCGGCAAACCGCGGCCGAGTCCCCTTGATCGGCCGCGTCTCAATCTTCCGCCCAGATACCTTTAAAAACGCCTCTGGTGAGGAGCTCAGCAGCTCCATCCCCCCAAGCGACAACCAAGCAGCCATCGGTGCTGGCGATGCCACGCGCAGGGCTTCGTACAGGCCAAACAGCGAGCCTCCGCGCAGCGTCGCTTGATAGCCTTGGGAGAGGTTTGCCTGATAGATGTCACCGGCGGAGATCCATTCTTTGATTTGGTGCACTCCGGCGATGAATTCGTCGCGAGTCGTGAAAGTCGAAAAGGGACCGATGATGGGCGTTTCTCCGGAATTTGGCGGGGCTTCCAGGGATTCTGAAAGCCGGCCCAGTTCCTGCCATGTCCTATCGTCGTGGCAATAAACCAGCATTTCCCGGTACTCGCCAAACACAAAGTCCCCCTCGTAATCCACCCATCCGCACAGCCCACCCATGGGAAATCCCGTCGCGTCGGTCACTTCCTGCCCACCTGCTACCGCCGCACGCAGGGCTGTTTGGTCATCGGCGGCGGCAATATTCCCCCGGAGCTCCCGCAGCGGCCGCGCTGCAATGAGCGAAACAGCGGCCCCTCCGCTGCCCGGCAGATGGCCCGCTGTATCGAAAAACACCAATCCAGGCAAGTGCCTCAGACGCCTCGCAACCTCGATGGGTGTGAGCCCGTCGAGTCGCTCTGGTCGCCGCATCTGAGAATCCGCCATGTCACCCGCAGGCAAGCCGCTGCTGCCGCCGATTGCAAGCCGGAATACTCCTCAGAAGCCGACGCGCAGGCCCAGGTTGGCGCTGCCACTGGAGTCTGCGCTGATGCGGCCCTCGTAGCCGACGTAGATACTGGTGTTGCCTGAAGTTAGGTCGTGCAAATGTTCTTTTGAATGATTTGTATTTTTTTCATGGTTAATTTGCGGCTTAATGAATGATCGTCATGAAATTTCGGACGAGGATGGGCCGGTGGGTGGGGGATTTTGGAGGTGGGAGGAAGATGTGGCTTGGCAGGAGGAGGAAAGTGGGATGTGATGGGGCGCGATGATCTCAATGACGGATGGGCATCCGCTGCCAGGGTTCTGTGATGCGGTGAAAGACGCCTTTTCCAAAAAAGGCGTGCTCGCGAAGTCGCGGGATTTTGAGTACCGGCCACAGCAACAGGAGTTGGCGGTGGCGGTGGCAGAGGCCCTGATCAACGCCAGTTCGCTGGTGGCGGAAGCTGGTACCGGGGTGGGCAAGTCACTGGCGTATTTGTTGCCGGCGGCTAGGTTTGCGCTGGAAACGGGGAGGAAGGGGGTGATTTCGACGCACACGATCAATTTGCAGGAGCAATTGGTTAGGAAGGACATCCCGATTGTGCGCAAGATTCTGGGGGATGATTTTCCGGCGGTGTTGCTGAAGGGGCGGCAAAATTACTTGTGTCCGCAACGGTTGCGGCGGGCGCTTGAACAGACGGACGATTTGTTCACGAGCACGGAAAGCGAGGAGTTGGAGACGCTTCGCAAGTGGGCGGAAAGCACCCGCGACGGGACCTTGAGCGATTTGAAATTCCAGCCGCAACCGAAGGTCTGGTTGCAAGTATGCAGTGAGGCCCACCTGTGCACGGCGCGCAGTTGCGGACCGCGCGGGAATTGCTTTTTCCAAGAGGCACGCAAGGCAGCGGCTGATGCCCGGCTGGTAGTGGTCAATCACACGTTGTTTTTCGCCCTGCTGAACAAGAACGAGGAGCCGGACGAGGACGAGGATGGCGAGGCGGCACGCGGGAAAATCGGCGGGTTTCTATTTCCTAACGATTTCGCAATTCTCGATGAGGCCCACACGATCGAGCAGGTGGCGGCGGTGCAGCTTGGGTTGCGGCTATCGCAGTCCGGGCTGCGCTTTGACTTGCAGCGGCTGTATCATCCGAGGACGCGCAAGGGTTTGCTGAAGGGGTTTCACAAGGCCTCTGCGATGCTCGCGGTGGAGGATACCTTGGGTGAGGTGGAACGGTTTTTCCAAAGGGTGGGGGACTCGACCCGCTTCGGGGATTTTTCCAAGGAATGCCGGATTCGCGAGCCGGAAATCGTCTCCAACACCCTCGCCGAGCCGCTGCGCAAGTTGTGGCTGGAGGTCGATGCGCTGGCCGCGGATGTGGAAGCCGAGCAAACCCGGGCTGAATTGCAGGACGCGTCGCGGCGTCTGCGCGAGATGCATGGCTCGCTGGCGGTGTTCCTTGAGCAACGCGACGAGCAGAGCGTTTACTGGGTGGAGCGCAGCGGCCGGGATGAGACCCAGTACACACTCCACGCCGCCCCGGTGAATGTGGCCGAACGCTTGCGGCCGTTGTTGTTCAATGGAAAAAAATCCCTGGTGCTTACCAGCGCCACCCTCGGCGTCGGCGACCCAAAGCTCGACTACTTCCGTGGCAGGGTCGGCGCCGAACGGGCTCGCGCCATCTGCATCGGCAGTCCCTTCGATTATCAACGGCAAATGCAGGTGCGCATCTATAAAAGCGTGCCGGACCCGGGCACCCCGCGATACGACGAATTGTTGGCTGAGGGGATTCGCGAGGCGGTCACCGCGAGTGATGGCCGGGCCTTTGTGCTGTTCACGAGTTACCGGACGATGCGGGATGCGGCACAACGCCTAGCCGCCTATTTTCAAGGGAAAAACTGGCGATTGTTTGTGCAAGGCGACGGTTTGCCACGCCACCGCATGATCGAGGAATTCCGCGAGGATGGTCACAGCGTGTTGTTTGGCACAGACAGTTTTTGGGCGGGAGTGGATGTGCCTGGCGAGGCACTTTCCAACGTGGTCGTCACCCGCCTCCCCTTCGCCGTGCCGGATCATCCGCTCGTCGCCTCGCGTTTGGAGGCCATCGAGGCCGCTGGCGGCAATCCGTTCATGGATTACTCACTGCCCGAGGCAATTCTCAAATTGCGCCAAGGGGTGGGCCGCCTGATCCGCACCCAGCGCGACCACGGAATGGTTTGCATTCTGGATAAACGGATTCTAACCAAGCGCTACGGGGCTCAGTTTCTCAAGGCCTTGCCCGACGCTCCCGTCGAAGTGATCGCCTGAGCCCCCAGATGCTAGCCGCGCCATGGAACCAAGCGACGGATCGCCTGTTTGAGCAAGCCGCTGTCCCATTGGCCGGGGGCCGTCGGAGTGGCACCCAAATAGCCGTAGTTGAGAACGCTGCCGCACTGCGCACAAAGCAGACGCGAGACGGCTGCCAACGCTCCCATGCCCATGGTGGCCACCGGCAGTCCTTGTGAACTGAGCTGAAACTCCGCCAGTCGAAGCACATCCGCAAGGGAGTTGAGCCGCGCCGCCACCTTGAACGCGGCCGCACCAGCGTCACGGGCCTGTCCGGCGGCATCCACCAGCGCCGTGCTAGCCGGCAGTTTCTCAAAATCATGGTACGAGGCGATCCACGGAATTCCCCGGCTTTGTGCCTCCTCCAGAACGTCTCGCATCGATTCGCGGCTCGCCACCTCCACGTCGATTGCTGCCGCGTCAGTCAATGCTGTCCCTAACAATGAGCTTCGCATTGTGGCTGTTAGATCCAGGGCGCCACCTTCATCCTTGCATCGCGCGGTGAATAATAGCGGCACCCCGGCAAGGTGCTGCCAAGCGTGGTGGGTCGGATCAAACCCTTGCCCCAGTAGGGAATCAAGCCGGATTTCCGCGATGTCACAGTGCTCCAGAATCGTGAGCACATCGGCTTGATCCAACGCTGCCGCGTCGCCCAAGCTGCCAACCACCCAACTTCGTTCCCCTGAAAATGAAATTTGCACATGCGTCACACACCGCTTATGACTCCTTCCAACCCAGCCGTCAATCGCATGCGCCAGACCGCCAAAATGCCTGTGTATTTACTTTGTTGAAAAACTTTTGGACAATTGACCTTTTGGCTGGTCAACCCCGTGTCCGGTTTCTAGCCTCCAGAAAATTCGCCCCCAATGAACCCCAAAATTTGTACTTCCGCGTTTCTCGCAGTGACGGCTGCCGTTGTTTTTCTCACCCCCAATGCTGCCAGTGGAGCGGTTAAAGTGGAGGTCACAGAGAAGCCCAAGTCAGATGATATCTTGTCGCCCGAATTCAGCGGTGTGAAAGGCAAACCCTCCAAGCCGAAGGATTGGCTGGAAGTGGAAGCCAAGATCAAGATCGAAATGCTCCCGGAGCCAAAAAACAAAACCTGCGACCGGTTGACCGTGAAGTGGTACGTCGCGGTGGATAATCCGGACAAGGTTGGTACATTTTTGAAGCTGACCAAGGAAGTCGAGTACGTGAATCTTCCGCTCAAGGAGGATGTTTACTGCTCAGTGTACCTTTCTCCCGCCTCGATCAGGCGCCTCACCGGTGCCGAGCGAAGTGGCAAGCGCGCCGTCAAGTACATTGGTTTCGAAGTGGTTATCGACGGCAAGGTCGTCGTGGATGCCACCGATAAGCCCGGCAAGGATAAATGGTGGGCGGCGGCATCCGAGAAGATTGCCGATAGCACCGCAGTGCCCCTGCTCAACAAATTGGAGACGCCGTTTGCCGCGATTTGGTGGGATCGATATCCCGAGATTAAAGCCAAAACGGGTCCCTGAGACAGCCGCCCTGCACTTTTCACGATTTTATTGTTGCCTCGCCTCCGACACTTCTCTTTTTATCGCTCCGCACCATGGCTGACACACTGACGACCGTCGCACTTAATATTGGTTCCCAGCGCATCGGGATGGCTGTTTTCGAGACCACGAAAAACGGCGGGCTCTTGCTCAAAGGCTATGCCTCTGAGACGATTGTGGCTGACCCCGCGCAGGAGTCCTCCCGAATCGGCCAGACGCGGGTGGCGGTGGCAGACTTGGCGCAGCGGCTCAAAGTGGGCCACAGCAAGGTGCGCTACGCCATCTCCGGACAGGCGGTTTTCACCCGCTTTGTGAAACTGCCAGCCCTACAGGACGATAACATCGAGCAATTGGTGGCGTTCGAAGCTCAGCAGCACGTTCCTTTCCCAATCAACGAGGTTGTATGGGACTACGAAATGATCGAGGGCGCGGCGGAAAAAGAAGTGGTCATCGTCGCCATCAAAGGTGAGGCCCTCGACGAAATCAACGCAGCCATCAACGAGAGCGGTTTATCAACCGCAGAGGTGGATGTGGCACCCATGGCGTTGTTCAACGCGTTTTGCGCCGCCTACGGTCCGCCTCAGGAACCGGTGTTGCTTATTGATATTGGCGCCAAGACGAGCAACTTGCTCTACCTCGAAGGCAAGCGCTTCTTCACCCGAAGCGTCCCGGTCGGTGGCGCTGCTGTCACCTCGGCCATTGCCAAGGAATACGGAGTCTCGTTCGTTGAGGCAGAACATCAAAAAATCGCCCATGGCTTGGTGGCCTTGGGTGGCGGTCACACAGAGCAGCTCGATGAGGCTGTGGCTGCACTGGCGATGGTCATCCGCAACGCACTGACGCGTTTGCCTTCGGAGATTGCGCGCACCACCAACTATTACCGCAGCCAGCACGGTGGCAACGCGCCGAAACGGGTGTACATCTGCGGTGGTGGAGCAAATTTGCCCTACACACTTGAGTTTTTCGAAGAAAAGCTCAATTTGCCCGTCGAATTTTTCAATCCCCTCAAAAACATTGCCGTTGGCAAAGGGGTATCCGCCTCAGTGCTTCAGCAAGAAACCCACTTGATGGGCGAGTTGGTGGGGCTGGGATTGCGCGGAATTGGCAAGTCCGTCATCAATATTGACTTGGTTCCAGCCGTGGTGGAACAAATCCGCGCCGCAGATCGGCGCAAGCCGATGCTCATCGCTGCTGCGGCCGTGTTTTTGGCCGGGGTGGCCACTTGGTCGGCTATGCAAATTGCGGCCTCGAACAAGGCGCAAGACATGACGCGTACGATGATGGAAAGCCGCGATAATCTGGCACCTCTGGCCGAAGACGTCGGCAAGCTGCTGAAGACCGAGGGCGCACTGCAGGCAGTGGCCGGCAACTTCACCTCGGCCGAGGCCGATCACGCGTTCTGGCCGGATCTTCTGTCCGAGCTCGCCGGAGCCTTAGCCAGCGATGCGGTGTGGATCACCGATCTGGAACCCCTCAAGGAGTTTAATGCTCTGGAAGGCGAACCCAAAGCGCCCGCCGTCAATGGCAGCTCCGTGGTCAAATCAGATTTCGTCAGCAGCCCCTACGGCAGCAGTGCTTTCACGGAGTCGCAGCACGGCGAGTCGCCCGAACCGGTCACCAAGGGCGGCAAAAACCAGACCCAGGCACCCGCAGCGCAGATGGTCAATGCAGTGAGAATTCGTGGGTTCTGGCGTGAAAATCCGGATAGCCAGAACGTGGTGTCCAAGTTGCTGAAGCGCTTGAGAGACAAGCCGGGCAGCTTCAGCTTCAGTGCCGTCGGGCCGAACCACAAACCGGTTCAACTCAAAGATGAGCAAATCCTCAAGGTTAGTTTGCCCGCCGCTGAAGGCACCGAGCTTGCCTTTCCGTTTTCAATCACCCTGCCCCTCGCCCGTGAGGTGCGCATCAAGTAAACCCAAGCGCTTTTGCACCACCCGCTGTTATGAGTTGGATCAAGGATAACAAATTTGCCGCCCTCTTGGCAGGGGCTACCCTGTTAGGGGCGGTCCTGCTGTTTTACGTAGGCCTGAATTATCACGGGCGCTACACGGATGCGTTGGAGAAATATCGCAGCGCAGCAGAAGAAGTCGATGGATTTGAAAAAATCCCTCTCTACCCGAGCAAGGAAAACCGTGCCGGCAAGACCAAGGCACTCAACGAGTATCGGACGGCGATTGGTGGCTTGGAAACAGCCTTTGACAAGTTCCGGCCGAAGGAACTCACCAATATTTCACCGCAAGTTTTCACCGATCACGCCAAGACCGCCAACGAGGAAGTGGCCGCTGCCTTTGAGAAGGCCCATACCAAACTGCCTGAGGCGTTTTTCCTAGGCTTCGAAGCCTACACCGCTTCGCTCGCCCGTGAGGACGCCACCGGCCTGCTCGACTACCAGCTCGGCGCGACCAAGGAATTGCTGCTCGCCCTGGCGAAGGCTGCCCCGTCCCAACTCCAGAACCTGTGCCGCCCAAAATTCCCAGAGGAAGATGGCGAGAAGCTGCAGGGCAATCCAAACGACGTCGCCCGCTCGTTCCCCATCGAACTCACCTTCAAGGGACCGGAACGTTCCCTGCGTGAGTTTCTCTCCGGTGTTGTCAAATCGCCTAACTACTTCTACGTCGTTCGCACCGTCCGCATCATGAACGAAAAGTCCGTCGCTCCCAACGCGAAGGATGCCAAGTTTGAAACCACTCCAGCCGCCGCTGCCGCTGCAGCCAAAGAGAAGGATCCCTTCGGTGGAGCTGATTTTGTGATTCCCTCGGATGAACCCGCCGCGCCAGAACCGGCCCCCACGCCCACCCCTCCGGCGGTCCGCCCGCCGGCAGGAGGTCTGCCGGGTCATCCGCCTGCTTCCACTACGCCGGGCCGTCCCGCTGCCACCACACCCGGTCGCCCTGCTACCGCGACGCCCGCTGTTCCTGCTCGTCCCGCCGCCGTGCCGGCCCGCCCAGCAGTAGTTGCGCCCCGACCCGTCGTGCCAGCCGCCCCGGCCGTCGCTGCGGTGCCGCGTGCTGCGGCCGCACCAGTGGTGGATTCCAGTAGCATTCTCAAGCGGGTTCTCGGCAACGAAGAGCTCGAAGTGTTCCTGCACATTGATGTGCTGGAATTTGTTCCAGTCAAGGCGCTGCCTGAAGTGCCCAAATCTAAACCCTGATACCAGCCTCTCCGCCCACCATGTCCTGGTTCTCCCAGAATTACGAAAAGGCCGCCCTCGGCGGTGCCGCCGTTGCCGCCCTCGGCTTTGTCTTCTTGGGTTGGTCCAAGGTCGGCAGTGTCACCGAGGATTTCAACGTCAACACCAAAGGCAGTGGCAAAAATAATCCTGCTGTCGCCAGCGCCGATTTGGTCGCCAAGGCCATCTCCTCGCTGAGCCTCAGTCGGTCACTGGTCCAGGAAAAAGTCGATGAGCGCCCGGTGGATTTGTTCACCGGTATCCAGCTGTTCATCGCACGCACTGACCCCGGTAAAACGGTTGACCTTTTCAAGAGTCCGCCGATCCATCCGCCCATCCCTAACCTTTGGTGGATCCAGAACAATCTGGACCCGGGGTTTGCCGACTCGCCGAGTCGCGACGCCGATGACGATGGCTTCACCAATCTGGAGGAATTCCTCGCCAAGACCGATCCGAAGGACCCCAAGAGTCATCCGCCGCTCATCAACAAGTTGAAGTTTGAGAAGGACGACAGCCTCAATTGGTTCATTCGTCCTGGATTTCCCGACGGTGACGCATTCACCTTTCAGTACGGCGATAATCAAGGCGGCAAGAACCGCAGCAAGACCGGCATCACGGTTAAGCCCGGTGAGATGTTCTTCACGGATGGCGTGATGAAAAATCGCTTCAAGTATCTGGGCATGGAGAAGCGCATGGAGATGAACAATGCGACCCATACCCAGATGGAAGTGACCTACGCCAAAATCGAGGATCAAGTTCCTAATAAGAAGGGGACGATTTACGAAATTCCACAATTTTCCGAAGGTCGCGCCCAGGAATTTTCCAAATATGACCGCAGTGCCGTGCTGAGCTTGGAAGCCGTTGGCAATGAAGGCAAGTCGGAGACATTCAAAGAAAACACCAGTTTTGGCCTGCCTTTCGACAGCGACAAGAAAGACTATCTGTTGAAAAAAGTCACTCCCGATGGTGTCGAAATTGAATACACCGACCCCGTCAGTGGTGCCAAAAAGTCCGCTACCATCCACAAGGGGGCCTTCCCCGAACTTGTGCCTTGAATCAGTTTGCTTGAATCGATAAAGAACCCCCACGCATCGTCAGAGAACGTCCGCTAGTCATGCAAAAACCGCCCATGTACAAATCCAGTCGCACTGCCATCGCATTGATGACAGTGGCGGCCTCCATGCCAGCTACCATCACGATTGCCACTGCTGCCAACACTGCGGATCAGGCCCTGCTCAGCCTCAGCCCGCTTGCGGAGCGTGAAATGATCCGCCGTCAACAAGCAGTCACCGAGGCCGATCGCCTGTTGGTCGAAGCTCGCACTGCCTATGGCAAGCGCGACTATCAGCAAGCGTTTGATAAGTGCAAAGAAGCGCTCAGCGTGCTGCCGGATGCGCCGATGCTTGCCGACCGCCATGCAGCCATCACCAGCCATCTGGCAGATGCCAGCGTGGCCTTGGCGCAGCAGTTCCGTCGGCAGGGCGGCGATGCGAAAAAGGGCGATAAAGGAAGCTACGAGGATGCCCGCGCATTGCTTGAAACGGTGCTCAAAGAGGATCCGGAAAATGCCGCTGCCAAGCGTGAAATCGGGTTCTTGGATGATCCGATCCGCACCAATCCCGGCCTCAACTACAAGCACACTCAGGATGTGGACAAGGTCCGCCGTGGCCTCTACACCGCCGAGGGCTATTACAACAATGGCAATTTCGACAAGGCCCGGAACGAGTACGAAAACGTTCTGCGCATCGACAAATACAACAGCGCGGCCCGCCGTGGCATGGAAGTGCTTGCCGGTGCCAAATCGCGTTACTATCGCGCCGCCTATGACCAAACCCGTGCCGAGTTGCTTTCAGAAGTGGATAAGGCATGGGAGTTGTCGGTGCCTGCGGATGTTCCGGAAGGCGGCATCGCCGGCCCAGGCCGAGCCGCCGTCAGTTCGGGCATCGCCTACATCAACGAGAAACTCCGCCGCATCATCATCCCTAACATCGCCTTTGATGACATCACTGTCGAAGAAGCCGTTGATTTCCTCCGCATGCGTGCCGCTGAGTTGGACTTGCTCGAGCCCGATCCCGCCCACAAAGGCGTCAACTTCCTCATCCGTAAGCCTCAACCTGCGGTGGGCGGCGATGCCGGCTTGGAGGCAGCTCCTGCCGATGGTGGTTTGGGTGGCGGCAGCCCCGGCTCGCTGCGCATCAAGTCTCTTCGCCTAACCAATATTCCGCTGGGTCAGGCACTCAAGTACATCTGCGATCAGACCAACCTGCGTTCCAAAGTTGACGACTTCGCCGTCACCCTGGTGCCGCGCACGGAGACCGGTAATGAGATGTTCACCCGCACATTCCGCGTGCTGCCAGGTTTCTATGACACGGTGGCTGCCACCACCGGCGAGGACGGCGGTGCCGCTGGCCCGGTCGATCCCTTTGCAGGCGGCGGCGGAGCGGCCAAGGGCATCAAGGAGCACAAGCCCATCGTCGAACTTCTCAAGAAGATCGCCACGTTTGGCGAGGGTAGTTCCGCGAGTTTGAGTGCCAGCGGTCTGCTGGTGACCAACACGAGTGCCGAACTCGACAAAATCGAGAGTTTCGTGGAGGCCAACTCGATCAGTCAGCCGAAGCAAATCAAGATCACCACTAAGTTTGTTGAAGTTTCCCAGGAAAATACGGACGAACTGAGCTTTGACTGGCTCGTCACCCCCTTCGGCCTCAGCTCCAACACCCTGTTTGGCAGCGGTGGCACCACCGGCGATGGCCTGAAACGCACCGGTGCCGATTTTGTTAGCCCGGTCAATGGCGTGTCGATTCCGGGGGTTCCCTCAAACCCGGCTCTCACGGCCAATGGTGTGGCGACCAACGGCCTTCGCAGTGGTACCGGCGCAATCAGTGGCAACAGCATTGATTCGCTTCTGAGCAACCCGCTGCGCACTGAAAGCACTGCCACTCCCGCTCCCGGTGTCGCGGCGGTCACCGGCCTGTTCTCCGGGGGCCAAGTCCAGTTGATCATGCGCGGCCTCGCCCAGAAAAAGGGCACCGACCTCATGACCGCTCCTTCGGTCACGGCCAAACCCGGCCAAAAGGCGAAAATTCAAGTTGTGCGTGAGTTCATTTACGCCAAAGCCTATGAACCCCCGCAGTTGCCCCAGCAAAATAACAATGGCGGCAATATCTTGGGCGGCGGCGGTGGTGGCAACCGTGGCTTTGCCACTCCCGCCACTCCTTCCGAGTGGGATACCCGCAATACCGGCGTGACCCTTGAGATCGAACCGCAGATCTCTGACAACAATTACGTCATCGACCTGCGCTTTGTGCCGGAAGTCGTCGAATTTGAAGGTTTCATCAACTACGGCAGCCCGATCAAGGCCCCATCGACGGACGTTTTCGGCAATCCCACCACGGTGGTTATTACCGATAACCGAATCGAAATGCCGGTGTTCTCGACCCGCAAGGTCGATACCTCGTTAGCCATCTATGACGGCTACACGGTGGCCGTCGGCGGCTTGATCCGCGAGGACGTCCAGAACGTTCAGGACAGCGTGCCAATCTTCGGCTCGATCCCCGTCATCGGGCGCTTGTTCCAGTCCAAAGCAGAGAACCGCATCAAGAGCAATCTGATTATTTTCGTCACAGCCCAAATCATTGATGCCACCGGTCGCCCGCTGCGCGGAAGTGAGGCGAATGCGGCACCTGTCGGTGCTGAGGCTCCGCCCCCGGCCAATGCGCCGGGTGATGTCCTCCCGCCGAGGGAGCAACCTTGAAATATCGTCTGACTACGTAATCCAATCATGCAAAAATCGCCCATATACAGAACCAGTCGCACAGCCATCGCGTTGATGACAGTTGCGGCTGCCATGCCAGTCACTATCACAGTCACCACTGCTGCCGAAACCGGGGGACAGGCTCAACTCAGCCCGCTTGCGGAGCGTGAGATGATCCGCCGTCAACAAGCAGTCACCGAGGCCGATCGCCTGTTGGCCGAAGCTCGCACTGCCTATGGCAAGCGCGACTATCAGCAAGCGTTTGATAAGTGCAAGGAAGCGCTGAGCGTTTTGCCGGATGCGCCGATGCTTGCCGACCGCCATGCAGCCATCACCAGCCATCTGGCAGATGCCAGCGTGGCCTTGGCGCAGCAGTTCCGTCGGCAGGGCGGAGATGCGAAAAAGGGCGATAAAGGCAGCTACGAGGATGCCCGCGCATTGCTTGAGACGGTGCTCAAAGAGGATCCGGAAAATGCCGCTGCCAAGCGTGAAATCGGGTTCTTGGATGATCCGATCCGCACCAATCCCGGCCTCAACTACAAGCACACTCAGGATGTGGACAAGGTCCGTCGCGGCCTCTACACAGCCGAGGGCTATTACAACAATGGCAATTTTGACAAGGCCCAAAACGAGTACGAAAACGTGCTGCGCGTTGACAAATACAATAGCGCGGCTCGCCGCGGTATGGAAGTGGTTGCCGGTGCCAAAT
>CAIKHZ010000370.1 GCA_903827375.1 Akkermansiaceae bacterium
CGCATGGTAACATTTGCTAGATTCGTTGCGCCGCCGCCTACAGCCGACAGTTAGGGAATCCAACTGGCTCGCTCGGTTGTCGAAAGCGAGGTTGAGCACTGAGCACTGAGCACTGAGCACTGAGCACTGAGCACTGAGCACTGAGCACTGAGTTCTGATCCAGTTATCACTGCCTGCGGCGGTCAATGGTGCAATCGTTTCGGGTGTTAGAGCCCCTTGAACAGAGTGAAATCTTTCTCCCGCGAAAGCGCCCGGGGCGATATGCCGATACCATAATCCAGAAGGACGATGTCACACGGGTTAGGGTTAAGCTGTGCATCTGTCGCATGGCTTAGCAAGTTAGAGAGCGGTTAACGGGAGTGATCCTTGGTGTTTTTGGTCGCGACGAAGGAGGCAGACGCTGTCCGGTCAACTGGGCGGAGCAAGGTCTTCAAGGCATCGGCGTTTCCAGCCTTCACGGCGGCTGTCATTGCGTCTCCCCGGGCGGGATCCTCTTCCGGGTGCGCTTCGTCGAACGCACGTAACTCAAGTGGATAAGTGATGGCTAGCTTTCTCACCAGCGGATGGCGGCAGCGGCCCATGTCAGGCCGGCGCCAAAGACGACGAGAACGATGTTATCGCCGCGCTTGAAAGCGCCGCTGCGATTGGCCTCGTCGAGGGCGATGGCGATGGCAGCTGCGGAGGTATTGCCGTACTTATCGAGGTTGACGAAGACGCGTTCGTTAGGCACGGCCAAGCGATCGGCGATGGCATCGATGATGCGCAGGTTTGCCTGGTGTGGGATGACGCAGGCGATGGAATCGGCGGTGAGGCCCGCGCGTTCGATGACTTTTTCCGCGGCCTCCTTCATGCGGTTGACGGCGTGCTTGAAGACTTCCTTGCCGAGCATTGTGAGGGTGAAGAGGTGGTCATTGACGTTGGCGGCAGTGATCGGGCAGGCGGTGCCGCCGCCAGGAATCCTGAGCAAATGTGTGAGATTGCCATCGGTGCCCATCTCAGTGGCCAGGATCGCCCCTTCGTCTGGGGCGGCAAGGCGCAACACCGCAGCACCGGCACCGTCGCCAAACAATACGCAAGTGGTCCGGTCATCCCAGTTGGTTACCGAGGAAAGCTTCTCGGCGCCGATGATGATGGCATTTTTAAAGGCCCCGGAGGCGATCAAGCGCTTGGCGATTTTCATCGCGTAGAGGAAGCCGGAACAAGCGGCTGAAATATCAAAGGCGACAGCCCGGCTGGCTCCAAGACTTTGTTGGATATAACAGGCCGTCGCTGGCGTCGGCGTGTCCGGGGTGATGGTGGCCACGATGATGAGCTCCAACTCCTCAGCGCTCATACCGGCGTTGTCAAGAGCCTGCCGGGCTGCATGAGTGGCCATTTGGGAGGTCGTTTCGTCGTCGGCGGCGATGCGTCGCTCGCGGATGCCAGTGCGGCTCAGAATCCACTCTTCACTGGTATCGACAAGCTGAGACAACTCGGCGTTGGTAAGAATCCTCTCGGGAACGTAGCTGCCGGTGCCTGCAATGCAGACGCTAAGGGAGTTCATCAATTCACTCATGCGGCCGCAGAGTGAAACGCCGTTGCCGATGCCACAAGCGCGAAGTTGCTTAACAGCCGTTAAATTTCAAATTTTGCTAATCGGCGCCGGATGAATGGCGGCGAGGGCCTCTTCGATGCGAGGGTTGACGCGATGGGCGGCGGTTTCGATGCCGACGCGGATGGCGTTGCGAACGGCCAAGGCGGAGGACGAACCGTGGGCGATAATGACCACGCCGTTGACGCCGAGTAAAGGACTGCCGCCGTAGGTTTCGTAGTTGCCTTTTTCCTTGAGGGCGGTGAACGCGCCCTTGGCGATCAAAGCCCCGAGCATCCGAAGCGGGCTGGCGGTGATTTCCGCCTTGAGCCATTTGGATACGGCCTTGGCGGTGGATTCCACGGTTTTGAGCATCACGTTGCCGGTAAAGCCATCACAGAGGACCACGTCGAGTTCGGTCTCAAACAGGTCGTGCCCCTCGACGTTGCCGATGAAATGGATACCGGGTGTCTGTTTGAGGAGTTTGAATGTTTCCTTGGTGAAAGCGGTGCCTTTTTCGTCTTCCTCGCCATTGGACATGAGTCCGACCCGCGGGTTTTTGACCCCCAGCACGTGGTGGGCAAAGGCGGTGCCCATCACCGCGTAGGCGACGAGGTGTTCCGGCTTGGCCTCGGGGTTGGCACCGGCATCGAGGATGCTGCACAAGCCGTACTCATTGGGGATGGCCGTGGCGATACCTGCGCGGTCCACTCCCTTGAGAGTGCGCAGTTTCAAGGTGGCGGAAGCCACCACAGCACCGGTGTTGCCAGCAGACACGAAAGCGTCGGCGTCTCCGGCCTTGACCAGATCCATGGCGACGTTGATCGAAGAGAGTTTTTTGCGGCGGACGGTTTTGGCACCGGGTTCGGCCATGCTGATGACCTCCGGGGCATGCACAAGACTCACCCGCGGATCACGCAACTCGAGCCCTTGGCGGGCGCACTCGTCGCGCAGCGCTGACTCATCACCGACTAAAAATAAATGCTTGAGTTTGGGGTAGAGGCGCAGAGCCTCCATGGCCCCGCCGATATTGATCGAAGGGGCGTAATCCCCGCCCATGGCGTCCAAGGCTAATTTCATAGGGATGTGCGTATGCTGCAGCGGGTTTCAAAACACAACAATAGAACACACCGATATTCCGGCGCAACACCTGTGACTTGTTACCAGCGGGCACCTCAACTTGCCTCGACGTCCAGCACTTGGCGGCCGCGATAATTGCCACAAGTTGGGCAGGCGATGTGCGATGGCACACGACTTCCGCACTCGGGGCAGCTCTTGAAGATGGGAGCACGCCAACGGGTTGCGCCACGGCGCATTTTCTGACGGCTTTTGGATTGGCGGCGCTTTGGAACGGCCATAATATTTTAGTTAGTTTAGGGTTGGTCCTTGAGGTCCTTGAGGTTGTCGAGTGCCGACCATCGGTCGTCGCACTCGGCGCGGAGCGGCGTCTCTTGCCCGCTTTCTTCAGCTTTGTCCACTGCTAAATATCGGGAATCGATTTCGCACCCCTGCGCAAGGTCCCCAATTTCGCATTTTGGATCGAGGGGAAAGTGCAGCAATACCTCTTCCCGTAAGGCTTCAGTGACGTCCAGATCCCCTTCACTAACAATTTCCAAGGAAATGGCGGTATTCTCGACCCGGATCGTCTGGAGGAAGGGATGGACGGTACGCACGCAGGTAAATTCGAAGCACGCGCTCAGGCCGCCGGTCAGCAGCAACTCGGATCCATAGCGCTGGGCCCATAAATCATACTCGAGGGGGCCGACCGCCTGAGCGTCCCCTGCCGGCAGGTCGAACACTTCCGGCAGCAACTCGCCCACAAAGCACTTCCCGTCTTCGGGCAGGCTCGCCAAGTCGATCATCAAGCGCTTCTTCATGGGCCGAACGTAATCCGCCCGCCCCTCACCCGGCAAGCGACAATTTTGGCCGTGAAAATTTCCGAATTTCGCAGATTTACCACTCGCCAAACCCTGACGGGTCGATAGGTTGTGGCCCGCCATGCCCATTGACGTCTCCTTGCTAAGCCGCATTTGTGAAGCCCCCGGTGCGCCGGGATCCGAGAAACAAATCCGAGCCCTTGTTTTGGCCGAGCTGAAGGGGCTCGCCGACGAGGTTCGGGTTGACAATCTCGGCAGTGTGGTAGCGCTGAAGAAGGGGCGTTCGTCTGCCAAGAAGACGATGGCGGCGGCGCACATGGATGAGATTGGCTTCATCGTCACTCACGTGGATGACAAGGGATTTGTGCGTTTCAATCCGGTTGGCGGTTTTGACCCCAAGACACTAACGGCGCAGCGGGTGATTTTGCATGGGCGCAAGGATATTTTTGGGGTGATGGGTTCCAAGCCGGTGCACATCATGACGGCTGAGGAAAAGAACAAGGTACCGCAGATCAAGGATTACTTCATTGACGTGGGCATGACCAAGGCGGAAGTGGACAAGATTGTGGAGGTCGGGGATTTTGTGACGCGCCATTCGCCGCTGATGGAGTTGGGCGAGTGCGTCAACGTCAAGTCTCTGGACAACCGTGCATCAGTCTTTGTTTTACTCGAAACCCTGCGCGAACTCAAACGCTCAAAACGCAAACCCGCCTACGACTTCTACGCCGTCTTCACCGTCCAGGAGGAAGTCGGCCTGCGCGGCGCTCAAGCCTCAGCCTTGCAAATCCAGCCGGATTTCTCCTTCGGCCTGGACACCACCATCGCCTATGACGTGCCCGGGTCCACCCCGCAGGAACGCTGCACCGGGCTCGGCGACGGCGCAGCGATCAAGCTGATGGATTCTTCGGTGATCTGCGACTACCGCATGATCGAATTTATGAAGGGGGCTGCCAAACGCCACCAAATCAAATGGCAACCGGAAATCCTTGCTGCTGGTGGCACCGATACCGCCAGCCTCCAGCGCATGGTCAGCGGCGGCTCGATCGCCGGCGCGGTGTCCATTCCCACCCGCCACATCCATCAGAGCATCGAGTCCTGCCACAAAGATGACCTCGCAGCCTGCATCCTGCTGCTCGCCGCCTGCGTCTGCGAACTCGACGAGCACGACTGGAAATTCTAACTCCGCTTATTCCTCGACCGGGAGGAGGATTTCGAGTTCAGGCTTGCCCTTGGCAATCAACCGGATGCGTTGGAGCATTTGCTTTTTTGTCCACTGGCCACCCGGCTTGAGGCTGTCGAGTGGAGCGGCGCGGCGAAGGGCTTCGCTCCAGAGGTCCACGCAGCGTTGGGCGTCGAACGGTGCCCAGAACTCAGCTTGACGCAAGGGGCCCTCGACCCAGGTTGGGTCGAGCGAGCGGTCGAGGGCGAAGCAGTGGTCGGCGAAGGCGTATTTATCGTCGAAATTCATCGCCAAAAACCCTTGGTAGCGCCACAAATCGCGGTCCAGCGGGGCCAGCGGTGTCACTTTCGCCAAAATGCCCAGGGCTTTTTCAACGCGGTCCTCGGCAGGCGCGGGTTGATAGGGGCGGCCAGCGGCCAGCGCAGCTTTCTGCAACGCTTGGTCCTCCTGATAGAGGCGCTTCGCCTCTAGCAAGGCACTGGAGGCCGCGGTTTGGGCCGGTGGAGGAGCGCCGCCCCATTGGGCCAGTACGAGCCAGGCGGCTGCGGCGAGCAGGCAGATGGGGACGAGGCGAAAGGGCCATGGGCGCGGAGGGAGAGTCAGCACGGCGGGCACGGGTGACTGAAGTGCTAGGACGAAGAGGAACGCGGCGCTCCAGGCCAAAGATATGTGGTGGCCTGGCACATCGCAAAGCCCGTGGACAGGGACGAGCATGGCAGCCACCAAGCAAGCGCTGCGCAAGGCGCGATCCCTGCCGCCTAAAATGGCAGCACGGGCTTTCCAAAAGGCCGCAAGCACCAAAGCCGCCAAGGCCAGTGTTGCAGGCAGTCCGACTTCCGCAGCCATCCACAGCCAATCGCTTTCAGGGTGGTAGCTATCCGAATCATTGGCAACGGCCGAAAGCTTGCGATATTGAGGGAATACGTAATAAAACTGGCCAGCCCCGATGCCAGTCCACTTGAAGTCGCGGATCAAGTTGAAGGTGTCTAGGGCGATGGGGAGGCGCAGATCGAGGTGATGCAGGGCATCCAAGGTAGATTTCCTCTGATTTGCGGGCAGAGTGCCGACCTGATGGATGGCGGTGCCAGCCTGGCCTATCGTGTCATCAAAGCGCTTTTTGACACCACTTTCAGCGATTAAAAACAGCCCGGCAGCGGCCAGTGCCAGCAATCCCATCGCCCAAAGCCCGTGTTTGCCAAGGTAGCGTGCACCAAGCATGGGCAGCCAAACGAGGCCGCCTATGCCAACCAAGACCACGCCCCCACGGCTCATCGACCAAGCAGCCACGGCCCACAGACACACGCAGGTGGCCACCAGTGCCAGAGCCATGGCGAGAAACCGCTTGTCGCGCAGCGCCTGAAGCACGTTGCCCAAGCCGCAGACGGCCCCCATGGCGAGGTAAGTGGCGGTGTGGTTGCGATTTGGGAAGAACCCGAAGTGGGTCTCGCCACCGGGGTTGCCGGGTTGGGGTAAGGCTTGCACGAGTCTTGCTAAGATCGCGTAAACAGCCACCCCGACGCCGAATGCCAGCGCCCAGCGACGCACTTGGTCCGGCGACGGCCGCTGGCCCGCAAGCCAGAGGCCGCCGACTAAAAGGATCGCGAACAACCCGAACGTCTCAGCCGCCTGGCGTGCTTGGATGACGACCCATGAGCCGGTGTCCAGGCCCAACGCGCCGAGTCGCTGCCGCCATTCCGGAAGTGTGAACCAGCCAGCTGGCAAAAACGGCGCAGCCCCAGCCAATACAAAGGCCCCTGCCAAAAACCACCACAGCCGCGGCAAAGCCACCACCGGCGGGTATAGCCACATCAACAGCCCGGCCCCCCCTAACAGCACTCCATGGTATCCAGCCCACGACGACGACGCGAGCAAGGCACCTGCCCATAGCATCGCCCACATGGCTGCAAAAACGTAACTCGAGCCCTCTGGATCCGGCACATAAATCTCTCGATCCACATGCCTGCCTTTGCGCCCGTCGCGACCACCATTCATGCAGCCAGTGCATGCGGCAAACACCGGGTCGTCAATCTAACAATCAATCTTGCAATATTTACCAGTGGAGGGTTTTGAAAGTTTTCGGCTGAGTTCGGGTGTTAGCTTGCAGCGATGATTGCTCCGAGCTTGATGAATGTGATGCGTTGCGCCTGCGGGGTGCTGGTATTTGCGGGGATAGGCAGCCAACCGGTGGGGGCGGAGGAAGCCAAATTGCGGGTGCTAGTTTTGAGTGGGGCGAACAACCACGCATGGCAGCAAACCACGCCGGTGATCAAGGCTGCACTGGAAGAGAGCGGCCGCTTCAGTGTGGACGTCGAGGAGAACGTGGCGGGCATGAAACCGCAGGCGTTCGAGCCCTACGCGGTGATCCTGAGCAACTTCAACACGTTTGGCAAAGACGCCTCGGTTCCTGTGTGGGATGGCGCGATGAAAAAGGCCTTTTTGGAGCACCTCCGCAAGGGGCATGGGCTGGTCATCGTCCACGCAGGCAGCTCGATGTTTTACGATTGGCCGGAATTTCAAAAACTCGCCTGCGGGTCCTGGCAGGATGGCACCGGTCACGGGGCAATTCACACCGCTAAGATCTTTTTCACTGATGCCAAAAGCCCGGTGACCGCCGGTCTCGAATCGTTTTGGATCCGCGACGAGTTCTGGCAAAACACCGGCCTAGCTGCCGGAGTCAAGGCGCTGGCCACCTCATCCCCTCCCCTCCCGCCTAACGAAGCCGCCAAGGATCCCGCCAAGCATAACAACATTCTCTTCACCACCGAAGTCGAGGGAGCCCGCGGCTTCGCCATCTTCCTCGGGCACGATGCCACCGCCATGCAAAACACCGCCTGGCGCTGCCTGCTCCAACGTGGCAGCGAATGGGCCGCCACCGGCAAAGTCACCCTGCCACCTGCCAAGGACTGGCCAGCCACCCAAGCCGATGCCGAACGCATGGCGAAGTGAAGCCTAGCGAGGCTTCGCCTCAGACCGAAGAAGACCCAAGACACAAAACTTGAAGACACAAGAGGCGGAAATCTGACCTAACGATAGAAACTTTGGCTTTTCAAGAACTCTAAGTACCCGTCCCTCAACCCAACGAAACAACAACCATCCCCCCAACCATAAGACCATGAAAATCGGCTGCTTCGCCCTTATCCAACCGTTCTCGCCAATGCGGCGGCAATTCGAATTAATCCGGGAACTCGGCTTCGATTTCGCGGACCTAACAGACAACCATGATGGTGCCACGCTCGGCACCGAGTATGGATTTTCCGCATCATTCAGCTTGGACTCGCATCCGGCCACCATCCTTGACATGGTGGGTGAGTTCAACCTAACGCTCACCAGTGTGTGCGCTCACGCCAACCTGCTTGATCCGAGTTCGCCGGACCGTTACGGCACCGCCGAGATTATCAAAGCCATCAAGCTCGCGCATTTCCTCGGCGTCAAACAAGTCATCACCACCGAAGGCGATCCAAAAACCGCCTTTGGGCACCATCTCAGCGACGCCGAGCGGGTATTCTCGATTGCCGAAAAACTCCACGAACCTGTGCGCTGGGCCAAGGCTCTGGGGATCGATCTTTTGCTGGAGCCGCATGGCATTCTCACCGACACGGTTGACGGCATGAGCCGCATCCTCGACGCGTTGGGCAACGAAGATACGGTAGGGATCAATCTGGATACCGGCAATTCGTGGCTCGGCGGCGGTGATCCCTTGGAGTTTATCAAGACCTTCGGCCCGCGCATCAAACATGTGCACTGGAAAGACATGCCTGCCGAGTGCCTGGCCGTTCGCGGCACCCAGTTCGGCTGCGGCATGGGCCTGATCGCTCTGGGTGAGGGCATCGTTGGCATCGAGGCCATCGTCAAAGAATTGTTAGCCAGTGGCTTTGATGGTCCCACCACCCTTGAGATTGCCGGCGAGGAGGCCGTCAAACTCTCTGCGGCACGTCTGCGCGAATGGTCGGCGTGAAGCAAATGGCCACGGCAGTCGTCACCAGCGTGCCAGCCAGGATCCGCCAAGGGAATTCGATGATGGGCAACCAGTTGGGGTTGTCGTAGAGGTCGTGCCCGATGAGCATCTTGGCGAGCTCGTTGGGCAGATTGCTCAAAATCGCCACAGCCACCATTCCGGCCGTCATGGCCAGCAGATTGCCAACCTCGCTGCCACGGTTGCTGGTGAAGAGACCGACCATGAAGATGCCCAGCAACGAGCCGTAGGTATAACCGAAGCTCCCGAGAATGATGCCGATGATGCTGAGGCCCGGGTGGCAGGCCTTGACCAGCGCGGTGGCCAGCCCAACGGCGATGAGCAGCGCGGTGAAGCCAAGGGTGCTGAGTTTGATGATGCGCACCCGCTGGCGCTCATCGTTGGGCGTGCCGAACCAGCGGAAATGAAAATCCCTCGCGTAACTCGTCGCCAGCGAATTCATGGCAGTGCCTAGCGAGCCCATCGTCGTCGCCAGTACCCCAGCCACCACCAGCCCACGCAGGCCACCCGGCATCACATCGATCACAAAGTAGGGGAATACCCGGGTGTGATCCTTCAGACCCGCCGCCATCGGCAACCGCGGATCGTCCACCACGTGACCGTAGTACACCGCCAGGAGGATTCCGATAGTTAGAACGGCGAAGGTCACCGGGATATCGACCAGTCCTGAAAGAATGGTGGCGAGCGCGCTTTGGCGTTGGTTTTTTGCGGTGAGCATCCGCTGCACCATGTCCTGATCCGTACCGTGGGTGGCAAGCGTCATAAACAAGGACCCAAACAAAGCCGCCCACACCGTGTACTCGGTGGCCAGCACACTCTTGATTTTCCCCCAGGTGGTGGCAGCAGGGGCATCGCCGTGCCACTGCCACAAGCGCAGGTCTCCGGGCTCCTGCAGGTATTCTTTAGCGCCCACCCAACCACCAGGAATGTGGCCTAGCAAATACCACAGGGAAAATCCCAGCGCGGCAAACAGCACGCCAATTTGCAATACATCGGTCCAGATGACCGCCTTGATGCCACCCACGGCGGTGTAGGCAGCTGTCAGCAGGCTGACGAGCACCAGCGCCGCGCCAGTAAACCAGAATTGCGACCAGGTACCCATGGGTTCGTCGGGGTGCGTTTGGTTCCAGATGACGACCAGCAACAACGTCGGCACCCACAGCCGGGAGCCGCTCGCCAGCGTCCGGGTGAGGAGGAAAATGGCGCTCGCCATGCGGCGGGTTCGCGGGCCGAAGCGGATTTCGAGAAATTCGTAGATACTCACCACGTTATGCTTGTAGTAGGCGGGAATGAACACCGCGCTGACGAGCAGCCTGGCGAGCAGGTAGCCGAGCATGAGTTGGGCATAGGTGAAGTTGCGTAGCTTGAACCCTTCGCCCGGCGCACCGAAAAACGTCCCGGCGCTGATTTCCGAGGCCAAAATCGACGCCAGCACCGCCCACCATGGAATCGAGCGCCCACCCAGCGCAAAATCCGCCACGCTGCGATTGCGCCGGCTGCAGAAAACCCCGATCCACACAATCACTCCAAAATACGCCCCGATAATGGCCAGGTCCAATCCGTACTCCGACATGCGCCGCAACCTATCCAACCCACCCACCATGCCAAGCGTCAAATTTTTATTGACGCGAAGCCCCCCCTATTACACCCCAGTAACCGTCCTCCGCCGGAGGTCCCACAACACATATAAATCCCTCAAAATTGCCATTTTTTCTAACTGGAAGGTGCGTTTTGCATCAATTTCAGCTCAAAATCGATATATTTCTCAAAAAATAACCCATTGAAAAAGAATGGATTACGACGAAAATTCGGAGGTTTTACCTAACACATGAATTTTGTGTTTGCGTAGTGGGGGGGAGTGAATTTACATGTTCCGGACGTCCGAAAAACGCAAACGACTTAATTCTTCTCCCATTACCCATGATTTCCCGACGCCTTCCCCTCGCTGCCGCAGCGCTAAGCACCCTACTTCTTGCCAGTTGCGGCAATTCAAGTTTGGCCATTCTCCCCAAATCTTCCCTTCAGGGCCTGGGTGGGTTCGGCAGTTTTTTCAGCCGAACGGAGAGTTTTCCGACGGCGGCGCCTAGCGCCAAGACCCTTGCTGCGGCGGCCACCAAGCCGAAAGACCGCCACCACATGCCGGTGTACGCGTTTGCAGACCGCACCCGGATCATTCGGACCACTGCCTACACGGCCAGTGAGGCCGACCACATTGTTTACGGCAACAGCAACGCCACCGGCACACCGTTGCGCTACACCGACCGGGTGCGCAGCGCTGCTGCTGACTGGTCGTTCTACCCGGTGGGCACGGTTTTCCGCATTTCCGGGCTGCCTTACCTATACGTGGTGGACGACTACGGCTCGGCGCTAGCTGGCAATGCCACGGTGGATATTTACGAGCCCACGAAGGATTTGATGAACATTTGGGGCAGCCGCCAGGTCGAAATGACCGTCGTCCAATGGGGCTCGTTCACCCGCAGTGCGGAGATTCTCAGACAACGCACGAGCTACGCCCATTGCCGGGCCATGCTCACCAACATCATCCGGCAGAAGCCTGACGTCGGCCGGGTCGCCAAGCTCTGAGCGCCGGAAGAAGCCTGCCGCCGCCGAGTCGGCATCCCAGCTTTTGCTCACTGGAGCGGTGCCAGCACCGATTGCAAGATTGGTGTTTGGTGAGGCGTTAATGGCTTCACAGCCATGCCCGCTCCCACGCCCATATCCCTCCGTTCAGCCAGTCTCACACTTTTACTGCTTGCCAGCATGCCGCTGTCGGCAGCTGACAAGGTGCTGGTGTACACCCGCAATTTCACCAAGGACGGCAAGGGGTTTGTGCACGACAACATCGCTGCCTGCACCAAAACCCTCAAAGAGCTGGGTGCCGACAACGGGTTTGTAACCGAGGTTTCGGACGACCCGGCGGTGTTCACTGCGGCCAGTCTGAAGCCATACAAGGCGTTGGTATTTGCCAATTCCAACAACGAGGCCTTCGCCAACGATGACCAGCGCGCGGCCTTCAAGGCATACATCCAAGCAGGCGGGGGCTTTGTCGGAATCCATTCCTCGTGCGGTTCGGAACGCGATTGGCCGTATTTCCAACATGTGCAGGGCGGCAAATTTCTGGTTCATGCACCGTTGCAAAAGTTCACGATCAAGGTGTTGGATGCCGTTCATCCTGCCACGGTGCATCTGGGGAAGACTTGGGTTTGGAGCGATGAGTGTTATTTTTTCACCAACCTCAACCCGGACCTCAAGGTCCTGCTGGCACTCGATCCCTCCACTCCCTTGGACAAATTTCCCCTAAGCCAACCCAACCTCGGCCAACACAACGGCCAATTCCCCCTCGCCTGGTGCCATGAGGCGGATGGCGCACGCGCCTTCTACACCTCACTGGGCCACAAGATAGAATATTACTCCGACCCAACCTTCAAACAGCACCTTCTCGGCGGAATCCAGTGGGTCCTGCATACCGAAAAACATCCCTAACATTACCAGCCCATGCATCCCACCTCCCCCACCACCCGCCGCAAATTTATCAAGCTGAGCGCCGCTGCCATCGGCTTTCCAACCATCATCCCGTCCCGCGTGTTAGGCGCAGCGGCTCCCTCCAAGCTCCTCCAAATCGCCCAGATTGGCTGCGGCCGCATCGCTAACGAAATGGACATGCCGGGCGTACTCAAATGGCCCCAGTTGGCGCGCTTCATTGCGGTGGCGGATTTCGACGCGAAACGCGCAGGTCTGGCAAAATCCCGCATCGAGGACACTTATGCCAAAGCGCTCAAGCAATCGGCAAACGTCACGGCGCATCAGGATTACCGGGAAATTTTGGCTAACAAGGAGGTGGACGCGGTGATGATCAGCACGCCCGATCACTGGCACGCCCAATTGGTCGTCGAAGCGGCCCTGGCCGGCAAAGATGTCTATGTCCAAAAACCCCTCAGCCTGACCATCGGCGAAGGCCGCCTCGTCAGTGACGTGCTTCATGCAAAAAAGACGGTCTTCCAAATCGGTTCCCAACAACGCTCGACCGAGCAATTTCTGCGCGCTTGCCAACTCGTCCGCAACGGCGCTATCGGCAAAATCCACTCCATCAAAATCGGCCTGCCCGTCGATCCCGGCGGCGGCAATCCCAAGCAGATGCCTGTGCCCGCCACCTTTGATTACAACTCATGGCTAGGCTCCACCCCGAGCGTGGATTACACCGAGGATCGCTGCCATCCGCAACAGGGGTTTGGCCGTCCAGGCTGGTTGCGGCTCGAGCAATTCGGAGCTGGCATGATCACCGGTTGGGGATCCCATCACGTCGATATCGCCCATTGGGCCATCGACGCCGAACTCAGCGGCCCCATCAGCCTCGTCGCCAAGGCAACCTTCCCCGATAAGTCCAGCTTTTGGAACGTCCACGGCAAGTACAACGTCGTGCTTCAATATCCTAACGATATCTCCATGACCATTTCCGACGAACTGCCTAACGGCATTCTTTTCGAGGGCGATAACGGCTGGATATGGGTTAGCCGTGGCGGCGCGCCAGCCACCGCCAGTGATCCTCCGGCCACTCAGAAGGCTGCCAAGGCATTCAATAGCAGTGATCCCTCCCTATCTAAGACGGATCTATCAAAACACAGCTTGCAGCTCCACAAAAGCCCTCAGTGGAACCACCACCTCGACTGGCTGGAGGCGATGCGTGAGCGCAAACCGGCGGTGACCAGCGGCGAGGCCGCCCACCGCACCTGCTCGGTGTGCCTGATGTCATCCATCGGCATGCATCTGGGCCGTCCACTCAAATGGGATTCCGCCGCCGAACACTTCGACGACGCCGAGGCCAATGCCATGCTCAACCGCCCCGAACGCTCGCCATTTGGCGCCTTTAATGCCGCTAAACTCGCCGGCTTCACCCAGTTTAAAACACTCTAACATGAAACCTACCCTCCTCCTCTCTCATCTTTGGCTAGGCCTCGGTGCGGCGCTGCTGCTGCCCGCCGCAGCCGCCGAAGCGCCCGCTGTCACGCTCATCACCTTGGATCCCGGGCATTTCCATGCGGCCCTGGTGCAGGCCGCCGAATACCCGCAGGTGGACCCGGCGGTTCACGTCTATGCGCCAGACGGGCCGGATCTCGACCAGCACCTCAAACGCATCGATGCCTATAACACGCGTGCCGACAAGCCGACCCACTGGCAGGAGGATGTATGCCGCAGCCCGGATTTCCTGCAGCGGATGTTAGATGAGAAGAAGGGCAACCTTGTGATCATTTCGGGTAACAACTCACGCAAGGCGGATTACATTCTACGCTCCATTCAAGCCGGCTACAACGTCTTGAGTGACAAGCCGATGGTCATCGTGCCGGCGGATTTGGCAAAAATCGAACAGGCGTTTGCTGAGGCAAAAAAGCACGGTCTGTTATTGTGTGATATCATGACCGAGCGGCATGAGACGACCACCATCCTGCAGCGCGAGCTCTCCCGCATCCCAGAGGTTTTCGGAACCTTGCTAATGGGTAGTGCAGAGCAACCGGCAATCACCAAGGAAAGCGTCCACCATTACTGCAAGACCGTATCTGGCAAACCCCTCCAACGCCCGCCCTGGTTCTTCGACGTCACCCAACAGGGCGAAGGCATTGTCGATGTGACCACTCATCTGGTGGACTTGGTGCAGTGGGAGGCGTTTCCCGAACAGATTCTAACGCCTGCCGACGTCAAGGTGCTTGCAGCTCGGCGCTGGACGACCAAGGTGAGTGCCGCACAATTTGAGAAATCCACCGGGCTCAAGGGATTTCCTCCATCCAACAAAAGCAGGGTGAATGCTAGCGGCGAATTGGAGGTGTATGGCAATGGCGAGTTCAGCTACACCCTGCGAGGCGTGCATGCCAAGGTGTCGGTGATCTGGAACTTCGAAGCTCCCGAGGGTGGTGGCGACACCCATGATTCCATCATGCGCGGCAGCTCCGCCAATCTGATCATCCGCCAAGGCAAGGAGCAAAGCTACAAACCGGTGCTCTACGTCGAAAATTCCGGCCCGGCAACTGCCGCCAACTTCGAAAAATCCCTGCTCGCCGCCATCACCAAACTGCAATCCCTCTATCCAGGTCTGACCATCAAACCAGCCGCCTCCACCTGGGAAATCGTCGTTCCCGACACCTTCAAAATCGGCCACGAGGCCCACTTCGCCCAAGTGACGGCCAAATATTTAAAGTATTTGGCAGATGGAAAATTGCCTGAGTGGGAGGAGCCTAACATGCTCACCAAATGCCACACCATCATCGAGGCCTACCGCCTGAGCCGCTGATCCGAACCCAACCTATCCCATGCGCCCCGACCAATGGCAACTCTTCAAGGCGGCGGCCAAACGCCTGCCCGGCGCAAGCGTGCCGCTCGCCCTCATCGTCGATAGCCCGTGGCTGCCCGGCCACCTCGGCATCACCCACAACGACTACTTCTTTGATTCGGATGTGTGGTTCAATGCCCACCGCAGGGTCATCGAGGAATTTCCCGAGGTGATTTTCTTCCCCTCGTGGTGGGCGGAAATCGGCATGGCAGCAGAACCCTCGGCTCTGGGTGTGCGCGTCCGCTTCTGGCCCCACCAAACACCCAGCGAAGAACACTTGCCACTGCGCCTCGAAGACCTCGACCAACTCGCCCCGCCCGATCCCACCAGCGATGGCTTCTGCCCGCTGATCCTGCATCGCTACACCGCAATGAAGCAGCGCATCTTCGACGCCGGTTATACTATCCCAGTAGTGGCAGCACGCGGGCCACTGTGCACCGCTTCATTTTTCCGCGGGGTCACCCAATTGATGATGGACATGATGGATGAGCCGCAACGCGCTCTCCAACTCATCGACCTTTGCACCACACTGACCATCGACTGGCTCAAGGCGCAGGCCGCCGCCATCGGTCCTTGCGTCGAGGGAATTCTTGTCCTCGACGATATCGTCGGCATGATCGGCCCGGACGATTACGAGCAATTCGCCCATCCGTTTCTCAAGCGCATTTGCGACGCATTCCCTAACGACTGGGTCAAAGTCTATCACAACGATGCGGGCGTCGAGGCCTGCCTAGAGCGACTGCCGGACACTGGCTTTGACGTCCTCAACTGGGGCAAACAAACCGGCGTGGCTAGCGCAGTCGCGCGTCTTGGCGGCCGCATGACGCTCATGGGCAATGTCCCGCCGCTAGATATTGGTGTGCGCGGCACTTCGGAGCAAGTCCAACAAGCAACGTTCGACGTCCTGCAGCAAGCCGCCGGCCATCCGCTCATCCTTTCGGTCGGCGGCGGCGTGAGTCCCGGCATGCCCGCAGCCAACATCCGCGCCATGGCCCACGCGCTAAGCGCATGGCAAGGAGAGGTCTAACGAAAAAGGAGAACTTCGAGGAATTGGATTTACTGGTGAAGCCAGTTGCTAGAACCAACATTCTGGCCGGAGCGCGGAAAACTATCCGCACAATCATTTCTGTGCCAAAGCATCAGATGCCGATTGTAGCACGTCTCCTTAGTGCCGCCCCTTTCGCACCTTTCTGACAAAGGCGTTCATTTCCTCCTCGAGGGCTTCAATGCGCTCCACGAGCTTCAACTGGGTGCGGCAACGATCGAGATTGTGATTGGGCCGGTGGGTCCTGAAATACACGTCGCCCTCGATGTGATCTGTTAGGAAACGAATCCCAATTTCCAAGGTGATCAACTTGCCGGAGAACGCCAAATGTTCAATTTCGGCGTCGTTAATGAATGAGCCGGCCGATTCCAGATACCCTTCGACGAGAGCCTCGAACATCGGCATGCGCATCTGCACTTTGGTCAAATCCGTCTCATCTTCAGCCGCTGGACTGGTGGCCGTGCGAACCAAATCACCAAAGTCGTAGAGCGCCAAGCCTGGCATCACCGTGTCCAAGTCGATCACGCATACCGCCTCATCGGTTGCCGAGTCAATCATCACGTTATTGATCTTGGTGTCGTTGTGAGTGACTCGTAGGGGAAGTCGTCCGGCGGCGATGCCGTCCAACAATACACTCGTTAGCGCCTCTCGTTGGCAGACAAAGTCGAACTCTGGGCGCACGGAGGCAAGACGGCCGCAGGGATCGGTGGCGGCCACGGCCATCAGGCGCTCGAAGCGCTTGCGGGTATGATGGAAATCGGGAATCGTTTCGCGCAACGTCGATGCATCCAAGTCGCTGACCAGATCTTGGAATGAGCCGAAGGCGCGGGCTGCCTGATAGGCCTGGCGGGTATTTTCGACAACATCGTAAGTGACGCAGCCTTCGATAAAATTGTAACAGCGCCAGACGCCGCCAGCAGGGTCTTCGACCCAAGCCCCGCCGTTGCGAGCGGGAAAGAGGTTGAGCGTCTGGCCGCCGAGGTCCTTTTTAACGCGCAACACCTTGTCGTTGATGTGGCGGGTGACGCTCTCCACGTTGTGCATCAGCGCAAATGGATCCTTGAATACATTGCGGTTGATCAATTGGAGGATGTAGCGCCGCAGCGAGCCATCGGCCTGCCGGAGGGTGGCGCTATAGGTGGAATTGATGTGACCGCTATCAATTTTCCCGCCGGATACAAACTCCCCCTGCACCGCAAATTGATTGGCAATGGCGGCTACCAAATGCTGGTCTTGCGGATCATTGTTTTGCACTAACGTGGGGACTTCGGACATGGCTGTGGTTGGGTTGAGGCACCATGCTAGACAAATCGGCCAACCCGTTGCAAACCGGAATTTCGCCTTTTTCGATCTGAATCCGGCGACTTGCTCAATCAAGCGTTAGGGCAAGATGCCACAGATGGCCGGGGCCGCCGTAGCACCCTCGTCCCGCGAGACCCACGTTTGTTGCACCTTGGGCGCCGGGGCGGTCAAACCGGTCTTTTATGACCCAGCCCGGTCTTCTGTCTTGAGTCTTGTAGCCCGTTGGGCTTGTGTTTTTGCCATGTCCCACTGGTTGATCAAATCCGAACCCGAGGTATTTTCCATTGCCGACCTCGCACGGGTCCGCCGCGAGCCGTGGAGCGGCGTGCGAAATTATCAAGCCTGCAATTTCATGTGGAAAGTCATGCAACCCGACGAACTCGCCCTGTTCTATCATTCCAATGCCAACCCGCCCGGTATCGTCGGCATCGCCCGCGTCTGCAGCCAGCCCTACCCTGATCCCACTCAGTTCGACCCCGCCAGTGAGTACTTCGACAACAAAGCCACTTCCGAGCATCCGCGCTGGTGGCTTGTGGACTTCGAGTACGTCGCCACCCTGCCGCGCATGCTCACCCTCACCGAGCTCAAAACCGATCCCGAACTCGCCGCTATGACCGTGTGCCAACGCGGCAGCCGCCTATCCATCCACCCGGTCGCCGCCCACCATTTTGCCCGCGTCTCCCAACTGGCCGGCTGGGATGGTGTCACCCGGAAAATCCCTATCCCTCCCCCTCCCCAGACGATTTCAGTCGCTTGAAAATATTGAAAAAACTTCAACCACTTGCTCAAACGAACCGTATCGTCCGTCCGACTCACCCCGCCGACACATGCAGATTCCACCTGACCTCCCACCGTCGCACTCCGCCCCCGGGGTTGTCCCCTCCCCTGCAGCCTGGCATGACTGGCTAGTGGCCCAGGGCCCCAAGCTGCTGCTCTTTGCCCGCCAGCAAACCCGCTCCCACGAGGACGCCCAAGACGTCTTGCAAGACGCCTTGGTCAAACTTATCGAAAAACTCAATTCCGGTGATTTCGTCGGCGGCAGCGAATTCTGGATGCCTTACCTCTACACCACCATCCGCCGCCTCTCCATCGACCTGAGCCGCCGCGATGACCGCCGCAAACGCCGCGAGGAAAGCGTTATCGCCGATCAGGAAGCCGATCTAGCGGAGGCGTTCCACCCGTGGTTTGAAACCGATTCCTCGGGCGACGAAACTCGCAACCAACTTGAGGCCAGCCTCAAAGAGCTGCCACCGAAATTCGCCGAAGTCATCGTCATGAAAATCTGGGGAGAGCAGACGTTTGCAGAAATCGGCGAAATTCTGGGAATTTCTCAAAACACAGCCGCCTCCCGGTATCGCTATGGTCTCGAAGCACTCAAACGCCAGCTCGGCGGTGCCCGCCGCCGCGGCGACCTCTCCATCTAATCCCTCCCATGCCTGAAGAATTCCAAGCACTCGAAGCCGCCCTCGCAGGATTGCGCCCCGCCGCCCTCGACGCGCGTTTGCTGGCACGGCTCAATGCGTGCACAGCGGGGGCTCCAACCCCCTTGTCCCCGGCGGAAGCCCATTTTGAAACCTCTCTGCGCAACATCCAACCCGCAGCCCTCCCACCCAGCCTCTTGGCTGCCTTGGAAGCCACCCGCAGCGCCTCATCCGAGGCTTCGCGCATCGTCCCTTTCCCTCAAATTTCCTCCGCTACCAAAATCCCCCGCCACAACCACCGGCCAATGCTCGCCGCCGCCGCCGCAGTCGCCATCCTCGGTGCCGCCGCCGCCTTGTTCATGCCAGACAAGGGCTCTCTCTCCACCGCCTCATCTCACAGCTCATCTCACAGCTCATCTCCCGCGTCCCGTCCGCCCACTCCTCCACAAGCTCCCTCTTCAGCACCGATCGCACCAGCTAACCAAAATTTTGCCCCCGCCACATTCCATACCGACCTCAGTCAGGCCAGTGATGTCGGCGTTCTTTGGCAATCGCAAAACCAAGCCCAGCGCGTCGTCAAAGCCATCTATTGGGACCGCTTCACCCTTGTCAACCCCGAGGGCCAGCAAATCGAATACGAAAAACCCCGCGTCGAATATATCCTCGTCCCGGAAAAAATCGACTGAGCGGTTTTTTTAGACAATCCGCTCAATTACTACGCTTCTAGTATGAATGCCATGAAAGCCAACATCTATCAGTTCATCCCCGCTGCCTTCGCCGTCCTGCTGGCTCCTCAAGTCGTAGCCATCGAGCCACCCGCAGACAACACTCCGCCGCCTCCGACCGTCGAGGCCCCCGCTGTCCCAGCCGAGCATGCGGTAGCACCTGCCGCCGCCCAAGCCACCCCATATTTGGGTATCGGCAGCTGGGATGTGCCCGATGTGCTCGCTGCTCACCTTGGCCTCAAAGCGGGTGAGGGTATTGTTATCCGCGCGCTTGACCCAGAGGGACCAGGTGCCAAGGCGGGCCTCGCCGAGCATGACGTCATCACTCGCATCGGCGGCCAGGCGGTCGGGTCGCACGACGATCTGATCAAAGAGATTCAGAGCCACAAGACGGGCGATGAAATCACTGTCGATCTCATCCACCAAGGCAAGCCCGCCACCAAATCCATCACTCTTGCTGCCCGCCCCGATCGCGGCGGCGTGGCTGCTGCCCCTCAGGGATTGGACACATTGATGCTCAACGGCATGCCACAGGAACAAGCCAAGGGCATTCGCGAGGCCATCGAGCGCCAACTGCGTGCCATGCAGAACGGTGCCGTAATCCCTCAAGCCATCCCCGGCAACAACCTGCCAAAAATGGGCGACGCAATGAAGGAAATGCAAAAACGCATGGCCGATGCGATGAAAAACGGCATGGTGGTACCCGGTGAGCTGCAAGTGGTTCCCGGGGGTGGCGTGCAAATTCAAGGCAGTGCCATCTTCCGCATGGCCGATGACCAAGGCAGCGTCGAAATGAAATCGGCTGATGGCGGCAAGGAAGCCACCATCAGGGATAAGGCGAACAAGGTGACATGGTCCGGCCCCTGGGATACCGAGCAAGACAAAGCAGCTGCCCCGCCCGCAGTCCGCTCCCGCCTCGAAAAACTTAACATCGACAAGAACTTCAATGGCGGCGGCCTGCGCCTCCAATTCGACGCAGGCGGCGGTGCCGGACTCATCGCCCCAATGCCCGATGCCCCGGACGCCCCTGAAGAAGACGTCCAGGAGGAGTAATCCCGCCATCGTGCGGCAGGTCCGGCCGGCTTCATCGTGTGCCCCTCTTCAGAAGCTTTTTTCCCAAGATCTTTGCTCTTCCCTGCACCCAACTCTTGTCCAGTGATCATTTGAGGCTTGTGCTTGGCGGCCCAGTCCGCTAGCCATGCCCATGCTTGACGAAGTCCGCGCCCTATTGATCCTCCAAGACCGTGATCGCCGCCTGATGGCGCTGGCCAAAGACCTTGAAAAACTCCCCATTGACGAGGCTCGCGCCAAATCCAAACTCGCCGGCGATGAGGCCGCCGTCAGCAAGGCTCATGACGCCCTGCTCGCCGCCGAACTCAAAGTGAAAAAAATCGAGCTCGATACCGAGACCCGCCGCACCACGATCAAACGCCTCAAAATCCAACAATTCGAAACCCGTAAAAACGACGAGTACCAGGCGTTTAACCACGAAATTGCCCGATACGAGAAGGAGATCGACGGATTTGAAACCCTGGAATTGCAGGCGATGGAGGCGGTCGATCGCTGTCGGGAACTCCACCAAGCTGCCAAGGCGGCTCTGGCCCACACCCAAAAACTCATCGCCGAGGACCTCACCTCCATCGCCCAGCGCCAACAGCGCATGCTTGCCGAGCAGGCCGAGGTCAGCTCCGATCGCGCCAATCTCGCCAGCAAGGTTCCGGGCTCCGCCCTGCCGCTCTATGAACGCCTCATGCGCACCAAGCTCGGCCTCGCTGTGGCCCCCATGGCCGACAATCGCTGCGGTGGCTGCCACATGAAGGTGATCGCCTCCACCGCCATCAATGCCCAGGCCGGTAAAGAACTCGTCCAGTGCGAAAATTGCGGCCGCATCCTCTACATGGCGGACTGATCCCAAAGGGGTCAGTCCTCGCATGGTAACATTTGTTTGAGGCATTGCGCTTCCGCTCGCCGCTGGCAGTTAGGGAATCCGGCTGGCTCGTACCGTTGTCGAAAGTGAGGTCGAACAGTGAGTTCTGGAGCTGCTCATCGATTGCAGTCTTGAGGCATGGGCTGGCACTTACGAAATCTTAACAATTTTCTCCTTGGTTGACATACGGGCTTTACAAATGGGATGGAGATTGAGCCCGAACCTCAACCCAAACCCCCATGAAAAGAACCCTACTATTGATGCTTCCAGTCATCGCACTTGCCACGGGCAACACCGAGCAAACTGAGCGCAAAACCAAGGAGGAAATGCTAGGCTCGCTGTGGCAGGCCTCGCTGAGTGCCGAGAAGAGTGGTGAAAGCGCTGAGGCGCTGGCCAAGACGATGGCCTACTCCAAGAACGGCGGCGACGGCTATCTGGCGACGATGCGTGCCGGGTGGTTAGCCTACAGGCAAAAGAAATACGACGAGGCAAACCGGCACTATGCCAGTGCGATGAGGCAGCAGGGGATTGCGCTGAGTCCGCGCCTGGGGCTGTTGACCGTTGCGCAGGAGCAGGGAGATGTGGCGGCGGCGGCTCGGGCAGGAGATCTGGTTCTGCAACTTGAGCCGACGAACTATCGGGCGTTGCTGGCGGTGGCCTGGGGGGCGTTTCAAGCCAAGGATTATCAAAAGGCATTGGGCCGCTACCGGTGTGTGCTGGCATTGTATCCGGAAGACACCGATGCAATCAGCGGTGCCGCTTGGGCGGAATTTTACAAGGGTCAGAAAGCCGAGGCCCGGCAGTTGTTCCGGCGCCTCGTGAGCATCAACCCAGACTATCAGTATGCCAAACAAGGACTGGAAGCCAGCAAGTAACATTTTCACCCATCCAAACCCATGACAACCATGACTGTAGAAACCGACCTGACGCGGCTTGAAGATTTGATGCTCAATGAGCGCGGCTTTGTTTTCGACCCGAACACCGGCGAAAGCTATCAAGTGAGTGGCACCGGATTGCTGTGCCTGCGTGCTCTGCAACGCGGTGCCAGCATCGACGAAGTGGTGGCGCAACTCGTGACCAGCCATGACGTGGAGCGCATCACCGTGCGCTGCGACGTGGACGCCTTCCTGTGGGACCTCAAACAACTCGGCTGGCTATGAAACCCATCAGAATCGCCGTTAGTGGCATGCACCGCGGCGAAAACCCGCAACCCGGTGCCTCGATCGCCGCAGCCATTCGCCAAGCGTGGCCCGACGCCTTCATCGTCGGCCTTGTTTACAATGCATTTGAAAGTGGTGTGTATGTGGCGGGGGGGCCGGACGTGTGTCACGCCATGCCCTATCCGACGGCCGGGCTGGGTCCCTATCTGACGCGACTGGCAGAAGTGCGAGCGGCCACGCCATTTGATTGGTTCATTCCGACATTGGACGCCGAGATTGTAATGCTTGCCGGGGCGTCGGAGGAATTGGCTGAGCTGGGCATCGGCGTGCGGCTACCGGATCCGGCAGTGCTGGCCCGCTGCGGCAAGGCGCAATTGTCGGCACTCGCCGAGCACTGCGAGGTGGCCACTCCGGCCACCGCCATAGCCCGCGACGTCGGCGAGGCTCTCGAGCATGCGGAAGCGGCCGGTTATCCGGTTTTCCTGAAAGGTCCGTTCTATGATGCGGTGTTGGTTCACAATCCGGCAGGGTTGGCGGCGGCAGGGGCGGCGATTCTAGCGGATTGGGGGCCGCCGCTGTTGGTGCAGGAGCCGTTGCTGGGCACCGAGTTCAACGTGATGGGCTTGGGCGACGGCAAGGGCGGATTGTTAGGCTCATGTGCGCTGCGCAAGTTAATTGTCAGCGACAAAGGCAAGGGCAATGGCTCGGTGGTGGTACGCGATTTGCGGCTGGATGAAATCACCCGGCGAGTGATGGCCGCGACTCACTGG
Source organism: Akkermansiaceae bacterium (assembly GCA_903827375.1). Classification (GTDB taxonomy): domain Bacteria; phylum Verrucomicrobiota; class Verrucomicrobiia; order Verrucomicrobiales; family Akkermansiaceae; genus Luteolibacter. The sequence goes on from CAIKHZ010000370.1 coordinate 23,270, forward strand.
AGTGGACCGTTTGAGCTGGAATTCATCCGTGACCAGCGAGACGATGGCTACCGGCTCATCGAGATCAATCCGCGATTCCCGGCGTGGGTCGGCTTTCCTGCCCAACTCGGCGCTAACTTCCCCGCCGCATGGGTCGAGTGGATGCTCCAACGACCGGTGCGCCTGCTGCCGCAACCCGCACCCGGACGGTTTTTCCTGCGTCACCAAATCGAGGTTAGCGGCGATATGGGCCAAATCTCGGCCCTGCTTGACGCGTTGCCAAATTCCATCAATCACAATCTAACATCAAACTCCATTTCAGCATGAAACTTCAACCTTATGTAGCGCCGACAATCCGCCGGGTGTGCCAAACCACCGCCAATCCACAACGACTGGGACGCGTTCCTGTGATGGACGCCATCGACGGCGTGCCCGTGAGCCGTCTGATAGAGACCCATGGCAGCCCGCTATTTGTGTTTTCCGAAGCAAATTTGCGCGAAAAAATCCGTGGGGTGCGTCAGGCGTTTGAGTCTGTCTATCCGGATGTGACGTTTGCGTGGTCGTACAAGACGAACTATTTGAATGCGATCTGCCGGGTATTTCATCAGGAAGGGTCGATTGCCGAGGTGGTGTCTGGGTTTGAATACGAGAAAGCGCGGCACAATGGGATCGCGGGGAAGCAGATCATTTTCAACGGTCCGTGGAAGAGTGTGGAATCGTTGCGCCGGGCCGTGAGCGAGGGGGCCATGATCCAAGTGGACAATCGCGATGAGATTGTGGTCTTGGCGCGCCTGGCGGAGGAATTGCAAACGACCATCGCGGTCGGCATTCGAGTGCATGTGGATACCGGCACTCATGCGGTGTGGTCGAAGTTCGGCTTCAGCGCGGATGACGGCGAGGCACTGCGGATGATGACCTGGACGCGCGAAAACACCCGCCTGCGGATCCGAGGAATCCACTGCCACGTCGGCACCTTCATGTTGGATGCGGGTGCCTATGCGACGGCCACCAAGGCGGTGGTCGGGTTGGCCATCGCCGCTCAGGAGACCGGCGGCGATCTGGTGGAATACCTCAATCTGGGCGGTGGTTTTGCCTCGCATGCCCGGCTCCACGGCCAATACCTCCCGCCGGAGCAAGCGACGCCGGGATTTGATGATTACGCCAGCGCGATTTGCAGCAGCATCAAGCAAGGATGGCCTGAGGGCTGCCCATTGCCCAAACTCTATCTGGAAACTGGACGCGCTCTGGTCGATGAGGCGGGCTACCTGATATCGAGCGTCGTGGCGGTGAAGCAACGCCGCATGCCCGATGCGAATGGGGCCTTGGCCGCCTACGGCAAAGGCGGTCCTACGGTGGCATCAGCGGTGCGAGCCTATGGCAAGGGGGGCGTGGCTAACGGGCTTGGCAGTACCCGCCGCAACGCAGTGGTATTGGATGCTGGCATCAACATTTTGTACACCACCGCCTGGTATCAGCCATCGATTTATCCGGCAACGCAAACCGCGCCGGGGATGCAACCGACGACGGTGTACGGCTGTCTGTGCATGAATATCGACGTCATTCGCGAGGAGGCGGCATTGCCCGACTTAAAAGCTGGGGATGCGGTGGTGATGCATCCAGTGGGAGCATACAACATGACCCAATCGATGCAGTTCATTGCCTACCGCCCAGCGGTGGTGATGATTGATCTGGGCCGCCGGGTGCATTTGATTCGGCGGCGCGAGGTTCTCGAGGACGTCCAAGGACCGGAACTTGTGCCAGGACATTTGGCAGAGGGTGAGCAACCAACTGCGGCCATCGGCCGTCATGAGCCATGATTCCCTTTCCCCAAGGGACCCACCGGGCGGCCGATGAAAAATCCCTGCCGCGCTCGATCATCGCCGCCTTGCCCCGCACCTACGCCATCATCTTCTATTCCACCGACCTGCGCTTCGGCTGGGCCATGCTCGCCCTCAATTTGTGCGTCCCATGGATCGGGCTGGCGGGACTGGCCGGGGTGCTGGCCGCTGCCTGCCTGGCCTGGGTGCTGCAGGTGGACCGCGGGTGGATCCGCAGCGGCTTTGCGTTGTTCAATCCCCTGCTGGCTTGCAGTGCGATGGTGCTGGCCGGGATGCTGGGCGGTTGGGCACCGGGAGTGATCGTGATGTTATGGGCGGCGGCGGCGGTGTTTTCGCTGCTCCTGACCATTGGCATGCAAGGCTGGATTGGCTCTCGCATGGGGCTTTCCGTGCAGAGCCTGCCGGCGGTCATCGTCGTGTGTTTGTTGCACTTCACTGGAGTCGGCTCGGGCGGCCAACAAGTGGTCGCACAGGTTGCAAGTGCCACGAGCCAAATCGATTTACTTGCCATGCCGGATGTGCTGCAGGGGTTCTTCCGGGCGTTTGCAGCGATGGTTTTCCAATCGTCGGCTGGAGCCGGTATCCTTGTGTACGTGGCGCTGGTTTTCAGCTCACCGCTGGGCGCTGTCATGGCCACCCTCGGCTATGTGGCTGGCGCTGCGACACTTTGGATGTTAGGGTTGCCGATGGGGGCGACGGGCACCACCTGGTGTGGGTTCAACTTCCTGCTGGCGGGGGTGGCGTTGGGGGCGGGCTACCAAGTGCCGAACCGCGCAAGTTTGCTGCTGGCAGTGGTCGGCGGCGGAATGACCGCGCTGGTGGCAGTGGCGCTGAGTGTGTGGATGGGATGGTTCGGCCTTGGCGTGGGGGCCTTGCCGTACAACCTTGTGGTGCTAGGAGTGATGGCAGCGCTGCGCCTGTTGCCGCGCCCGATTGGCTTGATTGTCTCACCATGGACCACTCTGCAACCGGAGGGCATGGCACGGTTGATGCAAATCAGCGCGCTTCGGTTTCCGCATTACTACCAGCCTGCGGTATTCCTGCCTGGGGCTGGTGAGCGAGTGGTGACGCAGGGGTTTGACGGCGCTCTGACGCACCGGGGGTGGTGGCGCCACGCCTTGGATTTCGAGGTGCCAGGTGCCGCGGGATCGTGGAATGCCGACGGAGCGGAATTGCGCGACTTCGGGATCTTTGAAACACCGGTCTATTGTCCGGTGACCGGTACGGTCGTGGCAGTGGAAAACCAAGTGCCAGACAACCCGGTGGGCGACAACAACCCGCAAGCGAATTGGGGGAATTTCGTGATGCTGCGGTCCGATCTGGGCTTTCACGTGATGCTTGCGCATTTCCTGCAAGGTTCGGTGGCCGTCAGCCAGGGACAGCGGTTGCGGGACGGCGCGTTCCTTGGCAGCTGCGGCAATTCAGGCCGCTCACCTGTGCCCCACCTGCATCTCCACGTGCAAGCCGGCCCACTGCCCGGTGCCGCGACCACCCCCTTCGTCTTGAAACATTTCATTGAGCGCGACGCGGCCAGCGGCTTGGAAACCTACCACCTATCCGGGGTTCCCAGCCAAGATGCCCGCCTGCGGCCTGCCCTGCCCTCGGCGGCCCTGCACGGGTGCTTCAGCGGCTGGCTGCCGGGCACCTATGAATTTGACAATGGCGGCACCCAGGAGGATGTACTGCTGGAATTTGACGAATCCGGGCGCTTCAGTTTGGCATCCTCCCGCCATCGCGAGCGGCTATCGCTTTTCCTCGCCGAAGGCGTGCTTTACGCTGACCCCTTCGAAGGCCGACCCACCGGGGTACTGGCCATGCTGGCAATTCTGCTGGCTCGCGTCCCGTGCATCGCAGAACCCACCGTCGTCTGGCACGAGGTGATCGCGGCAGCCCCCTTTTTGCACGGTGCCACGCGGGTGTTTCACGACCTCATGGACCCATTTCTGGCGGTAGCCGTCCTTCATTATCGTTACTCCGTGACGGCGATGGGCGAGGGATTCGAACTCACGGCCGATCTGGCAGCTGCGGACGTCCGGATGTGCCGTGCCGCCCCCAAGCGGTTGCGTGCCGAGATCCAAGGTCGCCGCGCAGTGGTCGCCATCGAGGGGGAAACCTGCGGTGGCCGCAAAATCCAAATATCTTTGATAAATCGAAAATAATTTGAACAACCAACCGCAATCTGTGATGTATTTACGTTACTATGCAAGCCTCCTTGCTACCGCCGCGAAATCCTGCCCTGTGCGCTCCGATTACCGCGAATCGTGAGCTTGGTGCCTGTTTGATTGCCAACCTGCCGATGCGTGATTTACTCACCACTGAGTTATCACGTGCCGGATTCCAATTGGTGGATCCCGCAGATGCCTGTCCGCGCACCATCCGTGTGCCTCTGGATAATTGGATCGAATTAGGGGCCATGCTGCTACTGGCCCGCAACCCCAACTCCGCCCGCCTCTGCAATAGCGATGGCCACCTTCTTGCGTGGAAGGGCGATGACCATCCCGAGGAATGCCTCGATCACATCATCACCGACGCCGTTTGTTTCCCAGTGGTTTACCCATGGGACCTGCTGCGCATGAACGAAGAAGTGCTCGCCATGATGGATGAAACCTCGCTGCTGGGTGACGTCAGCCCGCTGGCTACCCTCACCGGATGCGTTCGCTTGGGCAAGGGTTCCGTCATTCATCCGGGCACCGTCATCAACGGCCCCGTATTGATTGGACCTAACAGCCAAATCGGACCCAATGCCTACATCCGAGGTGCCACCTCCATCGGCTCAAATTGCTTTGTTGGCAACGGTGCCGAGGTCAAAAACTCGATCATCTATAACAACACCTACGTATCCCGCCAATGCTATGTGGCCGACTCCATCATCGGGGCTCATGTCACTCTGGGGGCCGGCACCTGCACGGAAAACCACCGCCATGACGGCCGCAACCACCTCTCGATGATCCACGGGCGGCTGATTGATACCGGCCGCGTCAAGTACGGCGCGGTGCTCGGCGATGGCGTTAGAACAGGCGTCAACACCTCGCTTGAAGCCGGAGTGAAGATAGGAGTTGCCCGCACCACCAAACCCGGGTCCTATGTCGGCAAGGACATGCTGTAACGGTGGACAGGCTGTAACGGTAAGAATGTGTTGTCGAGCGCTGAGTTCTGAGGGTGTTTGAGGCCATGTCCGCCGGCTGGATTCGACGTTAGCGGCTCAAATGATACCTAGCTGTTTGCCGGTTTGGATGAAGGCGTCGATTCCTTGGTCGAGTTGCTCGCGGGAATGAGCGGCGCTGATTTGGGTGCGGATGCGGGCTTTCCCCTGCGGCACAACTGGAAAGAAGAAGCCGACGGCATAGATCCCCCGCTCTAGGAGGACATCGGCGAAGCGCTGGGCAAGGGCGGCATCGCCCAACATGACGGGTGAAATCGGGTGGGAGGTACCGCTGATCGTGAAGCCTGTGCCGGCCATGGCGTTGCGGAAATAGGCGGTGTTGTCCTTGACGCGATCTGCCAGAACCGTGGAATCCTCGAGCATTTCCAGGACCCGGATGGCTGCCGCCACGATGGGGGGAGCCACACTGTTAGAGAAGAGATAGGGGCGGGAGCGCTGGCGCAGCAAGTCGATAATTTCCTTTTTGCCAGAGGTATAACCCCCAGAGGCACCTCCGAGGGCTTTGCCAAGGGTGCCGGTGGTGAGGTCGATTTTTCCGAACAGCCCGCAATGTTCGTGGGTGCCGCGGCCGCGGGCCCCAAGAAATCCGGTGGCATGGCAATCGTCAAAATGCACAATGGCCTGGTACTTTTCGGCCAGCGCGTGAATTTGGTCGAGTTTGGCAATGATGCCGTCCATCGAGAACACGCCGTCGGTGGTGATGAGTTTGAAGCGGGCACCGGCTGCGTCGGCCGCCTGGAGTTGGGCTTCGAGGTCAGCCATGTCGTTGTTGGCGTAGCGGAAGCGCTGGGCTTTGCATAGGCGAACGCCGTCGATGATGGATGCGTGGTTGAGGGCGTCTGAGATGACGGCGTCGTGTTCGGAAAGCAGCACTTCGAAAAGACCGCCGTTGGCGTCGAAGCAACTTGGATAAAGGATGGTGTCTTCGGTGCCAAGAAAGCCGGAGAGTTTCTCTTCAAGTTGCTTGTGGAGTGTTTGGGTGCCACAGATGAAGCGCACAGAGGCCATCCCAAAGCCCCAGCGCTCCAACGCGGCGCGAGCGGCGGCGACGACTTCCGGGTGATCCGCCAGCCCGAGGTAATTGTTAGCGCAAAGGTTGATCACGTTGCGGCCGTCGTGAAGGCGGACGCTGGCATTCTGGCAGGAATCGATGAGCCGCTCTCGCTTGTAAAGACCGGCGGCTGTGATTTCATCCAGTGTGGAATGGAGCGAGGCGAGGAAGGTTACCGGGAGCATGGCGGACGTAGAATACATACCCAGCGCGGAGGATTATGGCTGGATGCCTTTGAGTCGGACAAAGATTCTGGCCCCCGGAGAGGGTATCGCAACCTGGATATGATCTGACGAACTGCCCGGCGTGACCGTCACGCTGCCACTGGTGGTGGCAGGTATGGTCACGCCCGTCCAACCGGCCAGATCGCTGCCATACTCCACCACCTGGATGGTACCCGGAGGGATCGACGCAGCGCTGCGGTCATACTCGAAGGCCCAGACACCGCCGTTGTGCGTGAGAACCGGAAGAATCGTGCGAGAGGCCGCCATCGGGTTGCCGCCGAGGACAAACTCCAACAAGTTGGGGATACCATCGTGATCGGGGTCGTCCATCGGACCATCGTTGACGCCAGCGCTCAAGCCCTGAGCGGCATTGGCGGCCCAAGATGCATAGGGCGAACCCGGTGTGGCCGTGGCCTGGTTAGAGTCCGGGCTCTCGCCGACAGTTCCACTGACGGTGGTGGTGGCCGATGTCACGTAAAAATAAGGTGTGCCGTTAGTCAGCGCCGTGTCGGTATAGCTTGTGCCTGAGGCCGTGCCGATGAGTGTATATGGCCCGCCGTTGGTGGTGGCGCGTTTTACGTTGTATGCCGTGGCACCGGTGGCTGCGGTCCAGCTCAGCGCTACCTGGCCATTGCTCGCGGTGGCGGTGAGCAGGGACGGAGCCGGAGGTGCGATAGTAACATCGGCGAAGCTGAGGGCGGGAATGCCGTTGACGCCGTAGAGCAAACTCGAGACGGCTTCGCCATAGCTCCAGTGGGCGTCCTCCAGATAATCGAGGGTGGAGGTGGCGGTGCCGGCGGCGGACAATTGGAGTTTGATGAGATTCTTTTTCACCGCATCGACGTTGCCCGAGGACACCTTGCTGGCGACCTTGTCCAGATAGTAATTCGGCATTGAGAAACTGCTCCATGACATATCTTGGTCAAACTCCAGGGCAATCTCGGTTCTGGTGGCGCTCGTGTAATAGGCGCGGCGCAAGATTGGCGCGGTGACCGACATGGCAGGGACGACTCCGTAGAAGTCCTGCCCCACCAATGGAGCGGTCAGATTGGCAAAATTCTGGTAACCGGTGGGGTTAAAATGGCATCCCTCATAAGCGGGTGTTGCCAGGGTGCACAGGACATGCATCTTCGAATACAAGCTTGGCAGAGTGCGTTGCACGTCGCGCAGTTGGTCGCCTTTGGGTCCCATCGCACAAGGAGCCGGCATCACCTGATAGATGATATAACGCTGAAGATTGGGAAAATCCTGTTTCCATGCGGCCGACATATCGATGAAGTATTGCTGATAGGACTTGTAATCCCAGTCGCCGGTGGGGGCTGCTGCACCGCTGTTATTTTCCCCTTGGTGCCAAAATACGCCGCGAATGCCGTGGCTCAAATTGCCCCCGATCACCCGATTGTAGATGCTGGCGTAGATCGAATAGAGACTCCCCGCCTGCGAATGGCCCGCTGGATTGGGCTGGTGCTGGTCAATCCGTGTGCCTCCTACGGCTCCTTGAATGAAGCACACCGGCATGTTGTAGGTGGCTGTCATGGACTTGGCCAAATACCAACCCCACAGGCCGAGTTGCATTTCCGTGCCTTTGCTGATCGCATATCCCCAGCCCGATGTCAGGCCATAGGTTCGGATCCACGGATCCGTGGTATTGTCGTTAGGTGCCGTGTTGTCCACGGCCAAGGCGTTTGACTGCCCGTCGATGATATAGGCATCGCCGCAGACCAGGTTTGTCACGGTGGCGCTTAGCGTGTCGGTTACACCGCTGGTCGTGCCAAACTCCACCCTGTAAGTCACCTTGCCTGCGGCGATCGGCGCGCTGAATCCATAGGCCCCTGCCACCGGTGTTTGGCGGAGGGTTGGCCCGTATTGCGCCTCGGATCCCCCGCTGGGTGTGGCAAAAACCTTCAGATAGACAGGGGTTGTACCGGCACCCGTGCCGTTGTAATAAATCGTTCCCATGTTCGTGCTTGGGTCCCGCGCATAAAACTGGTTATTGACCGCTTTCTCGGTGGCTCCCGGCGTGCGTTGCACCCAGGCATCGGTGGCAGGCTCTCGAACGGTAACCAACGCACTGCTAGACACCAGAGTGCCGCCGTTATCAAGGACCAGCGTCACGGTCATCGGGCCGCTGCCTTGGGCGCGGGTCAGTGTGAGCACACCGGGCTGGGTTGGCGTGCCAGCGGTCATCGTCTTGGCAACGGCCACACCCGCCACGCTCCAGGAGTAGTTGAGGTTGGCCACGCCGGCGGCCTGCAGAGCTGCGAGGTTGGAGATGACAGGGGTGACGGTCATGGATTGGCGGCCATCCCACTGGCTGGTGGAAGCACTCAGGGTGAACACCGGATCGGGAATCGTGTCGGTAACTGTGACGGGAATATCCACCGTTTGATTTCCCGCAGGATAGACGCCCTTGAAGCGGATGACGAAAGATTGGTTCCCTGTGACCCGACCGGCGCTCACGTTGCAGGTGAACTGGTCAGTGGCGAGGATGGTTTCCACGCCATTTTGGATGAGGCTCCAATAGACTTTTTGGGCACCACCGGCCTGACCGCTGAGAGTGGTGCTCGTTCCTTCGTTCATCGTCACTGACGGCGGCGTGGCGGAAAACGTCGAGCCAGTTTGCACCAGATTGCCTAGCAACGTTTGCAAGGGTTTTTGGTTTTCATACTCCAGCTTGATCCAGTTTGGCGAGCGGGTCACGTTGGAGATGCGGACCTCATCCATGTCACCGACGTAGCTGTAGCCATACCAGCCGCCGATATACATTCTGGAGGGTGTCGGGATCGCCATCGTGCCACCGGTGCTGCTGCCATCCAACACGCCGTTCACATACATCTTGGCCGCCCCGTTCTGATAGGTGTGGGCAACATGGATCCACTGGGACAACGCAAGCGTGCTGGCACCCGTCACGTTGCCACCGCCAAAATAACAATCCATGTTCATGTGGGGCGGGCTTGCGAATTGCATCACCACCTTACCCTGCCCCTGCTCGATGCCCCAGCCCATCACATTGGTGCCGGCGACGCTGGCACGGATCCAAGCCTCCGACGAGTGGGGATTGGAGCCGGTTGGGTAGTTGGTTAGATTAGTGCCGACCAGAATACCGCTGCCGGAGGTGAAATTGCGGCCTTTGCCGATCATGCCGGTGGTCAGGGTGGTGCCGGAATCGGCGGGAGTGGTGTTGCCGACCA